>CASBRB010000512.1 GCA_949127975.1 Oscillatoriales cyanobacterium PMM_0019 | reverse complement strand
GAGAAGGGGTGTAGTCAAAACCCTTTGGTAGTGATGAGCAATCTTCGAGCTTTTTTTTCTTTTTTTGTATGAAACCACCCTGCCAAAGCGGTTGCTATATAGCGGGTTCGTAGGGGCAAACCCCCTGTGGTTGCCCCTATATGCCAGTGTGCGTAAGTACTGTGCTTGTTCCAGGTGCATTCCTAATCCTTGCATAAAATTTTAAGCCCAAAATACAAGGGTTTCAGAAGATGTGGGTAAGCACAAGCGCTATAAGGAGGGAACGAGAAAGAACACCGATTGCTCCCACGGTGGTGTTCTCTTGAGTTGAGGCTCTGCCTCCAAACTGCATTCCCAGGCAGAGCCACCGGAACGAGAAAACGAGAAATAACGAGAAAGAACACCGATTGCAGGGCTACCCTATATATGCCCAGTCTGCTACAGTCCTGTTAATAGTTGTAATCTAAAGTTGTTCATACGAGAGATTAAGTTGTGGATGCTATACTAGAGCGATCGCGCGTTCTCAAGCAAGAGTTAATTGAATTTGTCATCGAGGCAGAAGGGGAGTTAGCGGTAGCTCTAGAAGCTTATGTTGCGGCAGGTTTGGGCTCATCCAAGCAACGCTATGATGCCACCTACCAGAGAAACTTGCTGATTGACTCCTTTGTGACAGAAGGGAAAGTGGGAGACAAGACGCCACTAGATTTGTTTTTAGAGAGTCAGCCAGAATTGCCACAGAGCGAGAGCGACTTAGTGAGTAGGTGGCGGGGCAGCTTCATGGGCTTATTTGCCGTCAAGCAAATCCTGCCCGATGGCTTTGAGCTAAGGAACTGGCTCTCAGCCAAGGATTATACAGTTAAACCAAACGATCCGATTACCCTGGAGGAGATGGCGCGGTTTAAAATGGGGGAAATCTTACTGACTCGGATTGCGCCTGTAACCGATAGCTACTGGATGTTTTCAGGTCCCTGTATACCAATGGGTAGTTTGGGCAAACCCAAGCTAGCTGTCGCCATTGGTAATTTTAAAGAAGATCACAAGAAATCCCTTTACAGCGACTCCCCAGACTTGCTAGAGGAAGCGTGGAAGTCAGTAGAAAGATATCACCAGGAATTTGTCGAGTTTTTTGGTAGCGATGAAATAACACTGCCTGGATACCAGTTAAACAAGAAAATTGGAGAATTTCAGGAGAAAATGACAAAGCGAAGCCTCGCAGCCGCAGGCATAGATGACTCAAAATCGCTAGTAGAGTTAGGCGAAGAAGCTGGAGTTACAGAGGAAGAAATGAAAGCAGCCGCAGCAGAGGCAGGCGCTGATTCCAAAACAATTTCCCAGCTATTTGAAGGTAAAGGCAAAGCCAAAATGGTGACGCCCAAAATTGAGTTGCCGGAAAACTTGAAAAAAGCAGAACAGGTAACAGTCCTCACCAATCCCCGCTGGGGACAGATTTTACTTGCAAACTATTGTAAGTTTACAGCTATCCTGGAATCAGACAATTGGCTTTTTAACGAAGATACCGAAAAACTTGTTCGCAAATACCTGGAAGATCCCACAATTAACTTCTTTATCTGGCATCGGTTAGCCCAGCAGTATCCCCAGCAGCTAGAAAAGGTGTTGCAAACAGTATTAGAACGTCAAGAGTTTAAACTTGAAAGCGACCTAGACAACCTTTTGCAAGAATACAAAAAACCGCTAGAACCAGAGCTACCAGAAATTGCCAGTGTGCCTCTGCATTTACACAACCTGTTTCAAGAAGCATTAGGAGAAGTTAGTAAATCTAAGCCTAAAAATAAGGGTAAAAAAAAGGATGGTAAGGGCTTTCAGAAATGAAATTCTAGCGTAGTCTAGGAAATATATTAGCCAAATCCAGGTACAATTCAGGAAATCCCGGCAGTGCGATCGCATTGTTGGTTGACACTCCCCGCTCTAAAAAGACGGGGATTCGGCTTTTACCACCGAACAAACAGCAATATCTTGTGGATTAGTCGCTTGTATCCTTTCTCTAATTGCCACAGAGCGCCCGTTTAATTACCTGACACAGACATTAGTATCTAGTAAATAAATCACCACACTAATTCCTGCTTGTCAAAAACTCCTTCTAAATTATCGTCTAGATCTGGCGATATTCCCTCATTATCAATAACAATGGGATTGTCAGCACAACTGCCATAGGTTCTTTCAAAGAAACCCGGTTCCCAACCTAATTCCTCTGAGGTTTTTGTGACTGGTGTTACTTTCTTGAACGTCACCGTTACTTCTAACTCGGCATCGGTTAACCCTACAGGGACATCTAAACGTAAAACTCCATCAGAACCAACGCGAGAACGTAACTTAACACTATGCATAACTCTACCTCCTTCTAGCTAAAACAAGATTTACGTACTGCCTTTCGATAAATTACGATTAAATTCTAGCGTAGTCTAGGAAAAATATTAGCCAAGTCAAGATACAATTCAGGAAACCCCGGCAGTGCGATCGCATTGTTGGGTAAAATCACCCGTTTTAAGCTATATCCGAAACTTCCTGCAGAATTCTGATAAGGTTGGCTGTAAAATTCTAGGCAATTTTCTGGTAAGTTAAACAGCCAGTAGTCAGGAATCCCAGATTCAGCATACATCGGCAATTTAACTTCTCGGTCATAACTTAAAGACGAGTCTGCTATTTCGATAACTAGCAACACTTCTGCTGGACTAGGATGAGAAGATAAATACTCATCCTCGCGATTTTGGACAATGGTAAAGTCTGGTTCAGGTTCGCTATCTGTCGGCATGACTATGGGTGATTGACACCTTAAAATAGCTCTTTCGGATAATAATTTTGTTAATTCTCTCAGCAGTCGAGTCAAACAAACTTCATGGGCTGTTCCTTTAGCTGCCATCTGAATAATTTGTCCTTTAATTAATTCAACTCTATCATTCTCGGTTAAAAATCCTAATTCTGTTAAGCGGTGGTACTCAGCAATGCTAAAGCGTTTGACCGTGGCGATAGTCATGAGTGACTGGATAGGGTAAGGATTTATTGACATCATAACCTATAATACCAAATCCGAGTGGCTCTTCCGTACAAAGACGTGATAAAAAAATCTTATCTATAGTTGGGACTCCTTTGAAGATAAGCTTTGTAGGTTGGGTTGAGGTACGAAACCCAACAAAAAGGTGTGAAAACCTTGAGTTTCCCTCTGTTCAAGCTCTCAGCCAGTCGGACTTAGCGCCGTCAATAAATATATCTTTTGATAGTAGCTATTTTGCTGGAAATGATATTTAGGAGGTTGGCTACCTTCTAGTTCCTGTAAAACAAGATAGTCGTTATCCTCCAAAAGGTAGTAGATCTCAAAGTTTCAGTTCGGTGATTATTGGTTGAGCGATCGTTCCGATCCTCAACTGTTAATTTTTCAACAACTGATGAACTATGAACAAGCTGGGATTATACGCTCTAACAATTTTGCTGTCAGCGTTAACTTTTGCCAAAGAAAGCCGTGCTGCCAATATTACTCCACCAATAGACAAAGATGATGCTCACTAGATTACTGGGCAAAACATCCGTGCCACAGGCGAAATTATCTGACTTAGTTGGATTTTTTTTGATTCAATCTTTGATCGCTCCGTTAAACGTCAATCCCAAATACTTTTATGACCAAACCTGTTGTTTTAATTAATGTTTTCGCCGTTTCCCCCGAAATGGAAACAGAGTTCCTCAAAACCTGGCATGAAACCTGTGAATTCATGCGAACTTCGCCCGGATTTATTGACACCACACTCCACCGCAGCCTTGATGCAAATAGCAGATTTCGGTTTGTCAATATCGCTCATTGGGAGAGTTCGGAAGCGTATAAGGCGGCTTTGGCTCGACATGAACCTGGCGAAAAACATTTATCGATCGAAGCCAACCCTGCTCTCTACACGATTGAGGCTACTTACTAATGCCGAGCCAATGACGATCGATCTTCACAGTTCCTTCGACGCTGCTACGTTCTTCAAAACATACTCTCTTAATTCTTTTGTTTGAGCTTGAATAACGCTCTTTTAACAGCCTGTCGAACGCTACTATCCGCATCTTCTGACAGTTGAGAAAGGGGTTCTATTGCTCTAGAGTCTTTGATTTTTCCTAAAGCAGATGCTGCTCTAATGCGAACATCCACATCAGGGTGATTTAAAGCTTGAATTAACGGCTCTACTGCCTTTAACATTCGTAACGCCCTTTCTGCCATCAATTGAACTTCGTTTTGACTATCCTGTAACAATTGAATAAGAGGGGCTATCGCTCGTTCATCTCCTAGGTTACCTAGCGATCGGGCTGCCCGGTATCGAGTCATCCAATCTTCATCTTGCAAAGCATGAATAAGAGGAGCTACGGCTCTAGCATCGCCCAATTCTCCTAAAACTCTTATAGCTAATCCTTGAAAGCATGAGTCTTCATCTCTAAATATTGGTTTCTGCAATATTTGAATTAGAGGTTCTACTGCTCTTGCATGCTTAGCTAGCATTAAATCGTCTTCCACGTCAACCAGCAACTCTAACCAAATTTCCTGGTTTAGCCTTGTCAGTGCTGCTTTTACTATTTGAGAAGAGTTATATTTGCGCCAAATCTGGACTCGATATGTATCCTGAGTAAAATTGCCCGCAGCATCTACATAATATGCGTTCTCATAGCAGTCTGCTATGGTCAGCATCATGGTAGTAAGGCTTGCGTACTTAGCTATACTACTACAGCCCCCTGCTTTGCAAGATTGGAAACACACAGGAGCGGGTTTAAGTGTTTCATCAATAACTACAAAGCCTTCATCTATTGGTTCGACACTAAAAAAAATGTTCAACGAATAAAAACTATCAGAGGCTACTGGCCAAGGTTCACGGTAGTTGTTACTCCTTAACTTATGTTCAACTCTTGCAAACTGTAAAGGGACAAACCCCCACCAATCAAAAGTACAAGAAAATTCCCAATCCTCAGTTCCCCTTATAGTGCCGTTTCTCCACTGATATAGTTCATAAACTTCTTTGGGCAATCTTACTGGCAGCTTTTTAACAATTTCTTCAATTTCAGCAACCGATAAACCTGGGTTAAGAAAAGAGACATCCGATGGTCTGTATTGTTGTAGCCACTTCAATATCCGGTTTAAAGCTTTGGTTAAAGTTGACATTTTCCTTTACTCCTTATTCAACTCTCGGAGACGATCGCAGAGCAATTGAATACTCACAGAGGTTCAAAACTTGGTAAAATCGCTCTGTATTAATCCCCTTATACGCCCATGCCAGTAGCCATTGTTACACTCAAAAGCACCGAACATCAACAGGATTTAATTATTCAAAGACCTACATCAGGTTTATCTTTACAAGGACGTCTGCGGGTTCCAGGAGATAAATCAATTTCTCACCGTGCTTTGATGTTAGGCGCTCTCGCCCAAGGAGAAACCGAAATCCAAGGACTACTAATCGGAGAAGATCCCCGCAGTACTGCCGCTTGTTTTCGTGCTTTGGGAGCAGAAATTTCGGAACTGAATACAGAATATGTGCGGGTGCAAGGCATCGGACTGGGGCAACTACAGGAACCAGCCGATGTACTTAATGCTGGCAACTCTGGTACTACCTTAAGACTGATGTTGGGAATTTTAGCTTCTCATCCAGGACGCTTTTTCACAGTCACGGGTGACAGTTCCCTACGATCGCGCCCGATGTCCCGCGTGGTTAAACCGTTACAACAAATGTTAGCTCAAATCTGGGGACGTCAGGGTGGAACTTTAGCACCACTGGCAATTCAAGGGCAACAGCTACAACCAATTAAGTATCATTCTCCCATCGCTTCGGCTCAAGTCAAGTCCTGCATACTCCTGGCTGGATTAATGGCAGAAGGAAAAACTACTGTCACCGAACCCGCCCTTTCCCGCGATCACAGCGAACGGATGCTGCAAGGTTTTGGAGCCTCACTCAGTATCGACCCAGAAACCCATAGCGTTACTATCTTAGGTCCAGCTCAGTTACAAGGGCAATCGGTGATTGTACCTGGGGATATTAGTTCAGCCGCTTTCTGGTTAGTTGCTGGTGCTGTAGTTCCCGGTTCAGAAATATGTATTGAAAATGTTGGCGTCAATCCCACCCGCACTGGCATATTAGAAGCTTTATCTATGATGGGTGCCGACATTACACTAGAAAATCAGCGAGTCGTTGCTGGTGAGCCAGTGGCTGATTTGCGGGTACGCTGTAGGGGCGGGGGAACCCTGCCCCTACAGGCTTGCGAAATTGCTGGTGATGTGATACCGCGCTTGATTGATGAGATACCGATTTTGGCAGTAGCAGCTATTTTTGCCAAAGGAACTACAGTGATTAGGGATGCAGCAGAGTTGCGGGTGAAGGAGAGCGATCGCATTGCCGTCATCGCCTCCGAGTTAAACCGCTTGGGAGCCAAAGTCACGGAATTACCCGATGGGCTAGAAATTAGTGGTGGCACTACCCTGACTGGCACCGATGTAGATAGCCATACGGATCACCGGATTGCTATGAGTTTAGCTATAGCAGCCCTCAACGCCACTGGCACTACTACTATCCACCGTGCCGAAGCTGCCGCAATTTCTTATCCTGACTTTTTTCAATCCCTAATCGGGGTGGCGATGGGTAATGAATGAGGGTCTACCATACTTAGTCGCTCTCGTAGGGTGCGTTAATGAAATGTAACGCACCATAATTATGCTAATTTTCGGTGCGTTACGCTCACGCTAACACACCCTACAAGCTACTTTCGGCAGAGCCGAAAAGAGTC
>CASBRB010000511.1 GCA_949127975.1 Oscillatoriales cyanobacterium PMM_0019 | reverse complement strand
TGAGATGTCCTGCATCGTCTAACAGAAGCGCTAATCTTTCATTGCTAGCCCAGACTACATCAGGAATTACATTATCTGCATCGGTAAAAATAATCCCTGGCGCAGTAGCGGTTTGTCCTAATCCACTTTCTTCTGACCAAATTGTTAATTTTGTGCCAATATTAAGACCAACTCTTTGATGTACCCAGTGGGGCGCTCTAGTCATAAATAACTCCCCATCAATAATTTCATAGCGCGTTCCATTGTCTGGTAATAGGTCTAAGTCTGCTGTAGTCCAGCGTACCTTTTCATCTGTGGTTTGACTCATAAAATTACTCCCAATTCCAAAATTAACAGGACTTACGCACACTGGGCACATATAAGGGGCAACCACAGGGGGATTGCCCCTACGAACCGCTATATTTTTCTCGTTCCCAGGCTCTGCCTGGGAACGCAGCTTTGGAGGCTCTGCCTCCCACGCTACTGCCACCACCAATGAATCTCTAGGTAAATAGTCGCTCTACAGGGCAAGCAAAACCAGGTAACAGCGGTGAAGTTAGTTCATCATTAACCAGTAGTGTTGCCGCTAGCTTTAAGGTAGCTCGTTCCCGGCGATAAACCTCAACCTGTTTTAAACGCCAATTGACAATCCAGTATTCTTGTACTCCCCTTGAGGAGTAGAGCTTGAGTTTAATAGAGCGATCGCGCCTTTCATTCTCTTCACCAAAGGATAGCACCTCGACTACTAGCTCTGGTGCGCCTATGAGATGTCCTGCATTGTCTAACAGAAACGCTAATCTTTCATTGCTAGCCCAGACTACATCAGGAATTACATTATCTGCATCGGTAAAAATAATCCCTGGCGCAGTAGCGGTTTTTCCTAATCCAGTCCTTCGCGACCAGTTGGTTAACTCTGTGCCAATATTAACACAAACCTCTTGATGTCCCCAGTGGGGCGATCTAGTCATAAATAACTCCCCATCAATAATTTCATAGCGCGTTCCGTTGTCTGGTAATAAGTCTAGGTCTGCGCTAGTCCAGCGTACCTTTTCATCTACACTTTGACTCATAAAGTTACTCCCAATTAAAACTAAACTAATAACTTAAAATCCCTGTAATCATGCCCACAAGTAAAACAAAACCAATCCAGACATTCTGGCGAAAACTCTCAGCGTATACAGGCGTTGGGGTATCTTGCTGCCGAAGTCTAGTGTATTGCCAAACCCAGGTTATAGTTGCTCCTGCCAGTGCTAGCCAAAAGCTTAGATGTAGTTGCATAACGACGCCTAACCAAGCTAGTAAACCAACAGTGCAAGCATTGAATATAGCAACTGCTTCCGCTGCGTAGTTACCAAAAAACAAAGCGCTGGAGTTAACACCAAGGCGTTGATCGTCCTCACGATCTGACATAGCATAGACAGTATCAAATCCCAGTGTCCAAAGTACCGTAGCACCCCAGAGCAGCCAGGTGGGTGTATCGAGACATGGTGTTGGGGCTGATGTTGTCGAGCAACTGACAGCACTCCAACTGATGAGGACACCAAAGCCCCAAGCTATAGAGAGTACCAGTTGTGGCACTGGGAACACCCGCTTTGCTAAGGGATAGAGAATAATCACGGGAATTGCTGCTACACACAGCCAGAACGTGAGAATATTAAGATAAAGGGCGAGGACACCAGCACAAATCATTGCTACCAAGGCAACGACAATGCCAGTTTTCACTGACAAAGCACGAGAAGCTAGGGGGCGGGAACTGGTTCTTTTCACTTGGGGATCGATATCCCTATCCCACAAATCATTGATGACGCAGCCAGCAGCACTGGTTGCTAAAGTCCCCAGTACAATTACGCCTACTAGAGGCAGTGGCGGCTTACCAGCAGCAGCCAGAAAAACTGCCCATAAAGCTGGAATCATCAAAATCAGGCGTCCCGCTGGCTTGTCCCACCGCAATAGCCTAATTATAGTCAACCAGGTGGGTTCGGGTTGGTGTTCTTGCTGTGTTAGCATGGTAATTTATGTCGTGGGGTTGTTGACAGTTGACTTTAAACTGTTATAGATTCTAATATTAGTCTTCATGGTTAATTCAGTTGCACAAAACAGCCTTGACAGTGTTCCCACTCGTACACTAGAGCCAGAGCGCATTCTTGCCGCTATTGATATGGGTACGAATTCAATTCACATGGTAGTAGCGCGGATTCAACCGTCGCTACCAACTTTTACGATCGTCAGCCGAGAAAAAGACACGGTTCGACTAGGCTCACGCGCCCAGGATACTGGCAACCTGAAACCGGAGGTAATGCGAAGGGCTCTAGCTACTTTGCGGCGCTTTCAAGAGATTGCCAAATACCTAAATGCCGAACATATTATTGCCGTAGCCACCAGTGCGGTACGAGAAGCACCCAATGGGCGAGACTTTTTAAAACAAATACAAGCAGATTTGGGCTTATCTGTCAACTTGATTTCTGGTCAAGAAGAAGCGCGACGGATTTATCTAGGTGTGCTGTCGGGGATGGAATTCCACAACCAGCCCCACATTATTATTGACATAGGCGGCGGCTCTACTGAATTAATCTTAGGAGATAGTCAGGAGCCTCGGACTCTTAGCAGTACAAAAGTGGGGGCGGTGCGCCTTAGTGCTGAGTTGATTACCACCGATCCCATCAGCAACGCCGAGTTTGTATATTTGCAAGCATTAGTCCGAGGACAGTTAGCGCGACCAATAGAGGAATTGCGGGCTCAGTTGCAGCCTGGTGAGACTGCCCGTTTAGTAGGCACGTCTGGCACGATTGAAACTCTAGCGACAATTAACGCGCTCCAAAAATTGGGTGTTCAACCTTCGCCCCTTACTGGTTACCAGTTTAGTTTAAAAGACTTGAGAGATTTGGTTAATCGCTTGCGTAAGCTTTCCTATGCGGAACGCGCGGCTATACCAGGGATGTCCGCAAGCCGTTCAGAAATTATTGTTGCTGGTGCGGTAATTTTACAAGAAGCGATGGCAGCTCTGGGTATGGATACAGTGACGGCTTGTGAGCGAGCGCTCCGGGAAGGAGTCATCGTTGACTGGATGCTCACCCACGGCTTAATAGACGATCGACTGCGCTACCAAACTTCTGTCAGGGAGCGTAGTACCTTTAAAATTGCCGAAAAATATAACGTCAATCTAGAATACAGTCAACGAGTTGCTTTCTTTGCCCTCAGCTTATTTGACCAAACTCAAGGGCTACTTCACAACTGGGGTGTAGAAGAACGGGAATTGCTCTGGGTGGCTGCCATATTGCACAACAGCGGTCACTTTGTCAGTCATTCTGCCCACCACAAACACTCTTACTACCTGATTCGCAACGGCGAACTTTTGGGCTACACAGAAACTGACATTGAGATTATTGCTAATTTAGCCCGCTACCACCGCAAGAATGCCCCTAAGAAGAAACACGATAACTATCAAAATCTTCCCAGTAAACGAGATAAGCAGATTGTAGCTCAGTTGAGTGCTTTACTGCGATTGGCAGTTGCCCTCGATCGGCGGCAAATCGGAGCTATTAAGGAGGTGGGGTGTTCGTTTCGATCGACGAATGTTAGGGAACTGCACTTGTGCCTTGTACCAACTGAGCCAAATGATGACTGTGCTTTGGAACTTTGGAGTTTAGATGATAAAAAAGCCGTGTTTGAAGCGGAATACGGTGTAAAGTTAGTGGCAAAATTGGAGCCGTTTTCCTCTATGGTTCTTTAATTCACAGGACTTACGCACTGCCTCTATATATAGCGGGTTCCTAGGGGCAAACCCCTGCCGACTAAACCGGTTTTTTGGGTTTCTGCCACTTAAGATTTAATTGCTACCCGAATGGGAATCTTAATCAAAAATTCTGCTCCCTGTCCTGGCGCTGAAATACACTGCAACTCTCCCTGGTGTTTTTGAACAATAATATCATAGCTAATTGACAAGCCTAATCCAGTGCCCTTGCCTACAGTTTTTGTTGTAAAGAAAGGGTCAAATAGTCGCTTTCTTACTTCTTCTGTCATCCCAGGTCCATTATCAGCAATCCGAATCAATACCCAATCATTATCTCCGACTTCAGTACAAATTTTGATCGTACAAGGGTGGCTGGTAATTTCATCTAACGATCGCTTATTATTGTAATCTTCTAGGGCATCTAGTGCATTAGTAATAATGTTCATAAATACCTGATTGAGTTGTCCAGCATAACACTCTACCAGAGGTAAAATACCGTACTCTTTGAGGACTTTAATACCGATATTTACCGATTTTTCTTTCAACCGATGCTGTAAAATTAGCAGGGTGTTATCAATACCTTCATGGATATTAACTTGCTTCTGCTCTGCTTCATCCAGACGAGAAAAGTTCCGCAAAGATAGGACAATCTGACGGATGCGATCGGTACCTACTCTCATAGATGATAAAAGTTTAGGCAGATCTTCCATGATAAAATCCAGGTCGATGGCTTCCGCTTCGTCTTGAATTTCAGGAACTGGCTGGGGATAGTACTGCTGATAAAGCTGTATCAGGTTCAGCAACTCTCGAATGTATCGATCGGCATGAACTATATTACCGTGGATAAAATTGACGGGATTATTAATTTCATGGGCAACGCCAGCAACCAGTTGTCCCAAACTTGACATTTTTTCACTATGCACCAGTTGAGCTTGGGTTTGTTGGATTTCTACCAAGGCAGCTTCTAGTTCCTGGGTTTTTTGCTGCACTGCCGACTCGGCAAGCTTGCGTGAGGTGATGTCTATGAGCAACCCATCCCACAGAATACTACCATCTGCCTGCATCTCAGGTCGAGAAGCACCTTGCAGCCACTTCAATGTACCCGATGGAGTAACTATCCGTCCCTCCCATCTCCAAGGCTGTAATGTTTGAGCTGAAATTGCCATAGACTCATCGAAGCTTTGACGATCTTCAGGATTCGTTAAATCAATTATCAGAGCAGCATTCTGCTGAATCTGAAGAGGTTCTAATTCATAGATTTCGCGACACCCAAAACTAACATAAGGGAAGGAGACAGAGCCATCGCTGCCGAGAAGAAATTGATAAATCATCCCCGGCACATTAGCTGCCATCTTTTGAAACTTCGCCTCACTCTTGCGCAGAGCTTCTTCCATCTGTACGCGGTAGGTGATATCACGGCTAAAACCCAGCACTGCAAAAATATTGCCTTCTGCATCCCGCAATGGTAGTTTTTGGGTGTCAAAGATGTGTACGGAACCATCGGCAAAGGTGGCTGGGTCAAAATGGTTATAAATTGGCTCACCTGCTAATACCGCCTCGTCGTCGAGACGAAAACCACGGATACCTGCTTCGGGATTACCAAATACCTGTTCTTCTGGAAATCCTAATTCCACATCATTTTTACCGATCGTTGCTTCGGGTGTTGCTGTGATAGCCTCGCCAAAGCTTTTATTAATCAGCATATAACAGAAATTGCGGTCTTTGGCAAAAATCCAATCAGGCGTCGCATCAATAACGGTGCGTAGCAAACTTGCCGATCGTTCAGCCTCTTTAAAAAGTTCCTCCATTTGCTTTAGTGCCTGCTGCAATGCTGCCTCTGTCTGTTTGGGTTGGCTAATATCCCGCGCGATCGTGGAGAAAAATTCCAATGTTCCACTCGCACTTTTGTGTGCAATCAGTACCTGTGAAACTTGTAGCTCCCGCCCATCACGACTCAGTAGTGCTGTTTCTCCACTCCATACCCCATGACTAACTGCACCTGCAATCCCCTCTTCTACCAGAATTTTCCGTGCCCATGATGAGTGATAAGTGGTAAGGTTAATGTTTAAGATATCCTCCGAGGCACTAATTCCCAGCATCCTCCGACCTGCTTGATTAATATATAGGACACGTCCTAGGGGATCGGCAGTACCCACAAAGTCAGTAGTTGCTTCCAGAATGGCAGTAAGTCTTGCCTGAGCTTGCTCTACCTGTTTGCGATCGCTTATATCTATGCAGGAAAAAATCATTCCGCTCACAGTACCCTGAGAGTCCCTAAGCAACGATAGCCCAAGGTGAGCGTAGAATTCTTCTCCCGATTGGCGGCGCAACTTCACTTCAACTTCATAATTTCCTAACTTTAACAGTAGCTCGATCGCTTCCTTTTGAAAAACTTCGTATTCAGAAGGCGGGTAAATAAAAGAGATGTGTTTTCCTACAGCTTCCTGTACTTGATAACCAAATAAGCGTTCTGAGCTGTGGTTCCAACTAATAACATATCCCTTCAGGGTTGTGGACACTACCGAATCATGAACTTGGTTAATAATTTGGGCTTGCTGCCGCAATGTTTCCTCGGCAACCTTTCGTTCAGTAATATCTCGCGTCAGTTTGGAAAATCCAGCTAGCTGTCCATTTTCGTCTCTTAATGCCGTAGTGATCACATTAGCCCAGAACTGGCTACCATCCTTACGCACCCGCCAGCCATCTATTTCAAAGCGACCTAACGCTGCCGCCTCTACAAGTGTTAGTTCGGGCTTGCCCAGTTCAATATCTTCTTTGGTATAAAAACAGGAGAAATGTTTACCGATGATTTCTTCTGCTTGATACCCCTTAATCTGTTCTGCCCCTGGATTCCAACTGAGAATTTTTCCCGATGGGTCTATCAAAATTATCTCATAGTCTTTGACACTCTCTACCAACCACTGAAAGCGCACTTGCTCCCACTTAGCCGCCTGCTGTTCCAGGAAAGCAACCCGAGTTCGCAGTGCTTTTAGTTCTTCATTGAGGGCTTGATAAGTTTCGACCTCTAAAATCACCTGTTTTTTAGACATATTTAAAGCCGCTTTGCACCTGTAAGTAGTAGTTGAGAGTGTCTCTCATGCTATTTTCTTTCTTAAAATGGTATAATGCACCGGATTAAATATAATGCTGGGGTTGGCTGGGATACTGCCGCTAGAAAAATATACGTCTGTTCACACTCATGCTCAGGGAGTATATACCGCCTTACTATCGGCGATGTCTTGGGAGGGCGATCGCTCACCCCTATAACTGATTAAGGTAGCACAAATTTGTGCTACCTTAAGAAAATATGTCAATACTCTAGCGACCTATAGCCCGAACAAGTAAGTTAAGCGAGGTTGATTTTGACGACTTTGTTCTTTTCGTCTTCAGCTTTGGGCAGAATCAGGTTCAAGATGGGAGTGAAGAACCATGAGATTAGTTTTCTCTTCTCAAAATCCTTATTCCTACCTCTCCCTCTCCCTCTTAGCTACGTAGGGTTTGATAGCGATAAAAGGCGTAGGTATCAAACAATGCTCCTACAAAGCTACAAGTTGAGCCTATGACTAATACTCCTTCAAAGGGGCAACCACTGCCGAAGGTGGCGAGAAACTGCAAAATTTGCCCTGTGCTCGTCTGACTTAGAGCTTCTAAACCAGGAATGTAACCCACCAAGGACGCGCCTGTGAGTATCCCCCCTAGCAATAAAATCGGGGTGGCAAAGGTCAGGATCAGTGTCAACATGAGGGAACGGAGGTAGTTAGGGAAAATGTTCATAACATACAGGGTGAACTAAGCGAGGATATTCTTGAAACCCGTCTTTTTCTAGAATAGGCGCTCAAGCTCGTCTGGCAAGTAATTGTCAAAAATCTTAAAAAAAGCTTAAGAATCTTGGTAAATGGGCGTAAATATATTCAGGAAATTGTATGAAGTTTTGTAATAATGAAGCTAGTCTTAACAATTAGAAACTTTTCTCAACATCTGCTGTCCAAAGCAGCGACGAACTTATAATCATTTTTGAGGCAGTTATGGCTCACGATCTTGCTCAGGCTTCTGCTTCACCCCAGGTGGCACTCCCCCAGAATGCACTGGCGCTCAGGCAAGTTTTTGAGACAATTGACGAACACAGTTGTCCCCACTCCTTCAACTTCCACATGCATACTGTCCACTCAGATGGTAAGTTGCAGCCAGAGGAGTTGATACAGCAAGCCGTTGCCATTGGACTCAAAGGGCTTGCGATCACGGATCACCATACCACCTTAGGCTACCAAGCTGCCCAACGCTGGTTAGAGCAGTCTGGGATATCTAGCATCAGCCTTTGGAGTGGTATCGAAATCACCGCCGAACTTTTGGGAATCGAAGTCCACATTCTAGGCTATGCCTTCGCACCAGAACACCCAGTTTTACAGGTGTATCAGCAAGGCAAGGCACCTCAAGGTAGTGATGCCACGGCAGCCCATGCGATCGCCGCTCTGCATCAGGCGGGTGGTTGGGCAGTTTTGGCTCACCCAGTCCGCTACCGCCTTTCAGCCCAAGAGCTAATTTCAGCTGCTGCCGACTTCGGCATTGATGGCGTGGAAACCTACTACGCCTACAACAACCCCAACCCCTGGCAACCCAGCCCCAACCAAACTGAACAGGTAAAACAGTTGAGTGCAACTTACGGGCTGTTAAACACTTGTGGCACTGATACTCACGGCTTGAACTTGCTACAGCGTCTTTAGTGGTTGCAGCAAATTCAGTACTGTAGCAGAATGGGCATATATAGGGGCAACCCACCCCTAGAGGGGGGATTACCTCTACGAACCGCTATATGTAGAGGCACTGCTACAGTACTGAATTTTTTCCGGTGAGTTTAAGCAGTTGTTCCCGTTCGCTTGCGCCAAAGCTGTAGCGCTAGCGTTCCCCCTTCCCGCCTAAAAAAGACGACTACCCAGCAGTAGTATCCTATATAACAATTTAGCCTTAAGCTTATATCTGAGGATATAGAAATGTTGAAACATTACCACTTATTGTTTTAGTTATTATCCTTAGATATAGAATAATGAGTACCTGCTTACTCAAAAATAGAAGTGTCACATCTGATTATGAATATTTACCACCAAAGAGAATCTAAGCCCAATGGCATAACTGATTCATCACCGCCAGATGGCATACCAGAACCGAACTCTGATCTGCTCGCTGCTTTGGAAGAACTACAAAAAGCCCAGAAGACGCTCAGCGAACAAAATGAGGAGCTGCGACGCGCCCGTGAAACAGCAGAGGAGGAACGCCTGCGCTACCAAGACCTGTTCAACTTTGCACCGGACGCTTACTTGTTAACCGATCCTACAGGAAAAATCGAGGAAGCCAATTATGCTGCTGCCGTGTTGTTGAATATGTCGCAGCAGTTACTGATAGGCGAAAATCTCCCCAGTTTCGTCTCTGGGGAAGAACGTATTACCATTGAAAACCGCCTCAATTGGCTACGCAACAAAATCTGGCCAATCCAAGAGTGGGAGGTGCTACTGTGCCCCCCTAACAAGCAAACCTTTGACGCTTCCTTGAGAGTAGGTACATTCCGATACCGAGAACGCAAAGCTATTTCACTACGTTGGTTAGTGCGCGACATCAGCGCACATAAAACAGCTCTGGCAAGAGAAAAAGAATTAAGCGAGCTAAAATCTCGCTTTATTTCAATGGCATCCCATGAGTTCCGCACCCCTCTGGCAACTATTTTAACTTCTAGCGACCTGCTAAAATGTTACAGTCATAAATTAACCGATGATAAAAAGCTAAAACATCTGAATAAAATTCAAGCACAAGTCAACAATATGACTCAAATATTGGATGATGTCCTGTTTATTGGTAAAACAGAAGCTGGGCGAATTGACCTCAATCCATTTAACTTCAATTTAAAAGAATTTTGCCAAGAAGTTTTAGAACAAATTGAAATGATAGATAGTAAAAAGCACCCAGTTTTTTTTAAATACCAGGCAGAATCTTCAATAGTTAACATGGATCAAAAGATTTTGCGGCAAATAATGCTTAATTTGCTTTCAAATGCGGTTAAGTATTCTCCTACAGAAACCCCAGTTTATTTCAATGTAGTTTATGAGTATGGAGAGGCGATTTTTGAAATTAGAGACGAAGGCATTGGGATTCCAGTGTCAGATCGAGCAAATTTATTTGAAGTTTTCCATCGAGCTAGTAATGTTGGCAATATTTCTGGAACCGGCCTCGGTATGGCAATTGTCAAGAGGGCTGTAGAAGTACATGGTGGAAGTATTTCTTTTGAAAGTGCAGAGGGCATAGGCACAACTTTTACTGTTTGTATTCCCACGATTGATGTTGATGTTTGAGGGAAGGATGGGAGGGGTCAGGCGATGCTAAGGATGCTAAGGATTTTTTCCATAGATGAATCGTCGTGGCGTACCAATCACCCACCCTCGCTATCCGCCATCACTTTTTATTTTGTTCTGCCACCACATAGGGAGAGGAAATGCTTATCGCCTGCCCAGTACTAACCATCCCCTGGTAAATCAAAGCAGCCACCTCGGATCGAGTCGCTACTTCATTTGGTTTAAGTAACTTGACATTAGGATAGTTAACGACTAAGCCATGTTCAGTAGCCGCAGCGACCAAATTGCGGTAAAGTCTCGGTATTTCAGCAGCATCGCTGTAAATTTTCAGAACCGTTGCAGATGGGTGACTGGAAGAATAATTCAGTCCTCGTGCCAACGCCACTAAAACATCAAGACGAGTAACCTTTTTAGCTGGGTTCATTACATTGCCTGGTTCAAGCTCAAAAAAGCCCCTTTGATAAGCATCTTCGAGATATGAATGAACCCATTGATCTGGGGTAACATCTTTAAAATTGGCGGCATCGCGGATATTAGGCTTTTTGAAAGCTAGACTCAGCATAGCGGCAAACTCACCCCGCGTCACAGGCTCGTTAGGTCGGAAGCGATCCTTGTAACCCCTAATAATGCCTTTATCTGCCAGTTCAGCAATAAAATCTTTAGCCCAAAAGTCGCTCGGTACATCAACAAAACTTACGCGAGCTACTTGGTTTTGATTTTTTGGTACCTCTTGATTTTTAGCGATTAGTTGGTTTACTTGGTAGCTAGATTCATTGTTGGGTTTGACGGTAATTACCTGAGATATTGTCCCGGGTTTAGCAGTTAAAACTGCCCCCATGTCTGAGCTAAAGACATTCATCGGCTGATTCACGATCGCGTCAGAGCCAAGGGTAAAGGAGGTAGGATACACGCTGGTATTAGCAGGCTTAGGCAAACCAGTTGCCTGAAACATGCTAGTGTCAATCTTATTCAAGTTTTGCAGGAATGTGACCTTTTCCTGTCCGGGGGTAGATGTATTGATTTTAGTAAAGTAGTCGTAGACGTTAGTGCTTTTGTCGATGCTGCCATCCTGGTTATCATCAATCCCGTAGACGGTGCGCACTATGCCTTCTTGAGCTGGTGTGTCAGGCAAAACTAAGCTAACTGCTTCGTTTGCAGGCAGAATTTCCCACTCGCTCAAGCCAATCAGGTGGTTTTTCATGTCGTACAGACGTACTACTACCCGATCGCCCGGTAAACCCCCGACAAACTGTGCCCGTCTGCCAATTTTGAATTTGAAGTCGCCAACAAACTTTTCCTGTGAATAGCCGCCATCACCTTTAGCCTTTAGGGAGACACGGGCAATGGCATAGGAGAGCGTACCTGATGGTTGCCGGATAGTCAGACTGAAACCTGGTTTCGACTGGGTTGCAGCTTCAGAGCCACCAGTTGTAGGTATTTTGGTGCCCTCGTTGCCTGATGACGGCCCAGGTGTACGGGGGGTAGTCGGTTCGGGTCGCTGTACTATGCGTAGGGGGGGCTTTTCCGGGCTGGGGCTAGGCGGATTCATGCCAACGTCAACATTCGTCGTCTTGCTGGCAGCCTCATCCCACTTGACTATAGTACCGGATTGGTTAGTGCGATATACCCAGCGGTTGTCTCCACTAGCTACAGTTATTTGCCAGCCTGGAACTAAAGCTTCAGTGCAGACAATGCCAGGTTTAGTTAGTCCCAGACAGCCATCTGACCAAGTTTCCTGTTTTACCTCTGCTACGCTCAGATCTGAAATTGGTATTCCCGTGCGGTGCGAAGCCTCTTGGAGAACTGCTTTCATCACCAATGGTAGCGCTTCGACAGTTTGATTCTGTTTTGTTTGGCTCCCAGGGGGCCGATCTTTTAAGAGTATAGGAGTTACGCATTGGGATTGATGCTGAGGTACACGAATGCAGTCCTGCTTGGTGGCACTGGATGATTTACGGGCTTTTCCACTTATTGCCTGGAAAGCCGGATGTTGAGGCTTTGTTTCTGCAGATGGTTCAATATTAGCGCTCGAGGGTACAGAGATTGTCATAGCCACACCCGCAGTAGCTAAAACCACGCTGCATAGTAAAGCCAAGAAACTTCGTTTCATATATTTTCACCTACACTAAATAATAATTACCGTGCCGATAGTATTTAACCTCATTCGTCAAAAAGCTCGCATCCGTATCACTCTACTCCAAGTTTATCGCAATCTAGAGGCAATTACCGATGAATTGGTACGCTTAGCGCGATCGCTACGGCAAGGCTAAAATCCTATAACAGGAGAAAAAAAATACTGCGATTTGATCGCGGCTGACTGACAAATCTTCCCCATCTACCCCCTCTACTTGTCTTCCAAGTCTGAGAAAGGCCCAAATATTAAAAACCTCCACCTGTGAGCGCTCTTACCTACCCTTGTGAGCTTTCCCAAACTGGGAGAGGGGAGTAAGAGTCGGATTGTCTTCTCTTTCTCCCCTTCTCCCTGCTCCCCTCCTGGGAGGGGCTGGGGGTGGGTAGGAGAAGGGGC
>CASBRB010000510.1 GCA_949127975.1 Oscillatoriales cyanobacterium PMM_0019 | reverse complement strand
GTGGAGTCGCGGGCACCAATTACCACATTGACAAAGCGATCGATATCAAGTAGGTAGGGAGTATGCTCTTGGCAAACATAGGTATTGTTCTCGAAGTCAACCCGTGCCACCGCATTCGTGCCGCGAACGTGGATGTAGTGCTCCGGGTAGCCATCAATGAATGAAAACCTCAGTCCAATGCTAGTATTATCTTTCCAGCCCAGAATATCCCAACGACGGTAGAACTCCAGTCCTTGTGGAAGTTCAATTTTGTCCCGGACATTAACGGAGATCTCGTTGGGCATTCCCAAAAGATGGATAACGTGGGCCCAGGAGTGGGGAGCCACCTCAAATAGAATATTTAAAGGCGTTTGCAGCATCCAGGCTCCGAAAGGCCCCCCCCTAAGCAGTCCAAGTTCTTTGTTCCAAACGATATCAACCCGATCAATTTGTCCTAACCGACCGCTACGCATATCGGACACCAGTTGCTCGTAGACTGGGTAATAGAGAAAATTGTGGCTCACCCCAATTGCCCGACTTGCTGCCTCAGCACGTTCGCGTAGATCTTGGCAGTGCTTAACTGTGTGGCAAAGTGGCTTTTCGATGAGAACATCAACGCCGGAGGAGAGGATTTGGCAAGCATTTTGGAAATGAATGTGGGGCGGCGTCAAGATGTGGATGACATCAAGGTGCTCAAGGCTTAGCATCTCGCCCAAGTCGGTATAGATATTCGGTATTCCATTATCCGAGGCAAACTGCTGCGCTAGTCTGCGGTTCAAGTCACAGATTGCTCGAACCTCAACATTGGGCAACAGGCGAATAGCACGAAGGTGGAAATCGGAAATGTAGCCAGCGCCGAGTAGCCCGACGGCGACGGGTTTGCTGTGTCCGTTGCCAGCAGCCATTAACTTATTTATCTCCCAGTAAGTTGGATTGTTTCGATCGCAGGTACTTGCAAACCCTTATGTTCAATAATTTGATGCTGTTTGTTGCCCAGCCGATTTAAGTGGAACTTAACGACACCAAATGCTTGGGGAAAAACAGACACCGCGCAAGACAGACCCCAGGCGATACTTTCTAGCCATGAGAAGCCCTGTCGTCGCGTCTTATAAATTGTCCACAGTGCTGTCAGCGGATAGCGCCCGAAGGCTAGCAAGGAAAAACTGTGGGTAGGAAGCATCAGCGCTAATGCACTCAAGGGGATGATGATTCCCCAAAGCCAGACACGACGCATTTCTGTGACGAATTTGCCTTCGGGGGGAGCCCCATGCATCTGATTTACTTGGGCATAGGCATAGCCGCAACGTTTGGTACGTTGCCACCATTGGGAGAGTTTATGCATATCTACATCGTGTAAAATGCTAATCCGGTCAATCCGCATTAATTTACCATTGTTTTGGCGCATACGCACAGACAACTCATCATCTTCGGCAGCAATAACACTAGGATGGTAGCCTCCTACTGCTGCTAGTGCTTTGGCGCGGAGCATCACATTTCCGCCGAAGCTTCGGGTTTCCCCAACCGGCCCCATACGCCACTCCACGTCGCAGATTCGGTTGTAGACGCTGCGCTCCGGGTAACGTTCGCGCACCCAACCACACACAGCAACTACGTCAGGGTTAGCGTCGAGGGTTTCGGCTGCTGCTTCGAGCCAGCCATTAACCACCTCACTGTCCCCATCAACAAACTGAACATACTCTATTTCTGGATGCTGTTCCCGCAGTCGCTCAAAGCCAGCATTGCGGGCACGAGCCGCTGTAAAAGGGATCGACATGTCCAACTCGACTACCTCAACGCTGCGTGCCCGTGCTAAAGAGCAGCTTGAGTCCGTGGAACCGGAATCCACATAAACGACGGGGCGCGAGCCTTCGACTACGGCATCTAGACTACGAACTAAACGCGAACCTTCGTTGCGTCCAATTACAACTACTGCGATTTTATGAGAGAAGTTCATTACTTCAACCTAATTATGCTTTACTGTCCCGCTCTGTCCGAATCCAATTGGTTTCAGGTCTTACCACAAAAGCCAGATAAAGTGGAATCTTCCAAAGAATGTAAAAAGGTACAGCCAAAAGTGTCAACAGCGGAATGTCAGCACGCCCGAACTTTGCCCAAGCTCCTAGAATGGAAATCAACACTAAAAAACCTTCTATGGCTAAAATCAAAGCTGCAATCCCCGATACTCCCCAGATTGCGGCGGCTAATAATGCTCCCCCAAAAGCAGTTGCCCAGATAAAAACTAATAGCGACAAAGGTGGTATGCACAAGTCTAGTGCGATCGCTAACAGGTCAAAGCGTTTTTGAGCCACAGACTCTCTTATCAGCCGGGGTACTTGTGTCAGCAGAGTCCGCAAATGCCCATGCTCCCATCGTCTCCTTTGCCCCTTGGCAACTTGCTCCTGTTGTGGTAGAAGCCCTGTGACTAGAGCATCGGGGCAAAATACTGTGGGATATCCGGCGATCGCCAAATCTATGCTCAACTGCATATCTTCGACAATATTACCGCTTGCTAGGGGCGCTTGGCGAATTACTGACCAAGGTAAAGCCATGCCCGTACCGACTAATAACCCCGGCAAACCTAGTCGCTGGCATCCCCTGAGACGAACTAAGTTTTTGATCGTAAACGCTAGGAAAGAAAGCGCATCCTTTGGCTTTGGGTTAGCTGGTTGTGCCATCAGGTAAGTTGCCTGAACAGGTCGTCCGCTATTATCTGCCAATCGGGCAATTTTGTCTATAGTACCTTCATGAACTATACAGTCGGCATCGACGACTACCACTACTTCAGGTGGATTTACTTCAATAAACTGTAGACCATATGCTAAAGCGTATCCTTTGCCTCGGCGCTCTGGGTCAATTCGTGCTACAGCCAAAGCTCCTGCTGCCGAAGCTACAGCCTCTGTGTCATCAGTGCAATTATCCGCAATAACTACCAGCCGATCTTGCTCTGTTAACTGTGGCAGTAATGTTTTCAGTGTGGCACCAATTCCTGAGGCTTCATTGTG
>CASBRB010000509.1 GCA_949127975.1 Oscillatoriales cyanobacterium PMM_0019 | reverse complement strand
GCCACTGCTACTGATATCGCGGGGAATGTCAGCCAGTTAGCAGCACCGATAAATATCACCATTGATACTACTGCACCCACCCCACCCAGTTTAAGTTTATCACCCTCTAGCGATAGTGGTGCCAGTAATAG
The DNA here is from genome assembly GCA_949127975.1 of Oscillatoriales cyanobacterium PMM_0019. Taxonomy (GTDB): domain Bacteria; phylum Cyanobacteriota; class Cyanobacteriia; order Cyanobacteriales; family CASBRB01; genus CASBRB01. The sequence goes on along the minus strand of CASBRB010000509.1, from coordinate 13,162 downwards.
CGATCGCACTACAAATATTAACACGCCCACCTTCACTGGAACTGCCGAAGCCAACTCAGCCATAAAAATCTTTAGCGACGGAAATTTAGTCAAGACTACTAATGCTTCTTCTACAGGTAATTGGCAGGCAGCTACCAGCGTGCTGGCAGACGGCATTCGCCTCATAACTGCTACTGCTACAGATATTGCAGGTAATGTCAGCTTACTCTCCACACCTTTATCAATAACCCTCGATACAGTTAATCCCCAATTAACTTTTACCAACCCAACCAACAATGCCACCCTCGTACCGGGGAGCAAGTTGACTGGTACAGTTAATGGTACGGGGAGTCTCGCCGCATCACTTAATTATCAGTTTGACAACTTAACCCCAATCCCAGTATCGAGCGATTCAACTGGGAACTTCAACCAAGTACTAGATTTTACCGGAATTAGTGCAGGACAACATATAATAACGATTACTGCCACGGATGTTGCAGGTAACGTTACAACTAATAATTTTAACATCACAGTGGCTACAGCGCAACCCACAATAAAAGCAGCCTTAGCCAACGATACAGCACCAGGGGGACTTACCAATAATGACGGGATTACGAAAGACTCAACGATTACGGGAATTATTACCGATACCAATTCAGTTACCGCACTTTTAGCAGGCTTCAATAATACGCCCATTGGCAGCTTTACCAACGTTCTCTCTAACCTCAATTCCGGTAGTTTCACCCTTAATAGCGCTACTCTAGCAACAATTTACGGTAAATCTCTGCCAGATGGCATTCATATTTTACATTTATTAGCTAAAGATGCCGCAGGTAATAATTTTACAGCAGATACGACATTTACCCTAGATACGGCAGCGCCAACACTAAATATTGATACCCCCATAATAAATAGTGTTGGAAGCGGTACAGCCCGACTGATTGGTAGCGCTACCGATACTGGGGCGGGGCTAGCATTCACGAAATCTGCTCTAGATGGAGCGGCATTTTATACTCTTACTACCAACAATAAGGGACATTTCGATAATGCCCTATCTGCTACTCTCCTAGCTGACGGGCAGCATACTCTATTAATTCAAGCTACAGATATAGCAGGGAACCAGACTTCTACTATTGTTAATTTCAATATTGCTAACTCTAACTTCCTTATCGGTCCCACGGCAACGTCGGGGTGGGGTGCTACTACTGCCAATTCAGTTATCTTGGGTGAAGGTAATAGCTCAGATGTCCAAACTACCCTGCCAGTTACTTTAGGACAAAATTCAGGTTCGCGCCACTTGCAGTTTGACGTTACTGCCAGTTTTGATACTACAGATTCAGCCAGCTTGACAAAAGATCGTTTAAATGTTTACCTGGTAGATCCTACCAATCCCAGCCAAACTTTATTAGATAATGGTACCCCTGGAACGGCTTTATTTTCGCTTTCAAAGAGTGGAGCTGATTACACGCCTGGTTTGGTGCGTTATGACGGGAAACAGGTAGATATAGATCTTTCTAGTCTAGCTAATAAAACTTCAGGGCAACTAATTTTCCAACTGGTAAGTGGAGATACCGATACTGGTAGTATAGTTCGAGTCCAGAATATAACTACTGTAGTAAACCCGATTGGTGTTGCTAGCCCCGTCTTCCCCCAACAGACTAAGTTAGCCTCTGCTGGTGCGGTACTTAATTTAGCTTCAATGAATTCAAGCAGTGCTGTAGAAGTGCAGCTGCACGACGTGCGATTAGATCCCAGTACGGGGCGCTACACTGCTAACGCGCAATTGCATAATGCTGGAAATGCTGTTGTTGGACGTAACGCTGCTGTAGTATTTTCTAATTTACCTGCTGGGGTGCAACTCCTCAACCCTTCTGGTACGGATGCGAGCGGTGTACCTTATATTAACTTCCACGATGCTATAGTTTCAGGTGGGCTGGATATCAATGCTATATCTGCACCAATCCAGGTAGTCTTTAATAATCCTAACTTGCAGGTGTTAGATTTACAGCCAGTGGTGAAAGTAAGTGCGCCTAGTATACCTATTATGTATGCGGTGGGACCTCTGACTGTTACGCCTGGAGCTAAACTGGAAGTACCGTTGAGCGCTACCGATGCCAATGGGGATACCGTTACTTTTTCTATAAAATCGGATAAACCCATGCCTAATGGGCAGGTGGATGCTAATGGTAAGCTAACTTTCTCTCCCAGTCCGGACCAAGTAGGTACTTAGAATTTTACTCTGATTGCTAGTAATGGTTTGCTTACTTCTAGTCAATTAGTTACTCTTACTGTTACTCCAGATCCCGTTACTACTACTAGGATTTCTGGAGTTATTGAGAATACTAGCAAAGCTCCTCTGGCTGGGGTGGCGATTCAAATAGGTTCTACGCTGACACTCACAGCAGCAGATGGTTCTTTTAAGTTGGAGTTTGCGGGGGCTTTACCCGATAATACTTTGAAGGTGTACGGTTCGAGGATTGGTGATTATCCGTTTATTGCTGAGAAAGTGCCGCTGCTGTTGGGACACGATCCTTATAATGGGGTAAATAATGTTATCTCGCGTCCGATTTATTTGCCGCCGCTGGATACTGCTAATGCTCGGACTATTGATCCCAATTCTAATGTTACTGTGACTACGACTAATATTCCTGGGGCGTCGGTATTTGTGGCGGCGGGGACTTTGAAGGATAAAGCTGGTAATTCTTTTACGGGGCAGCTTAGTATTACGCAAGTGCCGACGGATTTGACGCCTGCTGCTCTTCCTAGTAATCTGCATCCTGATTTGGTGGTGACTATTCAACCTGGGGAGATGGTGTTTACTCAACCTGCTCCTTTAAGTCTGCCCAATCGTGCTGGTTATGCGCCGGGAGAGTTGATGGATTTATGGTCGATTAATCCTATTACTGGCTTTTTTGATAAGGTGGGAACTGGTCAGGTTAGTGCCGATGGTAGTGAGATTAATACGATTTCTGGTGGGATTCATAATAGTAGTTGGCATTTCTTTGTGCCGTTTTCAGAACCCCCAAACGACCCAAATCAAGATCCTCGCAACCCACATGCTGGGTGCAATATATGCCGTACTCAAGGCCCCACAAACTCAGACGTAGTACTTCAATCTGGGGCGGTGGTAGAAACCGACAACATCGTGTCTTACCAATCATTAGGGGTGAGTCGCGGTCTAACATTAACTTATGATTCGCTTAGGGCCGATCCCCGTCACATCGTCCATTTCAGTTATGACAATGTCGATCCCTCTCAAATTGCTGGTCCGGCAATTGTAAACGATCTGCGGCTGGTTGCCAAACTGTCGGTTAGTAACAATAACGGCGGGTTTGTCAACCAGATGTCCGGTATTGCGGCTGGACAATACGGATTGAGCGGGGGCGAAAACTTCTGGTCTTTGCCATCTACTCCAGGACATATTGATGCCGCACTTCAGGCGGACATGAGTTCCCTAAAATCAGGGCAGTACGACTACACCCTCACCAGCGGAATTGAACTGTTAAATGGCAACCAATTTTCAGGCACTACCACTACCACTCCAGGCAAAATTATCAGCGTCAACAGTATCGACAGCGCCTTTGGTAGCGGCTGGGGATTGAGCGGACTGCAAGAATTAGCCAAGAACTCAGATGGCTCGGTGCTGCTAATTGATGGTAATGATAGCGAATTGTTATTTACCGCCCCCACTACCACAGGCGGTGCCTACACAGCTCCTCCGGGAGACTTTTCCACCTTAGTGCAACTAAATGACGGAACATGGTTCTGTTGCAAAAACCTATTGAAGCGAGTACTCCCCTTATCGAGGGAGGCGGTTTATACAGCAACCCCGAAAATTTGAGACACGAATTCTATCTGTGCTTTAATATTTCCTTTTTCGATTCCCTGAATTTGTCCCTTCCTAATTATGTTCATCGCTTCATAACCTTTTAATGTTCGCCTTGCGGTATTAAAGGATTTGAACCCCAGCCCTGGATTCACCAGTCGTTTGATAGCTCGATGGTCTTGTTCTAAAATATTATTTAAATACTTAACTGGTCTAAGTTCACAACTTTCAGGGAGCGTATCATCTGCTTTTAATTGAGCTAGAGCCTTGGGATATGCGGCATTTCGATCGACATTAATAACTCGTGGCACCTGGGTGTGAACAGCCTGTAAAGCAATACGGAAGAACCTTACAGCAGCCTGGGTATTCCTTTTAGCACTCAACATAAAATCCAGGGTGTTCCCCTCCGAGTCTACAGCCCGGTATAAATACTTCCATTCACCATTAATTTTTATATAGGTTTCATCCACCCGCCAGGAACCGTTAGTTGGTTTCAGATGAGGGCGGCACCGCTTATCCATTTCAGGGGCATAGGCTTGAACCCATCGATATATCGTTGTGTGGTCAACGCTTAGTCCCCGTTCCAACATCATTTCTTCCAACTGGCGATAGCTGAGTGGATACCGTAGATACCACCTGACGCATAAGAGAAGGATCTCAGTCTGGAAGTGTCGCCACTTGAATGGGTGCTTGGGGTTTAGCATGGGGGTAGGGGAAGTCAGACAGAAATGGTTGCCCTGTTATCAGTTCTACCAGATTGCGGTAGTTTTTGCAACAGAGCCGGCTATTCTACCAGCTCCACAATTCGGTGGAACTCCGACCACAAGGGGCTAAACATATAATTTTGAGAGTCGATACCTTGACAGAGCCCAGCAAAAAGTTCAATTATAAGTTCAGTCGATTAGTTTTTTTTAGGAGCGCATTATGAAACTTAAGAAGATTGGTTTGGTATTAGGGCTGGCTGGCTTAGGTGTTTTGCAGCAGGTAAGCATTGCCAGGGCATTGACTTGGAACTGGTCTTACAGTACTTTTGGCTATTTTGGGGTAGGGGAGCTTCAGGAACATTCACCACCGCAGGAACAACACCAGTAGCTAATACACCCTATCTTATAACGGGAATAACAGGAAATGTTTATGAACCGGGGGGTGCTATAGTACCTATAACTGCTCTAGATAACACTTTTGGTAGTCATAATAATATGTTTGAATGGGAGGGTAACTCCTACTCAAATATTGTGGTTTATAATGGCAGCCAAAATGGAATTAGTTTTGATACCCCATCTGATAGAATACACATTACTGGTACATATTATTCTTTTTATATTGAAGGGCAAGGATATGTTCCAGCAGATTTTGCGCATAGTGATTTATATAGTCCACATTATGGTGGTGCGCATAGGAATGGGCAACTATCACTTTTTTCAAATCTAGTCCCAGTCCCTCAGTCAGTCCGCGAGTCCAATCAAGCCGAAGGAGTAGCACTGGTCGTACCATTATTCATCGGCTTACGCATCCTCAAGAAGAGATTAGCACGTAAATCAACCTCAAGTAAAGCCACTGAGACGGTTAGCTAGGATAAACCTTTCTACATCAGCATCTTGGAGTTTTGGCGATACCTGGCACCCTGAAACTGGCAAAGATATATTTGTGCCAGTTGTGGTATTAGTGCTACAGCCACTAGCCCAGTGAAATCGTGAAAGCTGTAGTAGGGGTGTCACTACCAATGGAACAGAAAATCCCAATAAGACTTTGAGAGTATGTATATACAAGGTCGGGATTGAGGTAGATAGGCGTTCGCTATGTATATACATATATTGGTGGAGGTTGACTTAGAACAGAAAATCCCAATAAGACTCTGCGGCTATGACTATGCGGTTGGAAATGCTCCTAAGTCTGTGGCTCTAGGAGATTGGAACGGGGATGGTTTTGTTGACTTGATTATTGCTAATTCTGGTAACAATACCGTGTCGGTTATGTTAGGAAATGGTTCTGGTTCTTTTTCCTCAACAAATAGTCTCAATTTGGCAGTGGGTAATGGACCAACAGCTATAGCTTTGAGCGACGTCAATAGCGATGGTCTGCTCGATTTTGTCACGGCAAATGCTATTAGTAACACGGTTACTGTTAGCATAAACGGTGTTGCAGCTAGCGGGAGCACTTCTGGCGGCCGGTTCTACACTTACGACCCAGTTTTCAATAAAGTTACCAGTGAAACGGATGAACTTGGTCGCCAGACGCTTTATCAAATTGACCCCAATAATGGTAATTTGCTCTCTACTACTAAAGTGGTAAGTAATGGGAGTAACGTCGTTACTAAATATACCTACACGTCTACTGGGCAGATTGCTACTATTACCGACCCTTTGGGGCGAGTGACGGCTTACAATTACGATAATGTTGGTAACTTGAAGACGATTACCTTTGCTCAAGGCACGCCGGATCAAGCTGTGCAGACTTTTGAGTACGACGCCGCAGGGAACCAGACTGCTAGTATTGATGAGAAGGGCAATCGCACTGAGTTCAAATACGATGCCATGAATCGGTTGTACCAAACTACTTACGCTAAGGGGACGCCCGATGAAGCGGTGCAGAAAATTCAGTATGACAATTCTGGCAATCAGGCTGCGACGATCGATGAAGCAGGTAATAGCACCCAGTACAAATACGATGCCATGAATCGGCTGAGCACGATAACTGCTGCCGATCCCGATGGAAGTGGCCCGTTAACTTCGCCTGTTACTACCTATACCTATGACTTCGCTGGCAATCAGGTGTTGGTGGTAGATCCTCTACTTAGGCCAACTCAGTATCACTACGATAGTCGCAATCGCTTATTCGAGACTATCAATCCCGATGGGGGACACTTGCGGCAAGGCTATGATTTCGATAACCACCGCACTTCGAGTACTGATGCCAACGGTAACCAAACTATCTACGTCTATGATGCTCGCGGGCGGTTAATTCGTCAGCGAGATCCGCTGCAAAATACGACTCGTTTTGATTACGATGCTGCTAACCAAATGGTTTCCCTAGTTGACGGTAACGGGCACCGCCAGGAGTTTAAATACGACGATTTGGGTCGAAGACCTACCGTTATTGATGCCCCAAATACTTCCGCTACCACTACTCGGACTACCCAGTATGATGCGAACGGGAATGTTATTGCCCAGATTGATGGTCTACAGCACGCAACTAAGTACTCTTACGATAATCGCGATCGACAAATAGTTGTTACTGATGCTTTGAGTAAGTCTACCAAGACCCAGTACGATGCTGTTGGCAATGTTTTGAGTGTCACCGATCCCGATATCAATACTACTTCCTACACCTACGATGCTCGAAATCGCCGGAAGACAGAAACAAATCAACTGGGCAATACTCGTTCTGTAGGCTACGATTTGATAGGTAATCAAACTTCTATGATCGATCGTGATGGGCGCAAGCGCACGTTTACTTATGATGCCCTAAATCGTCAAACCGCAGAGAAGTGGTTTGATGCTAGTAATACCCTCATCAGCACGATCTCCTCTACCTATGATGCTGCCAGTGAGTTAACTGATATCAGCGATCCCAATTCAGCCTATCACTATACTTATGATGCCAACGGTCGCTTAGCTAGTGTTGATAATGCTGGTACCCCAGGCGTACCCAATGTGGTGTTGAAGTATACCCACGATTTTGCGGGCAATCTTCTGACAACTACCGATACGATTTCAGGTCAGCTTAAAGGTACGGAAGCCTACACCTACGATCCGCTCAATCGCGTTAAGTCAATTACCCAGAGCGGTAATGGGGTTACTGATAAGCGGGTGAATATTAGCTACAATGCGATCGGTCAGATGACGAGTTTGAGCCGCTATACCGATCTTCTAGGTACTCAACTGGTGGCATCTAGCACTTACGCTTACGACCCGGCTGAACGGCTGCTGCAACTAACTCATAGCAAAGGTGCTACAACTTTAGCTGACTATACCTGGGGCTACGATAATGCTAATCGGATTACTAGCTTCACTTCCCCCGATGGGACTAGCACTTATACTTACGATCTGAGCAACCAACTAACTGGAGCCAGCAATACCAACGAATCTTACATCTACGATGCTAATGGAAATCGGACTAATACGGGCTATAGTACTGGTTCCGATAACCAACTGCAAAGTGATGGTAAGTATACCTACACTTATGACAATGAAGGTAACCGTTACACGCGCACCGAGATTACTACGGGTCAAGTTACCTCCTATACTTGGGATTACCGGAATCGTCTAACTAGCGTGGTTGATAAGAATGCTAGTGGTAATTTCATTGATGCGATCGCTTATACTTATGATGTGAACGATCGTCGCATTGCTAAGACGGTAACAACTGGGACGGGAACGCAAGTAGAGCACATGGTTTACGATGGCGATAACATTGCCTTAACTTTCGATGGTGGTGGCAACCAAACTCATCGATATCTGTACAGGCCGGAGGCTGACCGAGTTCTAGCTGACGAGAATGCTTCGGGACAGGTGTTGTGGGCACTGACGGATAACCAGGGGACGGTGCGGGACTTGATTGATTCGACTGGCGCTGTTGCTAACCATATCAAGTACGACAGCTTTGGCAACATCACCAGCCAGACTAATCCAGCGGTTAACTTCCGTTATGGCTATACGGGGCAGGAATTTGATAAGGAGACGGGACAGTATTACTATCGGGCACGATATTATGATGCTGGGATAGGAAGGTTTTTGAGTGAAGACCCGATCGGATTTGATAGTGGGGATGCCAATCTCTACAGATATGTAGGCAACCGACCGTTAGACCATGTCGATCCTTTTGGTACATATGGAGAGATAGTCGGCTTTCAGGTACGTGTAATCCTATACACAGGAGTAGATAACGATGGCAATATCGTAAATAAAGTTACAGGCAACATAGAAGATCTTGTAAATGAAAGGCTGCGACCGATTACGAATTATGACAAGGTATCCATATGGTTTGATAATACACTAGCTTTTATTAAATATTCCCCGGATGACACAGGTATACCAATAAAAGACCGCCCTCCTGATATAAGAAAAAAAGAGTACGATGATGCAGGGCATATTGTTCCCTCACAACTGGGTGGTCAAGGCGATCTTAACAATGCTTATGCTATAAATAGATCTTTGAATAGAGGTCAGTTACAGAAGCATGAAAGCCGAATAACAATTTTACTCGATGAGTTTAACGCTCCCGGTCAAGCTTGTGGTCCTCAAACATTAACATATGCAGTAGGATTAAGTTACAAATCTATTCAACAAATAGAAGATGACAAAAAAGTTGGCAGAGACCCACGCGCACTTAGACCAATAAAAATAAGGGTGAGTAATGTTTTTCTGCCTAGTGGAATGTTTGCGTATCCTCCCAGTAGGGAATGGGATAACCCAGGTGCTTAAAAGTTCCAATATAGAATTGCTGAAGAACCAAGTTATCTACAATTAATTTGCTTATATAAGGCATATAAAATCTGATTAAAACTGATACTAATTCTTAAGATAGGAAAAGAAAATTTATGAAAGAAAAGTGGTACGCCTTACTCGCGCAGTTGGAAATATTTGATTACGAAAACCAACTTGTGACTCAAGAATATCTTCAAAATTTTGAAAAAGAACAAGGCATTATTTTGCCAGGTGCTTATAAAGATTTTTGTCAAATTTTTGGTCAGGGACTATTTGGAGATTTTGTTTTTATTTATAACCCCGATGATGGGATGTTAGACAATTCTTCTTTACTCCTTCACGACCTTAAAGACAAGCTTCATTCAGAGCCAGCAGAAAAATTTAAAAAAGTGATGAGTGTAAAGTCAATTAATAGGTTACTTGACCGAGCTTTTATTTTTGCAGAGTATAGAGATTATATAGCAATTTGGGATCTCAGGAGTTATAAGGAAATTGATGATAGTTATGATATATACTGGCTTAGTTCGACTAGATTTGATGATAACATATACTATATCTGTAGAGATTTTTTTGAATTCGTGCGCGATTACTGTTTGGGATTAAAGGTTTACGAACTTCTTCCAGAATCCATGTGGCCATTACCTTATATGCTTAGTCACACCTTTACTCCTGTCTCCGATGATTTCTGATTTTTTTTCTTTTTTCTTAATGAATAATCTTTAAATTAGAGACTTAATCATGTTTGCTTTTATCAAATAGGTGAATTTATGACTGCATTTAAACATTTACATTTACCACATAATTATGTTGGCACCAGGTCTGATTTACTCAAAGATGAAGAATATATAGAAGCCATATGGCGAGCAATTAGAGAAAAAAAATATTATGCATTATTTCGTTATTTGAAAACTTTAAAAGGTCACTCTGACTCGGTCTACACTATTGCCTTCAGTCCCTCAGGTGAAATTCTAGCTAGTGGAAGCGCCGATAGAACTATAAAACTATGGGACTTGAGTACCTCTCAAGAACTTCGCACTTTCACGGGACATACTGATGCAGTAGTTTCACTATTCATCAGTTCAGACGGAAAAACCTTGTTCAGCGGTAGTGCTGACACAACCATTAAGCTCTGGAATCTCAGTACAGGTGAGGAAATTTCTACCTTTAGAGGGCATACAGATTCAGTCATTTGTCTGGCTATCAGTCCCGATGGCACATATCTGGCAAGCGGTAGTGCCGATACCACCATCAAACTGTGGAATCTCAAGACCTATCAAATAATACATACTTTTAGAGGTCATGCCCACACCATATTGAACGTTGCTATCAGCCCAGATAGTAAAATTTTAGCAAGTGGCAGTGCCGACACTACCATCAAGTTGTGGGACTTGATGACTGGTCAGGAAATTCGCACCCTAGAGGCTAACTCCGGCTTAGTGTTTGCCGTGTCTTTTTATTCTTCAGAACAAATTTTAATTGGTTTTCATGACCAAGATAAAACTATCAAATTTTGGAATTTGCAGACTGGAGAAGTATTTCGCACTATCCGTTCGCATGTAGAAATGGTATCAATTGCAATCAGTTATGATGGGAAAACTATCGCAGTTGGAGGTGGTTTTTCTCCTGTTATTGGTCTTTTAGACTTAGACACCGGACAAGTTATTAGTAAATTCGCTAGCGATTATGGTCCTCCCGATCGCATCGCTCGCGGCACAATTAACCATCTAGGTGTTGTTTATAAGGTTGCTTTTAGCCCAAATGGACAAATACTAGCCAGTGGTGGTAACGATACCACTATCAAATTATGGGGTATTCCACCAGCACTCAAGATCGAGTAACTATTTGATGTTGGGGTAAGACCGAGGTACCTGGGGTAGCAACAAGTATCAGAACGAAAAGTCGAGTTAAGGCTGCATGTCTAATCCGGTATGTTTACCTAGGTAAACATAAAACGCGGATAGGGAGAGGAGTTGACATTATGGTCAGTATAAAAAAGTATCAGATGATTGTGGTGGTAGGCTTAACCGCCCTAGCAGCAGGAGTTGTCGGAACATCGGGTAAAGCTAATGCAGCATCGCTGCTCCAAGTCACCCCAACGGGCGATGCCAATACCCGTAAGCCTTCACCATATCGGGCAGTGGAGTCACGATATCGGGCGCTACCTACACAGGGGCACCGCAAGCAGCAGGAATCTTCTCCAACGGAAATGCCGCTCTTCTCTAGGTATAGATTCCGGCATTCTGCTAACTACGGGGAAAGCAGCCGATGCCGCCAATCCCAGCAGCACCTCCAACATACCGAGTACGAATAACGGCACCCCAGGAGATCCCCAACTGAGCGCCTTGCTGCAAGGATTTACTTCTACATACGACGCCTCGGAACTCCAATTTAATTTTACCTTAGCACCAGGAACCAACAACCTTTCTTTCAAGTACGCCTTCGCCTCTACAGAATACCCTTCCTTCGCAAATTCTCCTTTTAACGATGTATTGGGATTCATTGTCGATGGGAAAAACATCGCCGTGCTTCCCAGTACTAATACACCAGTGTCTGCCAACACGATTAACGGGGGAAACCCGCTCGGAACTAATCCCCAAAACTCTCAGTTATATGTCAACAACTTCCCCGGTGCTAGCGTACCGAGCTTACCCAATAACGGTACCCCAACATCTAAAAATAACATCGCCTATCGAGGCTTCACCGTACCCCTTACCGCAACTATTACCGGGCTAGCACCAGGACAACATAAAGTAAAACTGGCTGCTTCAGACACGTCAGATACCAACCTCGACTCGGCTGTATTCATCCAGAGTAAAAGTTTTTCAAGTACGCCCACAGCATCGGTTGCTGCCGTACCCGAACCTTCTGTTGAGTGGGGGTTATTGGCAGGAGTTGGGTTAGCTGCACTAATTCTACCATTACGCCCGCCACTCGAATAAACATTTATTCTTAGCCGATGTCTTCTCGACAACCCCAGACTGAACGTGAAGTCAGCAATTAAAGCCAAGCTCGCCAGCATCTCTAGAATTGCTGACTCTTTTTATGTAACAAAACTTAACATAATCTTTAGTGACAAAATACCCCAGCCCAGCTTATAGTTATTCACGTTCCCCATACTACTAAAGTAATAATCATTCGGATTACCTCACAACTTAGGTAATAGTTCTTTTAGCAGACAGTCAACTCCCCCAACTCCAATTCCCCCATGCCTCCAGTCATCCAAATCGATCCCCATACCCTAAAAGAGGCAGAAATCCTGACACTGCTAGCAGGATATCGCCTGCTGCCACAACTGCGACGGGAAATCCTAATCTCGAAAACTGTAGCAGCAAAAGAATGTACCCCTTCTGAAATCGCCACCGCCCGCCAACAATTCTACTCACAACACCAGATAAAATCAGAAGCAGACCTTCATGCGTGGCTCAATCACTACGGCATGACATATGAGCAACTGGAAGCCCTAGCAATAAGAGAACTAAAAATAGAAAAATTCAAGCAAGCTACATGGGGACATCGGTTAGAATCCCACTTCCTAACCCACAAATCAGAATTCTCTCTAATCACCTATTCTATAATTCGCACTTCATCCCTAGAAATCGCCCAAGAACTTTTCTTCCGCATCCAAGCAGGAGAACAAACATTTGCCGAATGCGCAAAAGAATACTCAACTAGCTCAGAAGCACCAAACGGGGGATTAGTGGGGCCAGTACCCCTAAGCCAACTCCACCCGACAATAGCTAAAATGCTCACCGAAACCCAACCGGGACAACTATTACCACCGATTAACCTAGGAGAATGGTACTTTATCCTGCGACTAGAGAAATTTTTTCAAGCCCAGCTAGACGAAGCCATGCGACAACAACTGCTATCTAGCTTATTTGAAACCTGGCTCACAGAACAGCTTCAAGGCAAGTTAGCACATGAATTATAG
>CASBRB010000508.1 GCA_949127975.1 Oscillatoriales cyanobacterium PMM_0019 | reverse complement strand
GAGAGGGGAGTAAGAGTCGGATTTTCTGCTCTTTCCCCCCTTCTCCCTTGATGGGAGAAGGGGTTGGGGGATGAGGGTGATATTGAGAGAATGTCCTAACCATCTTGACTGTTGCTATATAGGGGCAACCACAGGGGGATTGCCCCTACGAACCGCTATATGTAGAGGCAGTGCTACAGTACTGTAACTTACACAGGACAAACCTTGTTGCTCAACAGCCTACATCTTTCTCTAGGAGGATTGTATTTAGGTATTTGAAAGTAAAATAATCACCAGCCCAATGCCAAAACCTATGGTGTTCATAACACAACAGAATCGCTCTCAGTTGTTAAAAGCAGTACAGCGCGAAGTTACACAGCAGTTACAAAGCGGCTTGCATAAAGCAGTATTGAGCAATCTGGTTGATGAACACCCATCGCCGCAGGTGCAACGACTGTGGGATGTGCAAGTCAAAATCGGTAAGCGTCCTATTTACCAGTTACCTCAAAACACCAGCATTATTACAGTTTTTGATGATACAGGCGGCAAGTTTCTGATTTTAGGGGCACTGGGGGCAGGCAAAACTACAACTTTGTTGGAACTGGCAACAGAGTTAATCAATCGCGCTGAGCATTCTACCCAGCCTATTCCAGTTATATTCAACTTTTCGTCTTGGCAAGACGATAACCAAACCTTAGCTGATTGGCTGGTAGCCCAACTCAAATTTAAGTATGGCATTCCTATTAATATGGGCAGGCAGTGGATTAATCAACGACAACTACTGCCACTACTCGATGGACTGGATGAACTACAGTTACCCCGCCAACAGCGGTGCCTCGAAGCAATTCAGCAACTGCTTGCAGGAGACAATCCACCCCAGTATCTTGTCGTCTGCACTGGCTTGGAAGATTACAAAAGCTGTCAGACAAAGCTACAACTGCATGGCGCAGTATATTTACGCCCACTGACGGACGCACAGATTCGCGATTATCTGTTAAGTGCTAAAAGTCGAGAGCTATGGCATAACATTAATGCCGATGCAGCTATATTAGCTTTGGCAAGAACGCCACTCCTGTTGAACATGATGGCAGTGGCTGATGAGGAAATTTTAATCCACTCCTGGAAACGTCTTGATTCCCAAAAAGAACGCTATTTGTATTTGTTAAATGCCTATATTCGCCGCACGTTGACATGGGAGATTAATCATCAATGGTATCGCCGAGGAGAAGAGCCACGCCCAGAAAAAACCAAGCACTGGCTCATCTGGCTGGCTAAAAAGATGAAGCAGGAGAATCAGGCAGAATTTTTGATTGAGAGCTTGGAGCCAACGTGGTGGCAAAATCCTCATAAGAACCGGAGGTATCGCTTGGTAGTTGGGCTAATTTTTGGTATAATAGGTGCGCTGTTTGCCGGGGTGCTGGGTGGAGCAATTGGTGGACTAATTGGTGTGCTAATGCCAAGTATCGCTAGGTTTCGACATTTTACTGAGTTAATAATTCTCTGCTGGAATGGCTATATTCCCTGGAAATATGCCCGTTTCCTGAACTATGCTACATCGAGACTGTTGCTGCAAAAAGTCGGCAAGCGCTATCAATTCATTCACTACTTGCTACGCCAGCATTTCGCCCGGATGCCCCTGACTTAGGTTAATATAAAGTGACTACTCGACCTCGAAAACAATTCGCTCAACATTGGCTGCGTAGTGAAAAAGTTCTCTGGCAGATTATCAAGGCGGCTTCCTTGTCAAAGCACGATCGCGTCCTGGAAATTGGCCCCGGCACGGGCATCCTGACTCGCTTTTTACTGCCAGAGGCTCAAGCTGTGGTTGCCGTGGAGATCGATCGCGATTTATGTCAGATGTTGGCTAAACAACTGGGTAAGGTTGATAACTTCTTACTTCTGCAAGGCGACTTTTTATCTCTAGAGTTGGACGCCCATTTAACTGCCTTCCCAGCTTTTCAAAATTTTAATAAAGTTGTTGCCAATATCCCTTATAATATCACTGGCCCGATTATAGAAAAATTACTAGGTACAATTACTAGCCCAGCCCGTCAAACGTTTGATGCGATCGTGCTGTTAGTACAAAAAGAAGTAGGAGAACGGTTGTATGCCCAGCCAGGCTCGAAAGCTTATGGAGCTTTATCGGTGCGGGTGCAATATTTGGCGTCCTGTGAATTAATCTGTAATGTGCCATCTGAGTGTTTCTATCCAGCGCCAAAGGTGGACTCAGCAGTGGTGCGACTGCGTTCCCGAAGCTTTGAGCCATCGGCGCTGGATGCCAAAAGGCTGGATACTTTAGTAAAACTGGGGTTTGCCGAAAAGCGGAAAATGTTAAGAAATAATTTAAAAGGGATAATCGATCGCGATCGGCTTACCAATTTACTGGAACAATTAAATATATCCCCCGAAGCTCGCGCTGAAGAACTCAGTGTAGCTCAGTGGGTAGCCCTAGCCAATCACTCAGATGCGCTCTTACTCCCTAATTGCTCCAGCTAAGATCAATCTGTATCTAGAAATACTCGGCTCTCGCTCGGATGGGTATCATGAATTGGCAATGATACTACAAACTATAGACCTTGCCGATCAGATTGATTTACGTTCCATCAGCAAAGACGAAATCCAATTGCACTGCACTCATCCTGAAGTGCCACTAGACAAGAGTAACCTAGCTTACCGAGCAGCCGAATTGATGATGAAGGAATTCCCCCAAGCCTTTGCCCATCAATACGGCGGCGTGGAGATTACCATCCACAAGCAGATTCCTGTAGCCGCTGGATTGGCTGGGGGGTCTACTGATGCCGCAGCGGTATTAGTTGGGATAGATTTACTATGGAAACTGGGACTAACTCAGTCGGAATTGCAAGAACTGGCAGCTAAACTAGGCTCAGATGTACCTTTTTGTATTTCTGGTGGTACGGCTATAGCTACAGGTAGAGGCGAAAATCTATCTCCCCTGCCAGATTTAGATCATCTTTATGTAGTGCTGGCTAAACACCGAAAACTTGCGGTTTCAACTGCCTGGGCTTATCAAAATTATCGGCAGCAGTTTAGTAGTTCTTATATTTCCGATACTGAAAGCCTGGAAAGCCGTGCTTCACGGGTGCATTCTGGGCAACTGGTAAACGCAATTTTTCATAAGGATAGCGTGAAAATTAGTAGCTTGCTGCACAATGACTTGGAGCGTGTGGTGTTACCAGCCTATCCCCAAATCTTGCAACTGCGGGAAGCTCTCCAAAATGCGGGCGCTTTGGGAAGTATGATGTCGGGATCGGGCTCAACAGTTTTTGCTCTAGCAGAGTCTAACGCTCACGCCCAGGAAATCTTGGAAAAAGTTAAACTTCGAGTTCTTAACCCTGAGATAGACTTCTGGATAGCTCGGTTCTGCAATACAGGGATAAGATTCCTTCACACAATTTATTAGCAGACATTAGCATAAGTATACAAAGGAGGTGATTAGATAGTGGCAATCAGACGAGTAACTTTTAGATTGTATCCAACCAAGCAGGTAGAGCAAAAGCTGTACTACCATCGGAGACTTCATAAAGAGTTATATAATGCCGCTGTCTATAACCGAAAGACACAGTATCAGGAGAAGGTGGCTAATCAACGTGCTAATTGGGTTCATCAGATGGCTACAGTAATAATTGGCTGTAATAGCTTCGTAGCTACCGAAGAATTAGAAGTAGTGAAGATGACTCGGAAGGCAAAGAAAACCAACAAACGAAAACGTCAGAAGGCAGGACTAAATAAATCCATTCTTGACGTTGGTTTTGGGATGGTTCGTGCTGCAATAAAATACAAGGTTGAGGAGGCTGGTGGGTTATTTGTGGAAGTACCAACAAAGCTTGTAAAACCATCTCAAACTTGCCCACAATGCGGGACACAGCACAAGAAAACTCTAGATGAAAGAGTACATAATTGTACTTGTGGATGTATTCTTGACAGGGATATCGCAGCAGCTAAGGTGTGCCTTCTGTGGAGTCAAGAACGACTGCCGGGGGACGGAATTGCCCTCGATAAACGTGGATGTTCTAGCTCTACGTCATCGACTCGTAAACATACGGGATCTATGAAGCAACTAGGGCAAATGAAGCGTCAGAAGTCTCAATCTGCGGTTGGGGATGCAGAAACCCCAACCTCAACAAAGTAGGTTGGGGTAGTTCATTTAAACTTCATCAGGTTCCTGCTTATGCCTACTCCGACACCTAATCAAACCTCGGTCTCTCAGTCTGCTGATACTGCCCAAACCCTAACCAGCCCACTACGTTGTTTGGTTGGTGCGTTGATTTCTGGGGCAATGGCGTTCGCTCTCTACTTGCTGACATCCTCGATCGCTCAAAGCTTTGCTGCTAAGCCTGTCACATCCACCAATCCGCTTACCATAAATATTGCTGTGGCTGTTCGTACCCTGGTTACGGGCGTCAGCACGCTGGCAACAGGTGTGTTTGGTTTAGTGACTATCGGTTTGGTAGCCCTAGCCATTCAAATTATGGTGCAGCGCCTGACCAAAAAATCTGCCTAGTAGCATCAGCAAAAAATTAATGCTATAAAGGGTAGCCAAGTGCCAAAATAAATGCTATAGCAACAATAGCCACACCAAAGTGCAGACAGATGATTATTTCCCAATACCAGAGTAAAAATACTGAGATACAAGGCTCAGCCGAGGAATTCACTCAGCAGGCAGGAATTGTAGAGGAACTTTTAGCAATTGGCACAGCGCTATCGAGCCGCCAATATTTGGGAGATCTTCTGAATCTGATTGTTACTAAGAGCCGTGAGATTACTTGTAGCGATGCTGGTAGTGTTTACCTGATAGACCATAGCGATGCGATTCCTAAGTTGTTATTTAAGGTAGCACAAAACGATTCTCGACCCAATGCTTCTTTTCGGGAATTTGCCATGCCCATGACACCCAACAGTTTGGCAGGGTACGTAGCGCTAACAGGAGAAAGCTTAAATCTGCCAGATGCATACGATTTGCCTCAGAGCGTTTCATACCAGATCGATCGCCGTTTTGATAGCGACTTCGATTACCGGACGTGTTCGGTGTTGGTGCTGCCAATGCAAAACCAGCATGGGGAAATCATTGCTATACTTCAGTTAATCAATCGCAAAATTAAACCTGATGCGGTTTTAACACCGGAAACGGCGCTAGAATTAACCCAGCCTTATTCGGAACTGGAAGAACATATAGTACGATCGCTAGCTTCCCAAGCAGCGATCTCGATTGAACGAAACCACTTACAACAAAGTATAGAAAATCTGTTTGACAACTTTATCAAAGCGTCGGTTCAGATTATTGAAGCGCGAGATCCTGTGACATTCGGTCATTCAGAGAGAGTTGCTGAACTAACTGCGCATAAGTGAAGAAGCTAGTGCAGTTACCACTGGTCCGCTGCGGTCAATTTATTTCAGCGATAGCCAAATTCAGGAAATCCGCTACGCCGCTTTGTTGCATGACTTTGGGAAAGTGTGTGTTCCAGAAGCTATATTAATGAAGCCAAAAAAACTTTATTCAGAACAGCTAGAATTAATTCGTCATCGGTTTGCCTTAGCTCAACGTAACCTGGAATTAGAATGTGCCCAGAACCAAGTTAAATATGCGATCGAGCATCAAGAAGAATTGGATACTCAGCTAACTAGAGCGCTCGATAAACTTAACCGCTATTGGGAGCTAATCCTAAAATTAAATGAACCTGAAACTTTGCCGAATCATAAATTTCAGGTTTTCTCTGAAGAGGTTGTGGATGAAATAAAACAACTATCTGAATACGTATATCGAGACATTAATGGTGAACTAAAGCCATTGTTAACATCGACAGAAATATCTCAGCTAATGCTCCCTATAGGCAATCTGACAACATTAGAGCGATTAAAAATCGAAGCTCACGTTACTCATACATACGAATTTCTCAAGCGGATTCCTTGGACAAATCAACTCAAAAATGTCCCAATTATTGCCTCCGGGCATCACGAAAGGCTAGATGGCTCTGGCTATCCCCAAGGCTTGAAACAACAAGATATTCCGATTCAAACCCAGATTTTAACAATTGCGGATATATACGATGCTCTCACGCCGAGCGATCGCCCATACAAGCGTAGCTTGGACTTGGAAACTTCGTTGACAATCCTCAAGGAGCAAGCGATGAAAAACAAAATCAACAGCGACTTGGTGGAGTTGTTCGAGCAGCGCCAAGTGTTTAGTGTTTTGGGACACACCTGATGGGCAACTTTGCAATTCTTATTTTTTGGAGAAAATTTCCCCAGCCCCTCCCCAGTGTTTCCCCAGCACCATTAACTTTTTCCACAATTTCCCAATGGTTTTCCACAGGGTTTAACAGTAGAATCGAGTCTTCCTGTGTTGCTGGGGATTTTTCCAAAAGTAACACTCAGCGCGATCGATACCCAGTTATTGTAAAGAAATGTAAAAAAAACTCATGTCAAACCCTTATTCTTTCGTCAAGCTGGCGATCGGTTACCAGCAGTTGTAACATTTCGCAATATTGACAAACCCACCCCCTGTTAGCGGACAATGGTGCGACAAACCTATAGAAGCATTACCAGGTGTCATCCGCTTCTTTTCACCTTGAGGGGTGTTCCATGAACGCAAGCATCAGTATCCTGACAGAAATCCCGGAAGAGCTACACCAATCCCTGAAAAGCTACCTAGAAACTCATCCCAACTGGGATCAAGACCGGGTATTTGCAGCAGCACTGTCGCTGTTTTTGCTGCAAAATGGAAATAGCAAGGCAGCAAACCAGTCGGAGAACTATCGCGCCTGTGCCCGTGTTTACCTAGAAACATTGTTTCATTGACATCTCCCCACGGTTACTCCCTTCCAGTACTGTAGCACGGCTACTACATATAGGGGTTCGTAGGGGCAATCCCCCTGTGGTTGCCCCTATATATGCCCAGTCTGTTGGCTCTCCCGTACAAAGGCTTGATAAGTTTTACTAATCAATTGGCGAAGATGTTGAGTAGAGAGAAACCCAAGGTTTTCAAACTAATATGTTGGGTTTCGTTCCTCAACCCAACCTACAACGCTTATCCTCAAATGGGTTCCAGCTATAGATAAGATTTTTTTATCACCATAAGTGTTGGAGAACCGGTTTTTCACCCAAGGCGATCGCGGCTAGCCTAACAAACGCTTCAGTTGCTTGTACACAATGCGGTATTCCCCAGAATCTACACGGTAGTATCCCGCATAACCAGTTAATTCCTTACAATCTGAAGGTATTGGGTCAACATTTAACGACATCACTTTCCTGGCGATCTGGGCAGCAATTTTAGGCTGTAACCCTTTGAGAAAATCAAGAACTGTTTCAAGACCATCGAGCTTCGCCATACGCTCAGCCATTACGATCCAGCATAGCCAGACACTTGAGTTCTGCCGTAAAAGTTTCCGTACCAACCATGCGCGAAGTTGAAAGAGCAATTTGAGCTTGCTGACCTATTACTAGATCCTCCAATAGCGCCAGTCGGTTAACTAATTGCTGACAGTTTTCGACTGACATAATCACATACCTCGGTTGTAATTCCGTCATAAGTAAAACAGGCTCAACAGCAGCCTGGTTTAAAGCTTCACTGTGAATGTTTTGAATTTCAGTCACAGAAAAGTGTTGCATCCTAAAACCATTCCCAAAAACCTTGCCTCTATTGTAAGCGCGATCGCGCTATAAGTAGTGTAGTTGCGTAAGTCCTGAAGCCCTCTTGCACGATATGACAGAATCCACGACAACATCCACTTTGGTAATTCCGCAGCTAATTGTGGGGCTGGGAAATCCAGAACCTAAGTACGAGCAAACGCGACACAATATTGGTTTTGAAGCGGTTGATGCCTTAGCACGTTCCTGGAAAATTACCTTAAGCGAAAATCGCAAGTTTCAAGGGGTGTTTGGGGAAGGTTCTGGTCTTCAGGGAAACAAAATCCGATTGCTGAAGCCGCTTACTTACATGAATCGCTCTGGACAGGCGATTCGTGCAGCTACAGATTGGTTTAAGCTGCCGCCTGAGTCAGTGCTGATAATATACGACGATATGGATTTACCAGTGGGGCGTCTGCGGCTACGTCTTTCAGGTTCTGCTGGTGGACACAACGGCATGAAGTCTGCTATAGCTCATCTCGGTACTGAAAATTTCCCGCGCCTGCGAATCGGCATCGGACGCTCCAGCACTACCCCCGATTCTGTTTCCTATGTTTTGGGAAAATTTTCTCCCTCGGAAACCCAGGTGATATCTGAAGTGTTGCAACTGGCGATCGATGCGGTGGAACTGAGTATTAAGCAAGGAGTAGAAAAGGCGATGAGTCTTTACAATAATCGCTCAGTAGTCATTAGTCAGTAGTGAATGAAAGAAAAATAACTACATCAGATACTTTAGGTAAGAAACGTCTGCTTTTCCAAAGTGAATGCTGGAAGCCACATTGAAATTTTCCAATGCTTTTACTAACCAGGGTACACCATCTCTATTAAAAGACTCGTAGTGGTTAAACAGTATGGCAAATCTTTTTTCTAAGTAAGGCTTGACTTTGTGGCAAACCAGGGCAATTTTCAGTAGCAACCCAGTGGTGAAAGTCGTGCCCAGGTTGCTCAGCAGATCGACAAAAACAAAGTGGTTGGCGTTTTGCTTACTTTCCACCACCAAGTGATTCAACACCTGACTACAGGTTCTGACAAATATTAATTCGTTAGGCTTTTGCGAATCGCTATCAGGTAGGATGTTTTTCAGATGGCTATATAGTTTATCGTTAAATTGGCGTTTTCCATAGGCTGGGTTAATTCCACTCGTCAGATATTGGTAAAAGTCGTCTTTTAAAACTTTAAAGTTAGGCACCTGCTTCATATGGGCGATGAAGTGCTGGGCTAAATCCTGGTAGGTGTGGGTACCTTCCACTTTGCCCACAAACTGCTTCAGGGCAAGGCCGAGATCGCGATCGCTCAAAAGCGTGGGATTATTCGTCGGCTTGATAATCCTTGACGCTGCCGTTGTTGATACCTGACGACTCAGTTGCGCTTGCCGCACCTGATTAGTCACATACTGAGATAGGTCACACTCAAATTTGTGCTGCATGTCAGTTTTGATTTGCCGAATCATTTGCTGGTGTTCGTAACTACTGTCCTCACTCAGCAGGCAATGTTCGTACAAGTATGGATATCGGTGAATTAAGCCTCCTAACGGTTTGGAGTCATTGTTACTAAGTTCTACCCCTTGATTAATAACTAGGGCTAGACGTCGCAGAGTCAGATATTCCTCTGTCTGGGTGAAAATCTGCAACAGTCTCTGCAAGCGTTTAGCCACTCGTGAAGAACCCAGTGCCGGCGTGTGCGGATTCTCTAACAATGACACCAACTCTGGGATGGAGCCGCATAGTTGGGGTTGCATCTGCCAGTGGTTGATCAGAATGTGACAGCAGCGATTGATCACATAAAGAAATTCCTGTTCTGCCTGCTTAGAGAATATTATATGTTCGACTGCTAGCCAGATTTCTTGCTCGCGATATCCGATACCATCTACGAACAGACGCCGAAAACGTTCCATCACTCGGCTCGGTGGCTCTGCTTTCACGCAATAGAGCAGATGCTCGTACAGCAAGTGCTCTTGTGGGCTAGATTGTCGAAAGTAACGGTTTAAAGGATGCTCGTTCAAGGTAGTCACTTTATTTAACCCTCCTACGTGCGCACGTTAGGAGCCTGGGGTAATCAAATCTAACTAGCAGATCTTAATCTAAATTTGCCCTACAGTCTCAAGGCTTGTTTTAGCTAGCCTCTCCTTGTCTGTCCTTACAAGGGCTTTATACTTCCCTAAACCCAAACGTCTAACTATCTTATCTTGATTGGTGATTAATATGTTCCGTAAATTTACGGATAACTTGTCAAGTATAAGAACAGCTACAGTTGGCATAATAGAAAATATAAAGGACAGATTTTATATCTACAATAACTGAGAAAATAGTCGTTAGATGTGACATAAATCACTGCTTTATATTAACGCTACGCACATGAATAGTCAGATACCTCTTGCTCAAATTAGCGAAATCCTCGGTGCCACTGAGGTTAGTCTAACAGATGAAGTCAAAGCAATGCCGATCGCTGGCATCACTACCGACACCCGCCACCTGAAACCAGGTGAACTGTTCGTGGCTCTCCGAGGAGAAAAGTTTGATGGACACAACTTTGTCGCCGAGGCGCGAGCCAAAGGGGCTAGCGCTGTCATCACAGACCACCAATTACCAGAACCTGTTCCTCAATTGCAGGTGAAAAACACCCTCCAGGCATACCAGAAGCTTGCCTGCTGGTGGCGCGATCAATTTAATATACCAGTTATTGCCGTTACTGGCTCAGTAGGCAAAACGACAACCAAGGAGTTGATTGCAGCAGTTTTGGCAACCCAAGGAAATGTCCTGAAAACCCAGGAAAACTATAACAATGAAATCGGCGTTCCTAAAACTCTCCTAGAACTAAAAAGAGAGCATGATTTTGCCGTGATTGAAATGGCAATGCGTGCCCCTGGTGAAATTACGGAGTTAACACAGATTACTCATCCTACTCTAGGTGTTATCACTAATGTGGGAACGGCACATATTGGTCGGTTAGGATCACAAGAAGCGATCGCTTTGGCCAAATGTGAGTTACTCGCTCAGATGTCCCCCACTGGAGTGGCGATTCTTAACCACGACAATCAGCGATTAATGGAAACCGCCGCCCAGGTTTGGCAGGGGCAAACTCTGACTTACGGGCTTACGGGGGGAGATTTGCACGGAGAATTGATTGACACTGAAACCTTGATGGTTGAAGGAGTACAGCTACCTCTGCCTCTACAAGGACGTCACAACGCTTCTAACTTCTTGGCGGCGCTGGCAGTGGCTAAGGTACTCAATATTGATTGGGAGCCTCTCACCGCTGGGCTAAAGGTAAATCTGCCCTCTGGACGTGCCCAGCGTTACGACTTGCCCAATGATGTGGTAATTTTGGATGAAACCTACAATGCTGGACTAGAATCTATGTTAGCGGCACTGCATTTGTTAGCCCAGACAACCGGGAGACGACATATTGCAGTTCTTGGTACTATGAAAGAACTCGGAGAGCGATCGCCTTTTTTTCATCGACAAGTAGGAGAAGCGGCACAACAGCTAAATCTGGATGCATTACTGATTCTAGTAGATGACCCGGAAGCAGAGGCCATTGCCGCAGGTGCGGTAGGTATCCCCGTGGAGTGCTTTACCGCTCATGCCGCTGTGGTAGAGCGGTTGCAGGAATTAGTGCAACCGGGCGATCGCTTACTTTTCAAAGCCTCTCATTCCGTAGGACTAGACCGGGTGGTTAATCAGTTTCGTGCAGTCAGAATCATGCCTCTAACTACCTAACCCCGAAAGGGGGACGCTCGCATAAATGCGAGCGTGTCGTGTTTCATCCCCCGGTTAAAAAGCGATCGTTTTTAAGCATTAATGGGAGAAGGTGATGCTAGGAACAACAATTCGGGGGCGTTACAAGATTATCAAATCCTTAGGTCGCGTCGGAGTTTGTGAAACTTATCTAGCTGAAGATAAATATTTCGCTGATAAGCTCCAGTGCGTCGTCAAGCAGCTTAATCATAATCATAATTCGGCTGTTTTACAGATAGTCAGACGTTTATTTGACACTGAAGCTAAGATTTTTTACAAGCTAGGTAACCACAATCAGGTTCAGCGACTACTGGCGCACTTTGAGTCAAATGATGAATTTTATTTGGTTCAGGAATTTATCGCAGGCGAGGATCTGACGTCGGAAATAACACCAGAGAGGCGGTGGAGTGAGGCGGATGCCGTTACCTTTTTGGAGGATGTACTAGAAATATTAAAATTTGTTCATCAGCAGAATGTGGTTCATCGGGATATTAACCCGCAAAACTTAATTAGACGCTATAATGACCGCAAATTAGTTTTAATTAATTTTAGCCCATTCAAAGGAATTGTCAACCTGATAGCTAATGCTTACAAGTTTGGAAGTAAAACGACTACCATAGGCACAGATGACTATATGGGTAACTCTCTACAGGGAGGAAAACCGCGCTTTACTAGAGACATTCATGCTGTGGGCATGATAGCAATCCAAGGAGTAACGGGGTTAACTCCAGATAAGTTAGAGTTGGATGATGGTAGCTGGCGAGAACAAGCGCAAGTAACCAGTAGTCTGACAACAATTTTAGAAAAAATGGTGTCTTCGCACTTTAGAAGTCGTTACCAGGATGTAGGCGAGGTTCTTTTTGATTTGCGCAAATTAAAAAAGGCTCAAGCATCTAGCGCGGCTGTTTTTTTTAAACGAGGTAAACAGCTAAGGAGGTTAGAGAAATATCCGGAAGCACTTGCTTATTACGACAAAGGTATCCACCTCAATTCATACAATTTTAGAGCTTGGTTCTACAAAGGTAATTTGTTAAGGAAGTTACAACGCAACACTGAAGCGATCGCGGCTTACGACAAAGCAATTCAACTCAAACCAGACTACCCTGACTCTTGGAATAACCGGGGCATTGCTCTCTGGAATTTATCACGCCATGATGAAGCGATCGACTGTTTCGACAGAGCAATTCGACTCAAATCAGACTATGTTGAAGCTTTGTATAACAAAGGTTATGCCCTGAGAAAGTTGTCACGGTACTCAGAAGCAATTCCCTATTATAATAGAGCGATCGAACTCAAGCCAGATTACGCTGTTGCTTGGAATAACTTGGGCATGGTGCTAGAAAAGTTACAACAGTACGAAGAAGCACTTGCTGCTTATGAGAAAGCGGCTGAGTTTGGACCAGATTACCAGGCAGCATTAGAAAACCTCAAGCGATTGCGGGAAAGATGGCAACGACTTAACCTTTAATCAAAACAGGTAGGCACTATTTAACGTGGCTAAAAAACTCGACAAAATCCTTGTAGTTGACGTTGAATCAACTTGCTGGCAAGGCACCCCACCAGGTGGACAAGATAGTGAAATTATAGAAATCGGCATCTGCACTTTAGATGTCGCCTCAGGAGAGCGAGACGACAAAAGAAGTATCTTAGTGAAACCTGAGCGTTCTAAAGTCAGTGAGTTCTGCACCAAACTGACTACATTAACTCAGGAGCAAGTTGACAAAGGACTTGACTTTGCCAATGCTTGTTCTATTCTCAGGAACAAATGTTCATCTAAAGAAAGAGTCTGGGCAAGCTATGGCGACGAAGATAGACGGCAGTTTGAAAAACTGTGCCAAGCTAGGAAAATAACCTACCCTTTCGGTTTTAGCCATATAAACGTTAAAACACTTTTTGCCATTATTCATGGCTTTCCCCAGGAAGTTGAAATGGAAGAAGCATTAGGATTACTAGGTATTCCCCTGGAAGGGACTCCCCATCGAGGGGTAGATGATGCTTGGAATCTAGCCGCTATTGTGTCCGAATTATTGTTAAAAGGAAGAGTTAAATAATCAGGAGACAGGAGACAGGAGACAGGAGACAGGAGACAGGAGACAGGAGACAGGAGACAGGAGACAGCGTAACCCCCCTGCCGAAACCAAAAATCCAAAAGCATCCTCTGCGTACCTTTGCGCAAACCTTAGCGCCCTTTGCGTTAAAAATTAACTCAAATGGGCAATCCTGAAGACAAACAATAACTAAATACCATGACTCTTACCAATTACCCAGTGACGCCGGAAGAAACGAGCCAAAGCTGATTCCTCTAACGATAAATAAATCGGGCGTCCGTGGGGACAGGTGCGGGGATGACGGGTGCGTTTCCAATCGTCTAATAACGTCTGCATTTCCCCCAGAGTCAGGGGTGTACCGTTGCGGATAGCGCTGCGGCAGGCAACTGCTACTTGAGCAGCTTGTAAGTCACCTGCTAAACTCAGTTCTAGCAAAGCGTCTGAGCAATCCTCTCGCTGCGCTAAGGGCGCTGGTGCGGTGCGTACTGCCCACAGTTGTTCGCCGAATGGTTCGACATCCAACTCTAGGCGATAAAGTTGTTCTAACTGTGCTGGTGTCAACTGAGTTAAAATCTTAGGTGGCTCTAGGGGCACGAGTTGCCAGCGCGAGCACACTTGCTCATATAAAACCCGCTCGTGGGCAATGTGCTGCTCTACCAACCACAAGCCCGAGGGATGTTCTGCCAGAACATAAGTATTGTGAACCTGAGCGACAGCTCGGAGTTCCATCAACTCCATATTCCCTGACTCTGCTGCTCTTGGTTGAATCGAACGAGTGGCAGCATAACCCTGTTTGGCTTCCGCCGCTTTAAGCAATTTTCCTGTTCGCTGGGTGTGTACTGCTTCTGGTAGAGTAGTTGGGCTGATACGCAAAGCTTGCTCAATTGCCAAAGCAATTTGTTCCTGCCAGTAGCGCAGGTGGTGCAAGTAAATTTCTGCTTTGGCTGGATGGCGGTTCCAGTCGATGAAACGGGGAGAAATCTGTAGGTGAACGAAACAGATAGGATAGCGATCGCGTGGCAAAGTCCGTGCGAATGATACTAAGATAGTATGTTCCAGTTCAGGCGATCGCACCAAACGACCATTGGTGGCTACCCGCACCCAATCAGGGCGTCGGCGGTGGCATCGATCTGGTAAACCCAGGACTAAGGAGATTTTATTAGTATCCCTCCCGGCTGGCGAGGCATCTGCATTTTCGGGTGTAGGCACTCCTAGTGTTAGTTGCTGCAAGTCAGACACGAACACCTGACGTAAAATCTGGGGTATAATTTGTCGTGCAGTAACACCAGGGCTGATGGTAAACCAGTTACGTTTATTTTGCTGAACCTGCCAGGTAACGTGAGGATGGCACAAGGCTAAAAACTCTATAGTCGCTTGTACAGCTTTTAGCTGTTGTGACATCGAGGGCAATCCTTGACGTCGGGCAAGCCACTTGGCAAAGATATGGGATACTGTAACTATGGTACCAGGTGCGATCGCCACCGTTTCCACCAGTATGGGTTCGCCGAGTGAATTATAAACCACACGGTAGCCCCCATCAGTTCTTTGGCGACGGCTAAAAATCTCCAGTTCTGCCAACTGCGCTAAACTATGCAAAGCCTCACCACGAAACCCCAAGCTAGTAATCTGCCACAAATCCTCGCATCGGCTGATTTTGCTGGTGCTATGTGCAGATGCGGCTACCAATAAGTCTACCAATTCCATGCCCATGCCATTATCTGCCACGATTACCCGCCATTGCTCTGGCTCCAGAGAAACCACAATGCGATTAGCACCAGCATCAAGGGCATTGTCGGCTAGTTCTCGCACCACAGCAGCTAGAGAGTCAATTACCTCACCAGCGGCGATTAGATAAATAATTTCCGAGGATAGGGGTTGAATACAAGATGTCATGGCTCTTCCCGTAATTAGGTTGATAAGTTTTTTAAATACTAAAGAAAACAACCTAAGTACGGGAGTCCCTTCGAGCATTGACGATCGTTAACAGAATTATTTTCTCAGGAAACTGGTAGGGGCTATAGTTATTAGAGCAGTTGTTGTCAAAGTTGACAACCCGTAAGTATGATGGTAGCATATAATTAGATCGGCACTTACGCATAGACCCTATTCGTAGGGTGAGTTAGCGCTTAGCGTCACCCACCATCCACCATAAGCACTGTAGCAGCTACAGTACTGTAGCTGCTGCGATGCTGCCTTAGTGCTGGCTTAATGCTTATTTTTTGTTGACAAATTAAGTAAGGGACTTAGTTGAAATCATGCTAAACTCAATTCGTAATTTTATCTCAGAAAGAATTAAGAAACAAGTTCGTTATCTTAGGATGATTAATAAATTCAATCAGGGTTTTTTAGAAGGTCAAAAATTGCCACCTACAATCATTACTAATGTTAATAATTCAAGGGTTTATAAGAATCCTTTAGAAATCTATTTCGATTCACATAAAGAAGGAAGAGGTGTTTGGAAATGGGAACATTACTTTGAAATATATCATAGTCATTTTGCTAAATTTATCGACAGGGAAGTGAATGTTTTGGAAGTTGGAATATACAGCGGGGGAAGTCTCGATATGTGGAAAGAATATTTTGGTCAAAAGTGCCGAATTTACGGTGTGGATATCGAGGAGGCTTGTAAATCTTATGAAAACGATGCAGTAAAAATTTTTGTGGGAGACCAGGCAGATAGAAATTTTTGGAAGCTCTTCAAAAGTGAAACTCCTAATCTAGATATTATAATTGATGATGGTGGGCATATGCCTCATCAACAAATTGTTACTTTAGAAGAGATGCTTCCTCATTTGCGGCCAGGAGGAGTATACCTTTGTGAAGATGTACATGGCATTTCTAATGAATTTGCTGCTTATATATATGGCTTTAGTCAAAATCTAAATGCATGCCAAGCCAAGCAATACGTAGATGAAAACGAGACAGGTCTTGCCAATATTACAACTCAATTTCAATCTATGATTCACTCAGTACACTTATATCCCTTTGTGACAGTGATCGAAAAGCTTGAGAACCCAGTAAACAAATTTATTGCTCCAAAACGTGGAACTCAGTGGCAGCCGTTTTTATGATGATAGAATATAATGAGATGATCCGGTGCAGCCTTAGATGCTGCATCGGGCTGTTAGGGGCATAGGGTATAGAGTGGATCTTCTCGAAACGCAGGTGCTGTCGGTTCCAGGGTGTTATCACCCTAAGTACGAGAGAGCCAAAATATATAATATGCAGGTAAAGCATTTTTAAAAACGACTCACCCATTATCAGGCATTATGACTATCCCAGTCCTCCAACAACCAATCCACGAAATTACCCACAATCATCACCTTTTAGCTATAATAGTTTCTGCCAATTTCAACGAACCCGGTATTCATTTCTTTACCCCTAACACATTTTCCCAACAATTAGCTTACATGAAGCATCCGGCGGGAAAAACTATCGATCCTCACGTACATAATCCTGTACGTCGCGAGGTAGAATACACCCAAGAAGTCCTTTTCATCAAAAAAGGAAAACTCCGCGTTGATTTTTATAGCCCACAACAAGAATATTTACAAAGTCGTATTTTATCATCAGGGGATGTTATTTTGCTAGTAACAGGTGGACATGGGTTTGAAGTGATAGAAGAAGTAGAGATGATTGAAGTCAAACAAGGTCCATACGTGGGAAATCAGGACAAAACTCGGTTCACAGGTATCGCTGCCGAGCAGGTAAATTTAGTTGAGCCTGAATAAAATATGACAAGTCCAATTCCAGTCAACCAGCCGCTTCTAGATGGTAAAGAACGGCAATATTTAAACGAGTGTATTGACAGTGGATGGATTTCTTCTGAGGGACCATTTGTCAAACAATTTGAAGAAAAATTTGCTGCCCGTGTATCCCGTAAGCATGGCATAGCAGTGAGCAACGGTTCCGTAGCCTTAGATGCAGCGGTGGTAGCTTTAGGAATCAAGCCAGGGGACGAAGTAATTCTCCCCACATTCACGATAATTTCTTGTGCAGCAGCTATAGTAAGGGCTGGTGCCATACCTGTGGTAGTGGATTGCGATACCGATACCTGGAATATGGATGTGAACTTGCTAGAAAGCAAAATTACTCCTAAAACCAAAGCGATTATGGTAGTACATATCTATGGTTTACCTGTAGATATAGAGCCAATACTCCAACTAGCCCAAAAATATGACTTGCGGATAATCGAAGACGCCGCCGAAATGCATGGTCAAACCTATAAAGGTCAACCATGTGGTAGCTTTGGTGATATCAGTACCTTTAGCTTCTACCCTAATAAACACATCACCACAGGTGAGGGCGGAATGCTACTCACCGATGATGATACCTTAGCAGAGCGATGTCGTTCCCTGCGGAACCTGTGTTTCCAACCTAAAAAGCGCTTTGTACATGAAGAATTAGGCTGGAACCTGCGGATGACGAACTTGCAAGCTGCACTAGGGTTAGCTCAACTAGAGCGTCTCGATGAATTTGTCAGCCGCAAGCGGAAGATGGGGCAACGCTACACAGAATTACTGGCAGATATCTCAGGTTTAGAATTACCCGTACCCCGCACCGAGTATGCTGAGAATATTTACTGGGTGTATGGCGTAGTACTCAGAGATGATGTATCATTTGATGCTGAAGAAGCAATGCAATGTCTGGCGAAGTATAAAATCGGGACTCGCCCCTTTTTCTGGTGCATGCACGAGCAGCCCGTCTTCAGAAAGATGGGTTTATTCGATGGAGTATCTTGCCCAGTAGGGGAAAAAATCGCTCGTCGTGGTTTCTATATTCCTAGTGGGCTGGCGCTAACCGATGACCAGATTGAGCAAGTTGCTGATTATGTTCATGATATCTTTGTAGGATCGTAAGTAGTGCTTTTGGATATTGTACCTATGTTTGTGGCAGGGAAGAAATTTTTAAAGCGATCGTCACTGTTTCGTGATATTTTGTTAAAAAGGCAGGAAATTAGGGAAAATTTGGCGCGGATAAATAATCGAGCCGAAAAAACAACCAAAGTATGGATGATTTATTTAAAATCCTTCTGGTTAAAAGAATATACATTTACTGCTGTTGATAGAGATTTACATCTCCAAGAGCAGCTTTGGAAATTACCAGAAATTAAAATAATTGAGCCTGGGGAATATCAGCAGATGGAAATTGGCGGGCGGAGGTTTTTTTGGCCCTTAAAATTAAGCCCCAATGATTTGTCTTGGCTTTATGCTGAAGTTTTTTATCCAAGACAAATAAATCCTTCCTGCTACGTTCATCCTAACCTGCCAATACCCAAAAAAGGCTGGGTTCTGGATGCAGGAGCATGTGAGGGCTTTTTTTCTTTATATGCCTTTGAACAAGGGGCTAATAGAGTTATAGCGATTGAACCATTATCTCTGATAAAGGGAGCCTTAGAAAAAACCTTTGCCAAGGAGCTTATAGAGGGAAGGTTTCAAGTTTTAGTAGCTGGCGTAGGTAAAGTATGCAGCACCATGCACCTGAGTAGAACAAGTACACATGTGTGCGATGCTAAATTGGTAGAGTCAAGCGGGGTAGATACTGAAGAAGTGTCAGTGGTTACGATTGATTCTCTGACTAGAGAGTTAAACCTGGCAGAAGATGGGTTTATAAAAATGGATGTTGAAGGCGCTGAAATGGACGCTTTAACTGGAGCTACTGATACCCTGGCAAAATACAAGCCTAAATTAGCAATTGCTGTTTACCACGATTATGAAAATGCCTTAAAGTGCCGAGAGATTATTTTAAAAGCTAATCCAAGTTATCAAATTGAATTCAGAGGAATGTATGGTTGGTTTACACCACCAAGACCTTATCTTTTGTTTGCCTGGTAAAATTTATGAAAGCCACAAATAAACCAAAAATATTGTTTACCACTCCCGTATTAAAACATCCAGCAACGGGAGGTCCTTATTTAAGAGTTGAAAATTCAATCAAAGCCCTTGCTCAAATTTCAGATATATCTATATATAGTAGAGTTTCCTTAGATGCTCTTGGAGGTGCATCTGGATTAACTTTTTATGAAAAATATTGTCAAGGCTTTTATTTCGCCCCTTCTACCTTTCTAGAGCATCAATATATCAAATTTTCCAAAAGAGCGATAAACTTTTTTTCAAGAAGACTGCTGAAAAAAGAGATATTTAACAGCCGTCAAGAGCTAGAAAGAGAGAGTCGAGATTTGCTCAAGATTGCTAATCAAATAAAAGCAGACGTTATTTGGCTGGGCTATGGTAATATTTCTTATCCACTTTTAGCAATTATCAAGGAGCATTCTAGTTACCAAGTAGTTGTAGATACTGATAGTATTTGGTCTCGATTTATTTTAAGGGAGTTGCCTTTTTCCAAAAGCGAAGAAGAACGCCATGAAATAGAGAATAAGGGTAAAGAAAAAGAATCAGAAGAAACATGGGGTACTCAATTAGCTGACGTCACCACTGCTGTATCTGAGATTGATGCTGAGTATTACAAAAAATTATCTAAAAATTTACAACAAGTACATCTTTTCTCCAATGTGATTGATATTGAGATGTATCAAGATGTACCTGCACCAGTCAGTCACTTAAAAAAACCTTGCATTTATCTAGCTGGAACTTTCTGGGAGCGCAGCCCGATGGAGGATGCGGCTCGCTGGGTAATCGAAAAAGTTCTGCCTTTGGTGCGCCAGCAAATTCCAGATATTCATTTTTATATTATTGGTTCTGGTTCTGATAGAATACTATCGGATATTGACGAACCAGGTATCACCATTACGGGAAGATTGCCATCTGTGCTACCTTACTTGTGCCATGCAGACGTTGCGCTTGTGCCCCTGAGGTTTGAATCAGGTACGCGCTTCAAAATTTTAGAAGCTGGAGCTTGTGGTATCCCGATAGTTTCTACCACCCTAGGCGCTGAGGGGCTGCCTGTTATCCATAACAAGGATATTTTAATTGCTGATGAACCTGAGAGCTTTTCCGAAGGGATTATTAAAATGATTAAAAATCCTGATTTTGCCCAGATGCTAGCGGATAATTTAAAAAACCTGGTGCAATCACAATATAGTATTGCCTCCTTAGTGACACAAGGCAATCTCATTTTAAATTATCTCTACTTCCAATAAAGCCAAATGAACACTTTCGCTGATTACGCCCGTTACTACGATCTACTGTATCGTGATAAAAACTACAATGCTGAAGCCCAGTTTATTCACAATCTGCTACAAATCTATGCCCCAAGTACGCAATCTATTTTAGAGCTAGGCTGTGGTACAGGGGTACACGCTGCACTACTAGCAGGGCACGGGTATGAAGTTTATGGGGTAGACTTAAGCGCCCAGATGCTAGAGCAGGCAAACCAGCGACTACTAAGTTTACCACCAGAGGAAGCATCAAAACTACAATTTCAGGAGGGAGATATTCGCACTATCCGAGTGGATAAAAAGTTTGATGCGGTAATAT
The DNA here is from genome assembly GCA_949127975.1 of Oscillatoriales cyanobacterium PMM_0019. Lineage (GTDB taxonomy): Bacteria > Cyanobacteriota > Cyanobacteriia > Cyanobacteriales > CASBRB01 > CASBRB01. The sequence continues at coordinate 9,116 of CASBRB010000508.1, read as the reverse complement.
CCCTGTTTCATGTATTCAGCTACCAAATTACTAACCAAGATTTGCAAGCCGCTTTTGCAACTGCCAGAGCGCATCTCAAGCCAGGAGGTGTATTTATTTTTGATTGTTGGTATGGTCCCGCAGTAATCAGCGATCCTCCTACGGTACGAATTAAGCGTTTAAAAGATGAAAAAATTGCTGTTACCCGTATTGCCGAACCAGTAATGCATCCTAATGATAATTTAGTAGAAGTTAACTATCAAGTCTTTATTAAAGATTTGTTGAATGGAGCAGTTGCAGAACTACAAGAAACCCATCAAATGCGCTATCTTTTTCAACCAGAAGTCAAGGATTTTTTGATAAAGAATGAACTAACATTCATTACACTTGGTGAGTGGATGACAGATAGTCCTCCTGGTTTTAATACCTGGAACGTTTATTTTATCGGCAAGTCAAAATAGTAAGAATAGAGTATTGACAAATGAAAATTCTGAATAGTTCCTGTTCAATTTTCTTTTACGAAGGTTATGTAGGTGTTGCTCCTACTATTATTAACTTGGCAAAAATTCTTGATAAATGTGGTTATTCAGTTACTATATATGCAACCAAAAATGAATATCCTGAGCCTGGAGAAATAGGAAAAGAAGTAAAAACTTTTTATTTTGGTAAAAAATTCAAAGCCATTGAGTTCCTTAAGGAAACAAATTTAAAATTTTTTGCAAAATATAAAGGTTTAGCTCCAGTATTTCAAGCAGTAATTTTTGCTGTTCAATCGGGGATTGAATTTTTACGTAACCGGATAAGAAAAAAAAATATTAATATTGGAGTAGATCTCTATGGCTCGGTTGCAGCTTTAATTAATTCTTATATTTTCCGACAGAAGTTTTTATACTTATCTTTGGAAATAGATCAAAGACCTGAAGAATACAAAGGTTTTGCTATAATCTTGAGAAAATTAGCCGATTGGGCGTATCAAAAATCAGAATGTGTAATAATTCAAGATGAAGAGCGATTTGAAACACTTTGTGAAAATTATCAATATCGCCATCCCAAAGTTTTTTATCTACCGAATTCTACTTTTGCGCTTGACTCTCAAGCTTTAGAGATAGATACCACAAATTTTTTCAGAGAAAAGTTTAATTTGAGCCAAGAACAGTTTCCATATATTGTTTTGCAAGCTGGTATGATTAATGGGACTGTTTGTGCAAAGCCATTAGCCGAGGCATTTGCGTCTATTGAAAATGGCTGCGCTCTCATTTTTCATGAAAGAGTCCCCAGGGAAGTTGGAGATCCTTATATAGAGTCATTACGGCAAGTGAATTCTAAGAACTTATTTCTCTCCTTGGAGCCACTTCCCTACGATATGATAGATAGAATTTATACTTCATCAACTATAGGCTTGGCTTTCTATAAATCATTTAAAGATAATAATGATAACATTGTTAAAATAGCTAATGCCTCTGGTAAATTACCCCAGTATTTAAAGTACGGCAAGCCAGTTTTAGTTAGTGACTTGCCCTCTTTATCAAGATTGATTGAACTATATAAATGTGGTTTTGTCATCCAAGATCCTTCTGATTATAAAGAAATCGAGTCAGCGATCGAACAGATTATCAGTAATTACGATAAATATAGCAGAAATGCTAAAACTTGTTTTGAAGCTGAATTTGATTTCAGCAAAAAAATGGAACCTATTTTATCTTTTATAGAAAAGTTGTAAAAAGTTATGTTTGGAGTTGTCGTTAATTACTTTAGCACTGAAAAACATCCCCCATCAGTCAAACAATCAACAAAATTTGCTGTCTCCTTACTCAAAAATTGCCCAGAAGTCACATCGATTGTTCTAGTCGATGGTTCTGATGAGGTAGATGCAGAGTTGAAATCTTATTGCGAATGTTTCGGGATCGAGTATGCCCACTGTGGAACAAGGATGTCTTTTGGAGAAGCCTACAATTATGGCGTCAGATACTTAAGTGAAGATTGGGTTGTCTTGATGGCTTCCGACATTTATGTTTATCCGGATACGTTTACAGCATTCCGTAATTTTATTGAAAATTATCCAGATTTAAGTATTGGATGCTTAATTCCTTACTTGACAAGATGCGATCTTGCTATACAACAAGCATCCCAGTCTTCTAAAAAATATGATTGCTATGCCTCGATTATGACATTTAATCTGAATGTTTTCAGGAAAAATGTATTTGAAGATTTAGGTGGGTTGTGTACCAGCTACAGTGGGAATTTTAATGATATTGATATCTGTTTGAAGTTGGAAAAGAAAAACTTAGATATTTTTCTGGTAGCTGATGCTTATGTGATTCATTATGGTTCTTTAACCCTGCGGCACGGTAGTAGTGTAAATGCCAGCTTGGATTACGATCGATTTTATTCTGACTACCCAGAAATGTATCTTTCAGGAGGACTATGGAATTTACGCATTAGCCACTTTCTTCGCCATCCTATATTGAAGCTATTATATCGTTTAAATGCTAGATTTGGTCGCGATACTAAAAATAGAAGAAAACGCCTTGATTGGGTATTAAAATTAGTACCAAGTTTCCAAAAACTTTAAAATTAAGACTATATCATTTGACGTAGAAAGACAGCGAATTCAATACATCTATTGGAATAGGCTTTCTATAACCATAGTAAGGTAGTATAAAAAATTCTATCCAAAGAAAGATTAATTGAAAATAAGTTGCCAGTTAAAATGCAAATAATGTGATTGGATTATAAAATCATGGCAGATCTTTCAGAAAACTTGGAAAACGCTAAAAACAAGGCTTCAGAAATGGCTGAAACTGCGAAAGACAAGGTTTCACAAACGGTACAAGCCGCTAAAGACAAACTTCCCGACAGCATTAAAGACCTTAAAAACCAAATTTCAGATATTGCTCCCACTCCTCCAGGACTGAAAGCTCAGTCTTCGGTTCAGGATCTCAAAGCTCGTCTGGAATGGGGTGAGCCTGCTTTGACTATTATCGACGTGCGCGATCGCAATACCTTCAACGACGGGCATATCATGGGTGCGATGCCCATGCCGATGGATGAATTGGTAGAACGGGCAAAAAGCAGCCTGGAATCCGATCGTGATATCTATGTTTACGGTAACGGCGACTCAGAAACCGCAACGGCAGCTAACCAACTGCGCCAAGCTGGGTTTGAGCATGTAGCTGAACTAACAGGCGGTTTTGCCGCTTGGAAAGCGATAGGTGGTGCCACAGAAGGGATTATCGAATCAAGAACTCCTGCAGGAGCCGACGACTACAATGTGGTATCTCGGATAAAGTCTGAAACCCATAAGTAATTTCAGCGGTTCTAGCACTTCAGAGATTAAGCAAAATGGGGCAATCCTAGAAAAGGAATGCCCCGTTTTCGTTAGTTAATGGTATAGGCGGTTTGCAGCGCCCAGACGATGAGGAAGCAGATGCCACCCAAAACCACTACAGATGAAATGCCGATCGCTTTTGGGCTATCTGCGTCCTTAAACTTCATGATTCCACGATTTAAGTCTGACATAAGGATTTGAGTTGACAACAAAATCTATTATGAACTAGATAGGACTTACGCAGACTGGGCATATATAGGGGCAACCACAGGGGGATTGCCCCTACGAACTTACGCAGACTGGGCATATATAGGGGCAACCACAGGGGGATTGCCCCTACGAACATATGTAGAGGGAGTGCGTAAGTCCTGCTAGAGTGACATTTTCAATCCTGCCAATCTTGACCGACTCGAATTGTTAAGTCTGATTGGATATCGCCAGTTGATGTCGCTTCAACTTTGCCCAAACCCAACACTTGTTTGATGGCGCTTGCTGCTTTTATGTCACCTTTTTCGACTATAATCTGGGTCTGGTGCTGCAAGTCTGGCCAATCTTCTATGGTGTATACGGATGTATAACCTTTTTGCTTTAGAGACTTGGCAACGCGCTTGCCTAGCTGAGGCTGCCCAGAGGCGTTTTGAATGGCAATTCGCAGTTGATTGGGGGAAGGCAGTGTATCCGATGAAGGGGTTTTTGACTCTCGATCGAAGTATTCCTTCATAATCTGGTCTTTCTCCACGGAATCCATAATCCAAAAGCTGGCTTTGTACTCGCGGGTAGTGCTGAATCTACCAGGCAACAGCACCATTTTGAATTCATCTGGCTGTAGGCTCAAACCAAAGTTTGCTAGTGCTAACATTTCTTCCAAGCTGAGGTTGCTGTCAACATATTTGCCCATCGAGGTGAGCAGTTGAGGCACGCGAGGCAGCACGGCAGGACTCTGGAGACGCTGCCGCAATGCTTTGATGAGGGTTTGCTGTCGCTGTACTCGACCGATATCGCCGTAATTGTCATGGCGGAAGCGAGCAAACTGCTCGGCTTGATCTCCGTTCAAAGTTTGCCAACCTTGGTCTAGATCGATTTTCAGATTTTGAGTGTTGTCTACATAAGACATCCGTTCTGGAACAAACACTTCCACGCCGCCCACCAAATCCACCAGTTCCCGAAAAGCAGTTGTAGTAACCCGGACGTAGCGATCGACTTGCACACCGTTCAGGGTATTACTGACAGTTTTTGCTGCTAAAATAGCACCGCCATCGACATTCGCCTGGTTAATTTTATTGAGCCCGAAGCCGGGAATTTCTACACGGGTATCTCGGGGAATTGAAAGCATCTTCACCGAATGTTCGCTGGGGTCGAGGCGCAACAGCAGCATGGTATCACTGTTGCCTGTGAAGATTTTGGGTGAGTTGTCTGGAACGTCTAGAACGCGATCGATCCCTAAAACTAGAATATTCACTGGTCGCGACAGACGATACCCAAAGCCATAACTTCCCAAATCTCCCTTTGGCTTCTGTCCTTGATGGTGGTTAGAAATCAAAGGCGAAAGTGGAGTCATCAGCGCCACCGTAGCCCCAACAGTGGCAGAAATAGTCGCCGTTAGGACAAAGGCAGCACCCCAGAAAAGCCACTGGGCTATAGGCACGCGAACTTTCAAGTTTCCTTGCTTGTGCGATAACATGGTTTTATCATACCGAGGAAAGAGGGTGATGTCGAGGGTCGGTTACGTGCTTCCGATTTTCTTCCACTTTCAGTCTACTGCCTGATTGCATCTGGTGTTAGCGAAAAGTTTAACGCAAGCTTCCGGGAACAAGGGGCTGTGTTGAGGGCGGTTCCTGCTGATAATTGTTAAGTAAGTTTGCCACCGCCCAATAGCCTATTCCAGCTAATAGAGTCAAGCTAGTAATAATCATGACTATTGCCAATTTATTAGTCCAGACGGCATCTTTTTTTTGTTTGACCATTTTGGCTTCAATTGGTGCTACATCTTCGTCTTGGAGCCCTAAAATTTCCTGCAAACGTTTCAAATTATTATGAGTTTCATACCTGAGAGGATATTCATGCCGAAACGCCTCTATTAATGCCTGCTGGTATCGCTGCAACTTTCTGTTGTAGTCTTGGTAAGGTTTTAAAACTTCTTTTTTAATTGCGGCTGCCTGTTGAGGAAGCACTCCCAGTTTAATTCTTAAAGCTGCTAAAATTTGGCGATCGAGAGCCGACAATTCGCCAAAGTTTGCCCGGGCAAACCTCTCAAATTCTTCACGATACTGGTTCTTCGACTCAACTGTATTTTTAAACACAATCCCATCACCAACTGCCTGCTTAAGGAGTTCTTGCTTGTCTGCCTCAGCCAAACGGTTTTGTGATGGGTGCTGCAAAACTAGCTTCATTGCCTCTTGACCCCTTTATCTGGCACAATGTAGAATACAACGACTAAACTAGCTTTCCAGATTGTTCCCCCCGATATCAGGAAAAAAAATCTATTTTTGTCACCAAAGTCGATCGGTTGATATCCTAGCCCGCCGGTCAATTAATGATGCTGTTGGCTCAACTGGGGGGTTAGACCCCTAGCCCTATTTATCCTCGTTGATGATAAAGTTTATAATTAAAAATGCTATGCCAACAAATAAAAACCTGATCGACACCAAAAAACGATCGCCTAATAAGTCTGTGGTACAAAGAACTGTTCATTTCGGGGTGGTCTGACATAGCTATCGGCCAACTTCCGGGGAGACAGTTCTAGGGGTGGTGGGGTCATATCCACGTAGGGAATCTTGTTGAGGATATGGTAAACACAATTCAGGCGAGCACGTTTTTTGTCGTCTGCTTCGACGGTGAACCAGGGTGCTTCGGGGATATTGGTGTGGGCAAACATGACATCCTTGGCTTTAGAATATTCCACCCAGCGATCGCGAGATTCGAGATCCATTGGACTGAGTTTCCAGCGCCGTGCTGGATCAGTAGTTCGGGATTGAAAGCGCCGTTCTTGCTCATCATCGCTGACAGAAAACCAATACTTCAGCAAAATAATGCCCTCACGCACCAACATCCGTTCAAATTCTGGACAATCTTGCATGAAATGGTTGTACTGTTCTTCTGTGCAGAATCCCATCACAGATTCTACCCCAGCACGGTTATACCAACTGCGGTCAAACAAAACAATTTCACCCGCAGATGGGAGATGGGCTACATAGCGTTGGAAGTACCATTGGGTCTTTTCCCGATCGCTAGGCGTGCCTAAAGCCACGATCCGACAGCCACGCGGATTCAACGGCTCCGCAATCCGTTTAATCGTACCCCCCTTACCTGCGGCATCTCGTCCTTCAAAAATAATTACGATGCGGGCACCTGTAAACTTTACCCAATATTGCATTTTCACCAGTTCTAATTGCAGCTTGGCTATTTCTTTTTCGTAGAGCCGATTGGATATTTTAGAACTTCCTTCACCTTCAGTCGTGTGTTTCTTGAGCTTTTTCGCGCTCTTTTTCTTGGCTTTTAGGGTTTTGATCGGGGATTCCTTAGCTTCTTTAATCGGATTTACATTGTCTTGCTCAGTGTTCATAAACTTTCTCAACGTTAATGTTTAGAGACGATGGAGCAATAGTTGTCAAGCATAATTCTCTACGCAGAATCAGGTGGCTTGAGTTGACTCGTATCAACTTGACATCTATGTTCTATCTCAACCCTACCATTTCCCGATCCTGTCGATCGCATCTGGGAACAGTGGCTGGAGCGATCGCTTATCCAAGCCTTGCACGCTTCAATGCGATCTATACAAGCTTGAGCCAGACTCAGACCGCCTGTCTCCTGTCTCCTGTCTCCCGATCTCACTTTTTTTGCGTTGCTTCCCTACGAACCGCTATATGTAGAGGCAGTGCGTAAGTCCCGTGCCTTAGTAAAAGCCGCCTCTTTATCTGCTGCCTGAAGAATGATATAGACACTCGTTCTGTGGTATAAATTACGGCAACCTTGTAATTAACCAGAAATAGTAAGATGACTCATTATGGGCTAATCTGTCCGGCAGCATCTGGCCACCTCAACCCTATGACTACCTTGGGATACGAGCTAAAAAAACGGGGTCATCGCGTTCGTTACCCTATTTGGTATGCTTGATGCTCAACCAAAAGCACAAGCAGCAGGATTAGAATTTCAGGCAGTTGGTGAGTCTGCTTTTCCTTTAGGTGCCATGAAAGCACAAAAAAACCTCAAGTAATTCCGATTAAATCTCTTTTCTATTGCTACTCTATTGAGTTTTTTTACTCAGATTAAAACTGAGGGATTTTGTCCGGATGCTCTGGTGCGCGGAGCCCCCAGAGCATAAGTAGCAACTTGGGTTACTACTTACTGAAATGCGTCATGTGGGATAAAATATGATTTGTCGTGTAGCCAGCAATTACAATAAAAGCCCATGAATTTAGTTGAGCAATTGCAACAAATCCCCGATACTCGGCACTTGAGAGGCAAACGACATGAACTCTAGTTGGTAATATTTTTAATCTTAAGCTTTTCAGCATTTAAATAGGGTATAAGGAAAAATGTAATTCAGTCAACAAAAACCAACAATGCCAGCAAAAAATCATCTGAAGCCAGAGGAAATAGAAAAAATACAGTCAGCCTTAAAAGAGGAAGAGAATGGAGATATTAGAGAAAGAATTTTGATTTTATTATTACTTAATGATGGAAAAACTCAAGCGAAGATTGCCGAATTTTTAGGTTGTTCAATAAATAAGGTATGCTACTGGTGTGTTCATGGAGATCCAAACAATCTAGAAAGTCTAAAAGATGAACGAATGAAGGGGAATCATATAAAAGCAACGGATAAATATATATAAATATTATTAGAAACTATAGAAAAAGAACCGCAAGAATTAGGATACGAGTTCGGGAGATGGACAGCCCAAAGATTAGCAACATATTTAGAGAATATCACCGGAATAAAATTAAGTGGGTCACAAGTTCGGAGGATACTAGAACAAAAAAAGTACGTCTACCTCTGGCAAAATACAGCATTGAAGAACTAGAGTATTTATTACATCAACTTTTAAATGAAGGAGAGTTGGTTATTAATTGGGGACGAAACCTCAAAAACAAGGGAGATGCTGTTATCACAGTTTAAATGCACAACAGCTTATCAGTTTATAGTCACGAGCGCGGTATTGTATTAAGAGCCCAACCAATGTTCAATAAAAATTGCAGTGAAGTCGCCTGAAGTGCAACAATTAATCTTAGAGTTAGCCGAGCGCTCGGTTGTCTTTACTTTAGATGCGTTGCATTGCAAAAAAAAAAACCTGTCTCGCTTATTGTCAACAGCGGTTGGGTTAGAGACGTAAAGTTTACCGATAGCGCAGCGTGGCGTAAGCCATAGACTTTCCTCAACGACGTGGTGGTCAATCTCCCGTAAATTGGGCAATATTACATAACTTTTTTATCACGATCGCGCGAATTTTAGGTTTTCGGACTATACCTCAAGCACAACGCGCTCTGTCTAACCAACTACAACAAGTTTTTTCTCTTCTTAGTAATCAATCTCCTTGCCACTGCACTTAAGTCTAACTAAGTGCTATTCATTCATAACTTTTACTTATTATATTTAGTACTGTCCGTACTCGATCACACCCTCAATATCGGTTTACCGAACATTTGCTTGCGGTAAACCGAACTGTTGTCGGAGTCAATCGGATACCTTACCTGAAAAAAGACCAGACATATCGTGCTCTTACCGTGCTTTTCTTTGTCTAGGGTACAAGCGTGGGTCGGAGCTCATTTTTATACAGCCGTATGAAACCACCCTGCCCGGGGTGGGTGTGAG
>CASBRB010000507.1 GCA_949127975.1 Oscillatoriales cyanobacterium PMM_0019 | reverse complement strand
GTGCCTCATCAACTACTACGATCGCTTGATGCTTTAATTATGCTAAACTATGTTGGGCAGGGAAGGCACCTCAGGGAACTTATTGGAGACCAAACTCGCTTAGTGCTGTGGACTGGACACGATCGCGACCAACTTGACGTGCAGGAGTTGCATAATCCAGAAGAGCGAGATGTCTATGATGGCTTTGCCCTAGTCAGCGAGTGGCAGCGCGATCGCTTCCACGAGAAGTTCGGCATTAACCTAACTCGTACTAGGGTTCTACGCAATGCTATTGCGCCAACTTTTAGCGAGCTTTTCCCTAATGATACACCAATACTAGCCCAAAAGTCTCATCCCCCAGTTCTCGCTTATACAAGTACCCCGTTTCGGGGTCTTAATATCCTACTAGAAGTTTTTCCCAGGATTCGTCAGGCAGTTCCTGGGACAATACTGAAGGTATTTTCCAGCATGAAAGTTTATCATCTTACTGAAGCTGAGGACAATTCTCTGCACGGTGAACTTTATCGCCAGTGTCAGGAGACACCTGGAGTTGAGTACATTGGTGCCATACCACAGCCAGAACTTGCTCGTCAACTGCGGTCAGTCATGGTATTAGCCTACCCTAATACGTTCCCCGAAACCTCTTGTATCGCAGTGATGGAGGCAATGGCAAGTGGTTGCTCAATTGTTAGCAGCGACTTGGGCGCATTGCCGGAAACCACAGCCGGATTTGCCCGTTTAATACCGATAACTGATGACTGGGAAGTATATAAAGACCGTTTTGTTGTAGAAACTGTCGAAGTGCTGAAGAACTGCGATTCCACCTACTCCGAGTCAGCAGAAACCCATCTGAGGCGGCAGGTTAATTATGTTAAGAGTGAATATATTTGGTCAGTTCGTGCCCAGGAATGGATTCAATGGCTAAATAGCTAGTTAATCGAAACCCTACTTAACTGCCCACTCATCTTTCCCGATCCTCCCGAATCAATTCCGTACTATCGGGGAGTCCAAAATCTTTTGGATTTAAACGACGGCGTTGCTCGATTTCCGCTTGGAGTTTAGGCACTGCTTTCCGTCTTTCTTCCCAAGTGGGGTCAGTTTCGGGAGAAATTAGGAATTTTAGGGGTGTTTGAGGTTTTTTTGACATACTCCCCACCTAAATCAAAGAGCTTCTTAGCCCAAGGTGTTGATGTATCCTTTGATAGCACTGAACATAGCTTGTGGAGGTCATTTCTATTGACCCCTCGGTTCTCCATCCAATGGCGCAGGCATTTGTTGCGAATGAACTGTGCCGTTCTAATCGCTTCATCTAATCTCGCGTACTGGTCTTGGCTTCCTTTTAACGAGGCTTCTAGTGCTATCATATTACTAGATTAACGCATTTTACCCAAGCGTGTCAACTAGGTAAGATAATTATATTGACAGAGTTCGTACCCACCCATGAGTACATGGATGGGGCATTCTGCTGGTTTTAGGTAAAGCTTGTTTAAGGATGGCTATCCGCCAAACAGTGGACAAGACTGGACAACCAGTACATCTGCTGGAGAGGTAGCCAGGTTCAGTGCTTAACCGCACTACGTTAGAAAAGTCACGATACCTACAGGTGCTTTCCAGCTTGTAGCTCTATCGCCAGGGATTAAACAGGTATATTTGGTTAAGCCAGTGTCCCTAGCATGACAAGCTTTTCTAACATTGCCAAGGAAAACATCACCCTAGTAATAGGAGGACAGATAATGTCTAATTTCGTTTTTGTAATCGACACCAATCATCAGCCACTAGATCCAATTCATCCGGGTAAATCGAGATGGTTACTTAAAAATGGAAAAGCAGCAGTATTTCGTCGCTATCCTTTTACTATCATTCTGAAATATGCTGTTGATTCACCAATTACGCAATCGCTGGAACTCAAATTAGATCCAGGTTCAAAAACTACTGGCCTAGCACTCGTACAAGGTGATGGCGATGTAATTTGGGGTGCTGAATTGACACATCGGGGAGAACAAATCAAGAGGGATTTAGCAGAGCGTCGTGCTGTTAGGCGTAGTCGCAGAAACCGCAAAACAAGATACCGTAAACCACCAAAACACGAATGGTTTAGGAAAGGTAATAAAATGCCTTGCCCCAAACAGCGTAGATCGGGATGGTTGCCACCAAGCTTACAGTCAAGGATTGAAAACATTATGACTTGGGTGAGGCGTATTTCTAAATTTGCACCAATTACGGGAATATCTCAAGAATTGGTGAAATTTGACACTCAGTTAATGCAAAACCCCAATATTTCAGGAGTTGAATATCAACAGGGTGAATTAGCAGGATACGAGGTGCGCGAGTATCTACTAGAAAAATGGCTGAGACGGTGTGCTTATTGTGGTGTAACTGATACCAGATTGGAAGTAGAACATATTCACCCACGCTCCAAGGGTGGTAGTAATCGCATTTCTAACCTTACACTTGCTTGTCATGAATGCAATCAAAGAAAGGGCAATCTCGATATTCGAGACTTCCTATCAGATAAACCAGATATACTCAATCGCATCCAAAAACAAGCAAAGCAACCCTTAAAAGATGCAGCAGCAGTTAATGCTACTCGGTGGGCATTGAATAACCGCCTCAAACAAACTGGATTACCAGTAAAAACTGGAACTGGAGGAAGGACTAAGTACAACCGTAGCAGGTTAGATTTGACAAAAACCCATTGGTTAGATGCTGCTTGTGTTGGTGAAGTGAATAAATTGCAAGTCCTAACAACCCAACCACTACTAATTACAGCAAATGGATGGGGTAACCGTCAGATGTGTACTACTAATAAACATGGCTTTCCTAAGTCATATCGTACACAATGTAAAACCTTCTTTGGCTTTCAAACAGGTGACATAGTACGTGCTGTCTTACATAAAGGAAAATTTGCTCTTCCTCACGTTGGGCGCGTAACAGTACGTCATAGTGGGGTTTTCGAGATGACTACTCAAGCGGGTAAAATCTCGCCCGTTCGTCACAAGTATTGCTTTGTAGTCCATCGTAATGACGGGTACTCGTATGTACTCTAAGTACAGTATTGTCCACCGAATTACCGATTAGAGGCGTAGCGATCGCTTGCTCGTTAACAGACTGATTTTGTTGTCGAGCAAGTTGTTCGATTTGCTCCATCAGTTCATCAGGGATATTTTCTAGGGTGAGTTTTGCCATAATCTTTTTATTGGATCTAAAGTTTTGTTAATTTCTTGCTTTTCTATCTCTCTCAAATTTTGAATTTCCCAAAGGGTATTTTCCCAAAATTCCCCTTCAAATTTGCCAGCAAGCTTTGCCAGAGGATGTTCGGAAATCTGAGGTTTTTTATCTTTATTTTTCGGTAGCTTATTAGTCGTCATGGGATTAGCGATCGTTTTGATATTTATTTTATCAACTCAAGGCTTTCAAATCTTAATGTTGGGTTTCGTACCTCAACCCAACCTACAACGCTAATATGTTGGGTTTCGTACCTCACGTTCCGATCGCAGTTCCTCTGCCAGATCCGCAAACTCTTTATCCCCTTCAAACATCCCAATAAATTCTGTCCAGGGATTATTTGAAACTTCTAGCATCAAAACCTCAATATTCGCCAGTCTCATCTTAACCTTTTCCTGTACAGCCGCGATCGCTGCCTCACGGGTTTCAGCCGATGCTACACAATCTATCAATTCTGGCACCGATGCCATAAAATACCCCGACTCAACCTGTTCAAGCAGAACATGAAGAGACATTTTATTTAAATTTGCGACGGCTTGAAGATTCATCCCCAATTCCTTTGCCATTTCTCTGACACCTGAGTATCCCTATCTCTATTATTTCACACTTGTTGCAATCGCGTTTAATGGCTACTTATTTGCTGGAGTAGGTGGACTAGATCTCGGGATTGTCACCAACGAAATACGCGGAGACCCTTTCTCATGCTAGCAAGCCAAGGTTAACTCAATCCTACTCATCCACTAGCAATCAGCCTTTTTGCCGACGGATAGATAAAATTCTTCCAGAGTAGCGACACAAGTTTTATCCTCATACAGGTGCGAGCGATCGCGCATTATTTGCTGGGATATACTTTGTCTCCACTCTGGATCTATACCTAACTTCACAGCAATTTCAATATATTCAGCTTCATCCTTAGCTATTGTTTGCGTCGCACCCAGCATTGTCAAAATAGCGTAAGAGTGACGCCCGCGCATTAACTCACCCGGACAGGTAACCACAGGTAAGTTACAGGCGATCGCTTCTAAAGTTGTATTACCTCCGGACCAGCCAAACGTATCTAGAAAAATATCGGACATTAAATTGATGTTCCAATAATCTATCTGATTTTGTCCTGGCAAAATTACACAGTAGTCTTCACTATCCAGACTATATTTAGAAAAAGCTAGTTGGAGGCGCTGACTAAACTGCTCGGCAATGTAAGCATTGGGGCGCGATATAAATACAAACTGAGCAGATGGTACGCGGCTAGCAATGATAGCAAAAATGTAGTCGTATTGAGGTAGGTATTTAAAAAGAGTCTGACAGGATAAATACACTACCGCATCATCGCGCAGATGAAAGTCCGATCTAGTTTTTGTCTTTTCAGTAATTGTTGGTTTGGGATATGAAATGCCAATATTTGCTAAACGAATCAATTGTTCCGAGTAGTGGGATTGAGCATTTTCTGGTTCCATCAAATCGCTAGAAAGGAAGTAATCAATTGTTGGTAGCCCTGAAGTCACCGGATGAGCCCATGTTGTACACTGTACAGGTGCTAGTCTGAGCGCTGCCAGCAGCGTTACTGGTGGATACATACCAATATCCAAAAAAACCAGTATGTGTAACCGATCGGCTATAATTTGTTCAGCAACAGCTTCTATATTGTCAGGAATATGGTGAAAAGCATCGCTATGTAGTCTGAATTGTTGCGTAAATTGGTCTTGTATAGTACCGAGGTAATAGCAATAAATCTCAAACCTACTTCTGTCGTGATGGCGCAGCCAACCGAGCGTTAGTTTGCCAACTGTATGCTCCCAGAGGAAACTCGAGACATAGCCAATGCGAATTTTGCTATTTTGACCCAGAGGCTGAGTTTGCGTGCTATTCAGTTGGGGATAGTTGGTAGCCATAATCCGATGAACCATCTGCCCATACTGTTGTTGTAGCTCCAAGTCATTAAGACATTGACACGCCAGAAAGAAATTGGTATGCCCCCCTATGGCGCTCTGGGCATTGTCGGACGGGGTTATTTGCTGAATTAATTCCTCTAGTCCCCGAGCAAACCTGTGGCGGTAAAAGTTAATTTCTTCTTGACTTTTATAGATGATTGGCAGGGTTAAATGCTTTTTTAGCTGCAAAATTATGTTTTCGGGAAACAATAGCGATGCTTCCCTAGCAACTTCAATGGCATCTTGAGTATTTCCAGCTTCTGTCAAAGCTAGCACCAAGCGCAAATAAAAATTGGCTGCTGTTGGGTAAAGTTCAATACCTTCTCTATATACTTCTATAGCTTCTTGATACTGACGCAGATGTTCGTAACATTCACCTAAAATAAAGTATAAAGATTCGTTTCCTGTTTGAAATGTTAAAAAATTTTGATACTGCTCGATCGCTTCTTGATATCTTTGGTGCTCGTAAAAATAATTCCCTGAAAAAAGTAATGCTTGAGATTTGTCAGTTTTGAGTTTTAGTGCAAATTCCAGGTTGGTAGAAATGTCAGGATTATGCTGCAATTTGAGTGCTGCTTCATAAACGGCGATCGCCTCATCAATTTGGCACTTTACCAGCAAGACATTTCCCAGGTTAAGATAACTCCCAAAATGTTGTGGATTAACTGCGATCGCCTGACGATAAACTAACTCAGCTTGTTCAATTTCACCTGCCGTATACAGGATATTCCCTAAATTGTTATAAGCATCAATATACTGGGGATTCTGTGTTATTGCCTTTTTATAAGCCTCAACAGCTTGATTAATTCCCCCAACTTTTTCTAGCACTAAGCCTAAGCTATAATGATATAGAGCTTTTGAGTCGTCAAACTCTAAACCCTTAAGCAGCATAGTTAGTCCATCTTGGAACCGCGACATTCCGTAATAAACCATGCCGAGATTTTGGTAGGCATTTGCATTCTTACTATCCCACTGTAAAATTTCCTGATACTTTTGTTCGGCTTCTAAAAATTTGTAATTAGCTTGTAAACTTAATGCTTCTTTTGTTAGATAGTCTATTACTTCTTCCTGGGGTTGCCTCTCCAACTCTATACAGAAATCGTAGAGTTCTTTAATGACTGATTCGTGGCGAAATTTTTCTACAAAACTTGACCAATCGTAGCTAGTTTTTTGATTCACATCCCAACTCAAAATCTGCAAACCATTCCAAAATGTGCCATGAAAATTTGACGGCGTAGGCAAATCTAGCAGTAGCTGACACTGAGGATGGGCGCTGATAAAGTCCCAATTAGCTTGCTGCACTATCTTCCAGTTACTGTCATCCACAATAATTAGGGCTCGATCGGCAAGAAATGGTTTTACTAGCATCAATCCTAATAACTGAGAACGATAGTCATGAGCCCCATCATAAAGATATACACCGATTTTTGGGGCTGGGCTAATTTCTCTTAATTCCCAGAAAAATTCTTCAAAGTCTTGATGGCAAAAAATTACTTGTTTGTCTAAATCAAATAAAGATAAGTTTTTACTCAACTGCTCGATATTTTCTGACTCAGCATCAAATTCCGAAAAATTGTCTACTGCATATGCCATCTGTAGAGGGTGATTCAGCAGTGCCCCGCTCAAGGTTGCTCCCTGAAAGCAACCTATTTCACAGTAAACCTCATCTAATTCCATGCAGTCTACTGCTAAATTGAGCAACTGCATGACGTTGGCTGTAGTCATTCCTTGCACTTGCTCTAGCACTGCCCTAAATATGTCAGACTTAGGATGCACTGACGGCTGTCCCCAGTTTTCGTATAGTCCTGGTAGCTGCTCTATAAATCTTTGGTAGTCCATTTTCTCCTGACTCCTGACTCCTGACTCCTGACTCCTGACTCCTGTCTCCTGACTCCTGTCTCCTGTCTCCTGTTCATTCAATTAATATTCCCGAACAAGATGCCGATAAAATGCTGACAACGCCTCTATACAATTTTGGTCATCATAGAGACGGTCTTGGTTAAGCTTTGTTTGCTGGACTATACTTGTTCTCCACTCTACATCTATTCCCAACCTTACGGCAATTTCGATATATTCGGCTTCATCTTTAGCTATTGTTTCCGTGACTCCCAGCATTTGCAAAATTCCGTAGGAGTGACGACTGCGCATTAATTCACCTGGGCAGGTAACTACAGGTAAGTTACAGGC
>CASBRB010000506.1 GCA_949127975.1 Oscillatoriales cyanobacterium PMM_0019 | reverse complement strand
GGACTGGTGCGTGGAATTAGAGGCCCCACCCTCACCAACAGCGTTCCCAGGCAGAGCCACCGGAACGAGAAAACGAGAAAAACCCCTTGCGTTGGAGTTGGGGGTGCGGAATGTGGGTTTTAATTTCAGTACTGTAGCACTGCATTTACATATAGGGGTTGGTAGGGGCAATCCCCCTGTGGTTGCCCCTATATATGCCCAGTCTTCTACAGTACTGGATTTGTTAAGTCCACAAATCGGTTAAATGCTCTCTAGTAGTATCTAGAGGATAAAACAGCTTTGTGTCTGGGGCGTATTTCCAGGAAATTCCCTCTGGATCTCTGCTGCGAGTCCACTCGGAAAAGTCTGGATCGGATCTCCGTTTTAAAACTGTGCTTGAGTGAACATCTAGTCGCCTAGCGAGTTCAGATTGGATCACAGCTAGAGTAACAGTTTTGCCTTTTAGGGGTGCGATGCTTTGTTTTTCTTGCTCCTGGGTTAGTGATGTTGTGGCTGGTTGCTCCTCGGCTATGGGTTGTGGAACCTCCGGGGTAAAGGCGGCACTTTCTTCTATGGTGGGTGGTTCACTGTCATCAAATATTTTACCCAGAGTACTGGGTTTTATTGGTTCACTGTGATGTCGGCTGAACGGTACACTATCGTCATATGTTTTAGCTGTAACGCTAGGATCTGTAGGTTGACTCTCCTCCCGGCTGGATGGTTGAGTGGTAGGGGTTAGAGGTGTGCGATCGTAAAGGGTGGGGGGTTCACTGTCGTCGAATATGCTACCTAGAGTGCTAGCAGTGATAAAGTAATACACCGTGCCTTGGTCTTCATAGTCAACGGTACGAGCCCCGAATTCTTGGACTTTTGCATCTAAGTAGCGCTTTGCTGTTTCAGCCGAGAGGCTGGTTTTCATTGCCAAGTCGAGTGCTGTCACACTCCCAAGGTTATCCTTGATGAGCTGATGGAAAAATGGGTTTATTTTCTGGCTCAACTTTTGCCATTGTTGTTTTTGCCAAAACATAAAACTGAGAATCAGCACTCCCAGCGCCAGCAACACTGGCCAGGCAAAGAACACAAAGGTAAGCGAAAACGCCAATGGCAAAATGAGAACGAGACAGCCAGTGGCACTAATATTTTTTGGTGTTCCAGGCATATTGCTTGAATTTTGTCTAGGTATCGCAAAAACTGCGATCGTCGTGGCAAACATTCTTATCTTGGCAAAATTGGGGGCAAAAAATTTGCCTATGGCAAAAATCAGCTTTCTTGAGTGTGGGGAGTGTGGGGAGTGTGGGGGGAGTAGAAAATACACGCATCTTCTGGCGGGAAGGGAGTAGGAGCCTAGGCTCACCAACAGCGTTCTCAGACAGAGCCACCGGAACGAGAAAATAATTGTAGGTTGGGTTGAGGAACGAAACCCAACATCACCCCTGTGGGTTTATCTTGGGTTTGCCCCTACTCACCCGCTATATAGGGGCAACCACAGGGGGTTTGCCCCTACGAACAAATTTTTTACGAAGTTGCTGCTTCCATAGAATCGGTGTCCATTCCGGGTAAGTGCTTGTATTTGAGGTAGTAGCCCACCAATACCATCAATGCAATGACGAGAGCGCCAATTCCCAAGGGGCTAGGAAGCCAGAACGCCGCCTCCAAATGGTTCAACTCACCGAGTTTAATCGTCCACACTAGCTTATGCCCCTGCTCAGAAACTACAGGGGCTAGAGCATTACCCGTAGTATTAAGACTCCGTGCCCCCAAAGGCGTCTGCAAGCTAAACTCCAAGTTTAAGAGCGAACTGGGACTGACAATCACATTACCATTAGAGGAGAGGACACCAAGCGATCGCAAATCCAAGTCATAGTTCAGGCGATTCCGCACAAACAATAGAAAATTGTTCTGAGACACGCTTAGCTGAGACTTGATTTTCGGTAAATTTACCTCTTGGCTAGTAGTAGACTTAGAAACTTTTTTGACACCAGGATTGAAAAATTGATTGAACTTAGATTCCAGTTCCCCACCCGTGTAAAAGGGAATCGTAACAATTATTTCCTGAGCAGAGAGTCGTTGAGCTTTACCTTGTAACTGCAATGCCCGACGCTCAATACTATCTAACCATGCCTGTGCAGGTAATCGGCTAAAGCTAGTTAGCTGTTGCCCCAGCTTGATATGCTGGACAATTGCACCACGGTGCGGACTTTCAAAGTTTACCCCAACATCATACTTGACACAGCCAGAAAGCAATAGTGCTGCCAACATCATTACCCACAGCACCCGCAAGCGCCCAAAGACGCCCATTATATCAATTTTGCCTTTACTCCTTGCTAAAACAATTGGCTTCACTCCGGCTTCTCCTATTTTTGCTAATTGCTGATAGCTCTAGATCAAAACTTCAACCAAACCAACCCACTCAGCACCAGAGCAGCGGCAACCAGTGCAACCCAGATAAATAGATTATCTTGGGTATTTACCCCTTTCGTTTCAATTGGTTCCGGTTCTTTTGGGAGCTTTTGAGAATTATTCCCATTAGCACTACCACGACGATACTTTTCATCCCCTTCCTCCAGAACTGTTAAATCAGGAATCTGAGTCAACCATTCTGGACGCCTGGTTAACTGGGGAGCCTGGAGAATGTAGAGTAGGCGTTTACCTTGCTTGCGAGTTTCTAAATCTGGATGACACTCTAACTGCTGACATAGGGCGCGAGCTTCTGTTAGTTTACCACTGGCTTCGTAAGCCGTCACCAACCAAATTAGCACTTCTCCGCCAAGGCGCGAGTTGCGATCGACTAGGGCGCTTGCCACTTCTAAGTGCTGTACCGCCTGTCGGTACTCACCACGCTCAAACGCTACAATACCCGCTTGGTACGCAATTTCTAATTTTTCGGTGTTTTGTGAACTCACTGTTAATTTTAACCAATAAATTCTGAAGCCACAAGCATCGATCCGATCCCAGCGTCGGTAAATATTTCTAATAGCAGGGCGTGATGAATGCGACCATCAATGATGTGTGCAGCTTTAACACCCTGAGCAAGCGATCGCACACAACAACTCACTTTAGGAATCATCCCACCTGCAACCACCCCGCTAGTCATCAGATGCCGCGCTTCTTGAATATCCAACTTGGGAATCAGCGTCGATGGATCTTTATAATCTTGCAAAATACCAGCAGTATCAGTGAGCAAAATCATCTTTTCTGCTCCCAAAGCGGCAGCTATTTCACCTGCGACTGTATCGGCATTAATATTATAAGCTTGCCCTGTTTCGTCTGCGGCGACGCTGGATACCACTGGAATATAGCCACTTTTAACCAGAGACTCTATAAGCCTGGTATCAACACTATTGACTTCCCCCACAAAGCCAATGCCTTCTTGCCCTTGTGGACGAGCCTTAATCAAGTTGCCATCTTTGCCGCAAAGTCCTACTGCCAAGCCACCAGCTTGGTTAATCAAAGAGACGATTTCTTTATTTACCCGACCTACTAAAACCATCTCCACCACATCCATTGTAGGGGCGTCGGTGACTCGCAAACCATTTTTAAATTGTGGTTCAATTCCTAGCTTATCAAGCCAGCTATTGATTTCGGGACCACCACCATGTACTACCACAGGTCTGATCCCAACACAAGACAAGAAGACAATGTCGCGCATCACCTTGTCTTTCAGCATACTGTCTTTCATTGCTGCGCCGCCATACTTGACAACCACAGTCCGACCAGCAAATTGTTGAATGTAGGGAAGTGCCTCACTGAGTACCCTGACACGGGTGGCGTCTTCCTGGACTAAGTATTCGCTATCGTTGAGCATAGGTAGCTTTTAGGACACCTGTCGAGTAGTTGTGATTTTCTGCTGGCTAATTACAATAGTAGTTTATAGCATTAAGTGCTTTTGTTACAATACGATCGACTGCTTTGTCAAGATTTAATGACCATTTTCCACGGCAACTGGCTCAGCCACAGGTGGCTTCAAAACTTGGGGAATTGCCTGAATTACTCGCGTTGCTATTTGTTCAGGCGTTTCGTCAGCCTCCTGAGTTATTTTAATATCGGCTTGGGCATAAAGTCGCTGCCGTTGTGAGAGCAGTTTTTGTAGCTGAGCGGCGGGGTCAGGTTTTTGCAGCAGAGGGCGCGAAGTGTCGTCTTGCAAACGGGCTAATAACAGTTCTACTGGTGCATCCAGCCACACAACCAAGCCGTGGTGTAGGTAGCTCCAATTTTTTTGCTGCTGGACGATGCCGCCACCAGTAGCAATTGTCAGGTTATAATAAGCCGAAATTTCTGCCAGCACTTGGGTTTCCAACTGGCGAAAAGCGTCTTCACCAGATTTGGCAAAAATTTCTTTAATACTTTGATGGGCAACCTGCTCAATCAAGACATCAGTGTCAAAAAAACCATAACCTAGCTTCGGGGCAAGAATTCGCCCTACAGAGGTTTTCCCGACACCCATCATGCCAATTAAATAAACGTTGATTCCCTTTAGCAATGCATCCTTCCTAAACTATTCAATTTCTTCGTCCTCTTCCAATCCCCAGTCTTCTTCCTCAACCCGATCGCTAGTTTCATGGTAAGGTGGGATAATCACCCGATAGTTAACATCATATACTGGCTCTACTTTACCAACGCCTGAATTTTTCGGCTCTCGGTAACCGTAGGAGTAGACAGAGCCACTGACGTTACTGCTTTTGGGTTCTTGCTTAACTTCGTAGGATCTGGTATCCTCAACGGCAGTATTTTTTCGGGAATTGGGTTCGGGCGGTGACTCAATGTCCCAGTCATCGTCGTCTTCCGGTTCTGGCTCGTCCCAATCAGAGTCTGTTTCAGTTGAGGATGTCTCCCTCTCGGTTGTAGTGTAACTGGTTTGAGAACTTTCACGACGCCTACTAGGTTCAGGCTCACCTTCTAGTTGACGGATACGTGTTTGTAAGGGAAGCATTTGCAGATAGCTCAAAAATTGCCAGAGCAGGCTGGTGAAAAAACCTAAAGCGATCGCGATGAAAATCCACCCACCTAGCTTCATTGGCAGGCTTTTCATGCCCAAGAAGACGATTGGCAAGACAGGCGACAAATTTTGTACAATAAACAACGCCAGTCCGCCCAACACTAACAGTAACAGCAGTATTCTAAAAACCGGCATAAAAATAATTTAGTTGGTGATTGGTCATTGGTCATGAGTTTTATTTCTGACCAATGACAATTGACATCTCTATCTTAAGTACCTTGCCACCGATTTAGGGGTATGCAGTCAATATTTAGCTGGTCGAAAGCACGGGCTACCACAAAATCTACCATATCCTCAATAGTTTGAGGATGATGATACCAGGCAGGAATTGCTGGTACAATGCGGGCACCTGCTTCGGCTAAAGTAGTCAGGTTTCGCAGGTGAATCAAACTGAAGGGCGTCTCGCGGGGGACAATGACGAGTTTACGCCCTTCTTTGAGTTGAACGTCGGCGGCTCGTTCCAAAAGATCGGAACTGAGCCCAGCCGCCAGTTTAGCTACGGTACTCATACTACAAGGCATAATCGCCATGCCGTGTGTGCGGAAGGAGCCTGAGGCAATATTAGCTCCAACATCGCCCCAGCGGTGACAGCGTAGTTTACCTAAGGTTTCGACCCCTGTTTGCTGACGCCAGAATTGCTCTTGTCTATCGGGTTCGACAGGCATTTGAATGTTCTGTTCTGCCTGCCAAACCATATAAGTTGACTTAGAAGCAACTAACTCAATGGCATAATCAGCCTGTAGGAGGTATTTTAAACCCCGCACGGCGTAGATTAAGCCGGAGGCACCAGTAATACCTAGGATAAGTGGCTCTGTCATTGGTGTTTATTTTTTTTGCGAACGCAGATACACGCAGATACACGCAGATATAGCCACAGTCATCCGCGTTTGCCAAAGTTTTAGGTAGTCCTGTTGACTATTGAGCAATCAAAATTCCTCCATATCTTCGTTAGTGGCAGCACTACCAGCACTTTTGGTGACTAAATCTATTTGCTGACGGTAGTAATCGACGCTTTTAACTTCGACGTCCACGCGATCGCCTAGTCGATAAGCAGTACGGTTTTTGCGGCCTACTAGGCAGGAGTGTCGGGCACGGAACTCATACCAGTCGTCTTTGAGAGAGCTGACGTGTACCAGTCCCTCAACCAGAAATTCTTCAATTTCGACAAAAAATCCATAGGATTGGACGCCAGTAATCAGTCCCTGGAAAGTTTCACCGATCCGCTCTTTCATCAGTTCGGCTTTTTTTAACCCATCGAGATCTGCTTCGGCGTCATGTGCGACTTTTTCCCGATCGTTGAGATGAGAAATCGCCGAAGATAGTTGGGCTTCCAATTCTTCGCTCACATCTGGGGGCAGAACGTTCCAGGTAATGTTGCCGTGACAACTGCTATGCCGCAGATTTACACTTTCTCTAGTACGAGTGGAGCGGCGATCGCGCCCTTGCTCAAAAATTTCATGCAAAATCCGTTGTACCAATATATCAGCATAGCGTCGCAAAGGCGCAACGCAGTGAGTGTAGGATTTACTCAAAGCCAAACCAAAGTGCGTCCCAGAAGTAGTGCTGTAGCTAACCGACTTCAAAGTTGATTGCAACAGATAATTTAAAACTCGCGCTGCCTTGGAACTAGCGAACATCTGCGTAAAGCGTAAGTAGTCAGACGATCGAACTTCTTCTTCCTGCTCCAACTGCAAAGGCAGTCCTAAATTGTTGGCTAATTTAATCAAATCCTGGAGAGCATCTGGATCTGGTGCTTTTTGGATACAGTAAATTCCAGGAACAAATAGTGCCTGCAAATGCGACCCTACAACTTGATTAGCCAGGATCATCAACTCGCTCAGTAGGGGGCGAACTGGTAGAGAGGAAACAACTATTGTTCCCAGCCTGCCTTCATCTTCTAGTTGATAGGGCAAATTATTCTCCTGAACCTGAGTTATTTCAAACCCACCACGAGCTAGTCGCTGTGTTCTCACACCTTGAGCCAGGGTAAAAAACAGATGGTTGAGCATCTCAACTACCGATGCCATTTCTGGATTTACCTGCTGTTGATTTTCTAGAAGTGATTGTGTCTGTTGATAACTTAGCTGGTGCTTTACTTGGATGACTGTAGGTTCAATTTCAAACTCGATAACCTGAGCGTTGTCGTCGAGAGTAATTAGTACCGAAATTGCTAACCGATCTTCACCGGGTACCAAAGAACACCGATGAATAACAGCATTAGGTAGCAGAGGCAGCACAGTATCTCCCAAATAAACAGATGTGCCGCGCTTTTTAGCTTCTTGATCTATTGGTTCAGTTGGCAGGATGTAAGATACTACATCGGTGAGGTGGATACCCAGTTGCCAATGCCCTGTTGTGGTTTTTTCTAAAGTAAGGGCATTTTCTACGATTGGGGTAGGCTGTGCAGCAGATGTGTAGTCATTAATAAAGGTAATAGTTAGTAGATGACGCAAATCTAGGCGCTGCTTCAAGGCAGTTGTCAGTAGATCTTGCGGCAAGGCATCAGCCGCTTTGAGGACATTTTCAGGAAAGACCCGACGCAAGTCATGCTTGCAACAGACTATGTCTGTGTCAGCTGCCTCCTCGGCGTCACTGCCCAGGATACGAGCCACTTTACCTAGGGGAGGGTATTGTCCTATAGGATAGCGTAAAACTTCTACATGGGCAAGGTGGTCTATGGCTTTTTCCAGGTTTTCGTTATTGGGTTCGAGTTTGAGTTCAAATAGTAGTCTGTCATCTAGAGGAACTGCTTGAAAACCATTATTTGCATGCTTGATTCGCGCTAGTACGGAAGGATTAGCCCGCTCCAAAATCAGCCGTACTTCTCCTTCAGGACTGCGACGGCGGCTGCCTTCTTTGGTAATTCTGACTAAAACGCGATCGCCATTCCAGGCATTACTGAGATGGCTCTCTCGGATATAAATATCCTCGGCTTGTTCTTCATCCTGAATGGCAAAACAAAATCCCTTACTCGAACACCGCAGTTTAGCTTCGACGACATCTTCTTCATGTACGCGCCGATACTTGCCACGTTCTTTGACCAAAATGCCTATTTTCTCTAGAGCATCTAGGACAATTTGTAATTTTTCCAGACTTTCCTCTTCCTCGCAACCCAGTTTTTTTTCTAAAACTTTGGGAGCTACCAATTTGTCACCTGTAAAATGTGAAAGCAGTGTAGCGACTGAAAATTCCATTCTGCTTGTTTAGCCTCCGCCCCTAAAATAATTTGTGGTGTGAATTTTGTAGAAACGCGACAGTTTGCGCTTCTACACGATGAAGCCATGCTGTTTGTAGCTAGTGTTTTTTTAGCCTAATCAGGACTTACGCACGCACACCGCAGGGTTGATGGTGGTTGACGCTTGAAGAACCCCACCCTACGAATAGGTTCTATGGGTAAGTCCTGCTAATGTGGCACATACGTCAGCATTCTTCTGCTTGCGCCTGCAATGAACCAAAAGAAACTCGCTTTACGGATGAGTTCTGATTGGAAATATCCAGGCGCTTTATAGCTGAGCGATTTTCCAAATAGTTTCTGCCACGCCCTTACAGCGATTTCTAATTTAACTTGGTTTCCCAATGTTAAAACTTGATTCAACTGTGGTGAAAGGAAACTCTGGATACTGCTGAGGGTTGAGAAACAACCATCTGTGACGTTTCAAATGTTGGCAGCTTTTTCTAATCCCTTTGAGGCGTTAACTTTCCAGCGACCATCTTTATAGTCAAGTGCATTGAACCCGAAACGGCATAATCTGTCTTTGTTGGCAACGATAACCATCGAGCCACCTCTTTAGTCCCCCTTATGATATCTTAAGTTTGCTGGTCAGCATGCTCGGTTCGCAAGCGCTATACTATATAAGATACCGCAAAGCTACGATCGAGCGTCAGTACCCCGCTCTCTCATAGACGATGATATAGACGGTGGGAATATTTATGTTTAGTCAATTTCGAGTTCGTTATCCCAAAGGCTGTCTGATTACCGATTTACTAACCATCGCTCATGGTAAGTACGTTGTCCGAGCTATGGTTCAGGTAGAAGGCGTCACTCTGGCTACGGGTATAGCCGCCGCTGATACTGTGGAGATGGCAGAAGATAATGCCAGAGTCAGAGCCTTAGCCATTTTAGACCTTTCCCCTCACGCAGTCAGTGGGGAAAAAACTCCCCCACTGACTGCGCCTGAGCCGATGCCAGCGATGCCGAAGCCTGCACCTCAAACCGCTTTCTCTACAGATAGCCTAGAACAGGCTCAGCAAAGTAAAGTTTTTCCATCTGCTCCACAGTTTGATGCTGCGCCTTCCTTTTCAGAATCAAAGCTGACGGATGTTTACTCTAGTGTGCCTCCGATTTCTTCATGGGACTCAAGTGCTATCCCGTTTGCTGATGAGTTTTCCCCGTCTGAGGTGGAAATGCCCATATACGACGAGCTATCAAGTTTTGACACACCAAAAGTGATGCCAAAAACATCAGAAAAACCAGGGATGAAGCCAGCGGTGAACCCGGAGCCATATTACTCACCTGAATTTTACCCCGCCTCTTCAGGAGGGCCACCGCCGAGCGAACCGAGGGACTATTCTCAACTGATTGCCCAAACTGATATTGAAATGCAGCGTTTAGGATGGAATCAGGTTCAGGGGCGCGATTATCTACTTCAAAAATTCAACAAGCGATCGCGCAGTTCATTGACAGAGCCAGAGCTAAAGGAGTTTCTGCACGATCTGGAATCCATGCCAGCACCAAGCGAATAACACCTTCAGTACTGTAGCAGACTGGGCATATATAGGGGCAACCACAGGGGATTGTCCCTACGAACGTGGTCAGAACTAAACAGGACTTACGCCGCTTGCGCTAGGGATGATTTCTATGGACATACACCGCAGAGTCCCACTTATAGATTTCTTCTTGTTTTTAGAAGCGGCGCGTTGCTGCGGGACGACGATCGATCACCTGATCTATTAAACCGTATTCCTTAGATTCCTGTGCCGACATGAAAAAGTCGCGCTCTGTATCCTCCTCGATTCGCTCTATAGGCTGCCCAGTATGCTTAGCTAAAAACTCGTTCAATCGACGCTTGTGGTACAGGATTTCTTTAGCCTGAATCTCAATATCCGTTGCTTGTCCCTGGGCTCCGCCTAGAGGCTGGTGAATCATAATCCGGGAATGGGGCAGACTCATCCGCTTACCTTTTGCCCCGGCGCTCAGCAGGAAAGCTCCCATACTGGCAGCTAGCCCTACACAGATAGTGCTGACTTCTGGGCGGATTTGATTCATGGTGTCGAAAATACCCATGCCAGCGCTCACAGAGCCACCAGGAGAGTTGATATAGATGTAAATGTCTTTTTCGGAGTCTTCGGCTTCTAGAAACAGCAGTTGGGCAACGATTAAGTTAGCGAGGTCGGAATCTATCTGTTGTCCCAGGAAGATAATGCGCTCCCGCAGTAGTCTGGAGTAGATATCAAAGGCGCGTTCGCCACGCCCAGATTGTTCTATAACGGTTGGAATCATTGGTTTTGCTGGTGGTTTTTCTTTAATTGTAGCGACTGACAAAAATGGTCAGCTGTGGTTACAGCTGACCAATCCATGCTTTGATGTTGTTGTCGTTTGATTTGAGGAAACCCCTTCTGCGCGTTCCCACACGGGCAGCGGGTTACATTTCTTTAAATTTATTGTAACAGAAACCACAAAAAAATTTACGTTAGGCTTGTGGAATATCTTCCACAAGATAGGTGATGGCTCGTTGGGGATTCCCCCATAAGATTCTCTCTTGC
Organism: Oscillatoriales cyanobacterium PMM_0019; assembly: GCA_949127975.1. Classification (GTDB taxonomy): domain Bacteria; phylum Cyanobacteriota; class Cyanobacteriia; order Cyanobacteriales; family CASBRB01; genus CASBRB01. The sequence goes on along the minus strand of CASBRB010000506.1, from coordinate 10,850 downwards.
TTGTAAATCGCCATCCCAGGCTTGGCACCTTTGGGTTTATAGACGTGTTTGGGTTCGGTGTAAACTACTGGAAGGCTCACGCTCTGACGCCCCCGGCTGTAGTATGCTGTCAGATCTGCGGCAAACTGTAAATCGGCTTCTTCAGCTACAGCCCCAGGCTCTAAACGCATTAATACATGGCTACCAGGTATCTCCTGGGTATGGAACCAAAGGTCGTAGGCATTGGCGAGGCGGAAGGTGAGGCGATCGTTTTGTCGGTTATTACGACCAATTAGTAATTCAAAGCCGCTTGGTGTCTTGTAAAGGTAGGGCGAAGATTCATCTGTATCGGTGCGATAACGCTGTGCTGGAGCGTCTAGATATCCCTGCCCAATTAGCTCATCCCGGATTTCCTCTAGGGTTGGTAAATCTTCTGGGGCACGGTATTCTTCTACCTGGCTAATGGTAGTTTCTACCTGCTCTAAATACTGAATTTCTGTTTTTACTTCCATGATTAACGGTTCTACTGCCGTTCGAGCTCGTTTTAGCTTCTGGTGACGCCGATAAAGGGCTTGGGCATTTTGAATGGCATTTTTTTCTGGTTCTAGGGGTATCTTCACTGGGTTGCCTGTATCAAAATCGGGGAGAGTAATGGATTTTAACCCTGGTTGCCACTCTTGTAGGTGAGCCATCAGTAAATCTGCCTGTTGCCGATAGTAGTCTGCCTGGTCTGAATGTTGCAATCGTTCTGCAAATGTGTTATACTTTTGACGCAATTTTGAAAGCAGGCTGCTGAGTTTCTGATTGAGTTGATGGCGCAACTGACTAAACTCTTGTTGATTCAGTAGAGCAGTATAATAGCTGTTGAGTAAGTCTTGAACTGTAGCAGTTGGATGGACGATGCCCCAGCCGAGTACGGTGTACCCCTCTTTGGTAAAGCCTGGATGAAACTGATTTTGGTTATTGTGACTTTCATCTATGGCTTTCACCCACTCTTGCCATCTGAGAAACAACTGTTGCCAGTCAGACTCTGTTAAAGTGTCGGTAGATCGATCGGAGTCTAGACCTGCGGCTTGAATCATTGAGTTAACCAGTGCTGAACTCAACCCACGATAACTTTTGAGTAGCCGACGCCCCAAATTTCCTGGGATAAGACTCACCCGGTCTTGCCAACGCTGTTGGGTTTCGTTCAAACTGGGTATGGGATCGGTGAGTGCTGGTGGCAGTTCATAAGGCTGTCCAGTTTGGATGGGACGGATGCTGGATTGTTGGGCACTGACTTGATGGGCGGCAGTAACAATTAAGTTGTTGGCATCGGTGAGGATGACGTTGCTGTATTTACCCATGATTTCGACGTACAGATGCCAGATTGCTGGTTCACCTGGGCGTCGGGCAAATTGCAGATCTAATACTCGCTCCCAAGGTGCTAGTACTTCCATAGCTACCAAAGCCAAGCTTCCTATCTGATGCCGCAACTGTTGGCTAAAGGTAAAAGTATCCGGTGTCCGTGGTGGTGGTGAGCCCATATATATACGAGCCGCTTGAGGATGCCACGAAATTGTCAGCCAACCCCTTTGATTGAGAGTGCGTAACCCTATAGCTATAGTGTAGCGATCGCGTTGATATACCTGTTCTGTCCGTGCTGGTACCCAGTTCGATCGCAGTTCATTACCAGCCGCAGTTAGGGTAGTAAAGTCAACCTGTTGCAATTTTCCATCCCTCATAGCCACAAATACACCGTAAGGATTCCGGGTACGGTGCTAACGTATTTTTAAATCGGGGCGGAAACGCGATCCAGATTTATCAGGCGTCAGAATTATTAATTTTTTTATCGAACCCCTTGTCTACATTCTAAGATTTTAGTATATTATTTGGCTACCAACCCAAGGGTTGCCAGCAGTTGTAGGTTGGGTTGAGGAACGAAACCCAACATAATCCCCAACCATAGAGTAAAGCTTAACTTGTGCGATCGCTCGACCGTTCCATTGGTATGCACATCTACCCAAGAGTGAGAGGTAAGAATGGTATTTTCCCCCTCTCCCTATATTGGTACTCGTTAAAACTGCATACCAAAGTTGCTCCCCGCAGATACATCCACATTCATCAGCGGCAAGCAACAGTTTTAGCCGCATAAGTCCTAGGTTAGTTAAAAGTCTGCTTGCGGCGCAGAGTATACAAAGCTAGAACACCGACGCCTATAGACATTAAAGACATGGGAACTGGCTCTGGAACTGCTGTCGGATTTGATACAACTATTTGAAAGTTACCTGCCGAGATTTGAAAAGATTCATCAGACAAGAGAGGAGGTGCCCCGGTAAAAGTGAATACTGAGTTACCAGTAAGGGTGAAACTCGGATTCGGGGTTAGAGCACCAATATCGAGATTGCTAGCTTGGGATGAAGCATTAGCTGTAGAATTCAGCCCGCTGGGAATAGTAACATTTGCACCGTTGACAATCAAACTGGTCGGAGTTAGTATGGTACTACCGTTTGGTAGTGCGGTGTTGGTTGCTACTGTGCGCAGGTCGATATCTGTGATTGGGACAGAGGAAGTGTTAATGTAGGATAAAATCTTTTGATTTCCCCCTGTGCCCACCGTGAAGGTAACATTTTTCGTAAGTGAGTTGTAATCCAACGTGAAAGGTACTGCTACACCTGACTGCCAGCTGTAGTTAGTTTTATTTTGAGGGTTGGCAGTACTTGCTCCTAGATCGAGTTGGAAATTTCCCACGCTGATAATATTACTATCAACTCGACCTTCAGCGGTAAAAGTATTCTTGAAGGTGCTAATCACCTGAGCATCGGTAATGCTATTGAAGCTGGCTGCTCCTGCGGCAGCAGGCAGCCCAGCTAGTCCCAGAGTTGCCACAGCTAGTGTAAAAAATGTCTGGCGTAAGCTCATAATCTATGTAAACCCTCTCTAAACTATAGTTTCCAGTTATGGGGAGAAACACGGGCGGGATATTTCGCTTTCCTGTGAACAGTTGCACACCCCGCCTTAAAATTATTCTATCGTTAAAAAAACCAGATTTATCACAGTTAAGATAATCTTTACCGAATCTTTAAATAGTCCTGATACATATATCTAATGGGAGAGGTAGTTTTTATATAAATGCTGGAATAGCGGCGGAAATTTACGCAAGGTAGGCGTAGGCTTCCAGAAAGCAGGAAAAAAAGCAGAAAAGACCTAAAAACAAGTTTTTTAGTCTGTTTTAGCGTTGTTGGTCTAAATTTTTGCAGATAACATAGAATATACCTGCTTATACGCTGTGTATGCGGCCTAGCCGTTAACTCTGATATGGATATCCAGCTGATCAACATCGGGTTTGGTAATATCGTGTCGGCAAACCGAGTCGTTGCCATCGTCAGTCCAGAATCCGCGCCCATCAAGCGTATTATTAATGATGCTAGGGATAGAGGGCAGTTAATTGACGCTACCTATGGACGCCGCACCCGAGCAGTGATCGTTACTGATTCCAGCCACGTTATTCTCTCTGCCATTCAACCTGAAACCGTTGCCCATCGCTTTGCGATCGGTAAAGATGGTAGCATTAGTAACAACTAATATAGTTAAACTCCTTTAAAAGTTGGTAGTGAGGGCTTTAATGCTCCTTAATATGAGGACTAAAGTCCTCACTACGAACATTAATCAACAAATCTTGTGCCTAACTTAGTATGAAATTAGGGAAACTGATAGTTTTGACAGGACCGAGTGGCGTGGGCAAAGGTACCTTACTGCGATCGCTCCTGCAACGTCATGTAGAACTAGATATTTCCGTATCTGTAACCACTCGTTCCCCTCGTCCTGGCGAGATTAACGGTAAAGACTATTACTTTGTCAGTCGCGAACAATTTGCAGAAATGGTGCAGGCTGATGCACTACTGGAGTGGGCAGAGTATGCTGGTAACTGCTACGGCACCCCCCGACAGCAGGTAAATGAGAAAATCCACCAGGGCAAATGGGTAATATTAGAAATTGAGCTAGAAGGAGCTAGACAAATTCATAAAACTTTCCCCTCTGCACTGCGTATTTTTATCTTACCACCTGATATGGATGAGCTAGAAAATCGGATACGCGGTAGGGGGCATGATGAGGAAACGGCGATCGCGCGTCGCCTAAACCATGCCCAAACAGAAATAGCAGCTGCAGATGAATTCGATATTAAAATTATCAATGACGACCTAGAAATAGCCCTCACCCATATCGAAACCGCTATTTTCAATATCTAGGTTCGTAGGGGCAATCCCCCGTGGTTGCCCTGGACTTTAGTCCTGAGCAGAGGGCTCCTACAAACCTTTTTTACTCAGTACTGTGGCAGACTGTTTCTGGAGGCAGAGCCTCAAAGGCTTCGTTCCCAGGCAGAGCCTGGGAACGAGAAAAACTCCTGACTCCTGACTCCTGACTCCTGACTCCTGACTCCTGACTCCTGACTTCTGACTCCTGACTCCTGACTCCTGACTCCTGACTCCTGACTCCTGACTCCTGACTTCTAACTGTTACTGCCAAGCGTCCAATTCTAAGGCTTTCGAGCCACCCCGCTCTAGCTGACTTAAAACATTGCGGAGTTGCGACCAAATCAGTAGGCTAATAAAAAGTGTCAGTGACAGCGAGATGCCATAAGACAGCCATGACGGGAAGCCAAAAATTTCTAACCCAGCGGCTAGAAATACGCAGACTCCCACTGACATTCCTAGAAATGGTAGCTGTAATTGGGAGCCTTGCATTTCGGCTAAGGTGCGGGTAGAGCGGTTTTTTGACCACTCCAATACTTTTTGTTTCAAGGTTTCTTGAAAAGCTAACCCACAAGCTAGCCCAGCCAACAAACTGGCAATCATTAAAAAATAAGGCGGTTCGGGAAAGTAAAAGTAATACACTAACAACTCCTTTAATGGTGACTGGTTCAGTACTGTAGCAGGCTAGGCATATATAGGGGCGAGCCGATTTACTGACTACTCAATGAACCTAATGCTACATTAAATAGTCGCGAAGGTTTCAAGTCATCTTTGACTAAATTCCAGAGGCGTCGAACTTCGTCGGTGTGCAGCCTATCGTCCTCTGTCAATGCCAAAACTAGCTGATTGCGCAGAAATCTACCTTCCTCTGAGAGGAGATATTGTAAACCTAGCTGCGCTGTGGGCAATAAGTCGAAGTTGCCATCGGTACGCGCGATCGCTATCATATTCTCCAACCGCTGCCACTGTAATTTGCTGTCTTTGAACAATATTTCTATCAGACGCCTGCGCATTTCAGGGGTTTCTCCTTTCAGGAGACGCCGCGCTATGTAAGGATAGCCGACTTCCACAATCTTGAAATTGGGATTTAGGCTAAGAGCTAAACCTTCCTGGGTTACCAGAGAACGAATAATTAAAGCAAACTTCGCTGGTATGCGGAAAGGATAGTCATACATCAAATCTGAGAATTTGTCGGTAATTGTCTTGAAGTTAAAGTCGCGCACGCTCTCGCCGATCGCATTACCTAGTACAGATTCTATTGCTGGTATAATCGGGGTTATATCTGTGTCTGGTGTCAGAAAACCTAGCTTAACAAAGGCTTCAGCTAAATCATAATAATCTTTGTTAATCAGGTGTACAATTGCACTCACCAGGGTTTCTTTGGTATCCTGAGCTAGCTGATCCATCATGCCGAAGTCGATATAAGCCATTCGACCATCGGCTAGGGCAAACAAATTGCCTGGGTGGGGGTCAGCATGGAAAAAGCCGTGTTCTAAGAGTTGCCTTAGCCCAGAAACAACGCCTATTTCAATTAAGGTATCTGTGTCCAAGCCAGCGGCTTTAATGCTTTGGGTATCTGTAAGCTTATAACCGTTAATCCACTCTAAGGTGAGAACGCGCTGACTGCTGTAGCGCCAGTATATAGCTGGAACTTTAACAGTAGGATCGTCGCGGAAGTTTAAGGCAAACTTTTCTGCGTTGCGCCCTTCGTTGAGGTAATCAATCTCTTCAAATAACTTGATGCCGAATTCATCAACAATTAGGGTTAGGTCATGCCCTAAATTCAAGGGTAGCCTGGATGCTAGCCAGGTAGATGCCTTTCGCATTAAGTAGAGATCTAGTGTTATAATTGGTAGCAAGTTCGGTCGCTGTACTTTGACTGCTACTTCTTCGCCGCTGTGCAGACGTGCCCGATAAACTTGACCTAAACTGGCGGCGGCAACCGGCTGTGGTGAAATTTCCCTAAATGCTGCTGTTACGGTGCGCTTGAGGTCAGTTTCAATGAAGTTGAAGGCGATCGCATTGTCAAACGGCGGTAACTGGTCTTGTAACTTCACCAATTCGTCTAAAAAGTCTTTCCGCACCAAATCAGGTCGCGTGGAGAGGGCTTGACCGACTTTAATAAAGGTGGGACCTAGGTAAGTGAGTATCTCTCGCAGTTGGGCAGCTCGGTTTAGCTTGTTCTGCTCAACTTGGTTACTCCATTCATCCCACTTCAAACCCCACAGAAACCCTGCAAAGTACCATATAATTGTCAGGGTTCGCCAAATCGCTAACCAGGGACGCTTGTGGTAATATTGTGCGATCGCTTCTGCATCATAACGCCTTAGCTGAGCAAATGGTATACTCACGCTTTGTTTTGCCTCTCAAACTGTTAAGTTTTTCTAAGCTATCAGCTAGCCGGTGCCACCCAAGAACCCTTGTACTGTATTGCTGCCAACGATTGGTAGCGGTTTCCAGCCAGTTCTTTAGCAATCTTGCCCGACTGGTCTGAGTAGTTTTTTGTCTTTTTATTAAGTATAGTACATAAAAGTACAAAGTTTTGCTAGTCTGCTATAGTCTGGACAGTGCCGAAAAATGCGATCGCAATGGTTTACAAATCGTTACAACCCCAGAGCAGTCTACGCAGCAGCGGACATTTCCAGCCAGCCTTTACCTCTGGGAGCTTAAAAATAAATAGCAAGGGCAGCTAATCATGAGGCGAGAATTTAATGTAATTATCGAGCGGGATGCGGATGGCTACTTTGTCGCTTCCGTCCCTAATCTTGCAGGATGTCATACGCAAGCCAAATCTTTAGATGAGTTGATGGAACGTATCCGAGAAGCGATCGCACTGTGTTTGGAATTTGAGGAAGAACAGGATTCCTTAGATTTTGTGGGCGTCCAACGAGTTACGGTTGAAGTATGAGCCAACTGCCAAGTGTGACAGGACGCGAAGTCATCGCTGCTCTTAGTAAAATAGGTTTTAATGTTGTTCGGGTGCGCGGAAGTCATCATATTTTGATACATAGTGATGGACGTCGGACGGTGGTTCCAGTACATTCTGGGGAAACAATTGGTCGGGGTTTATTAGCACAAATATTACGCGATTGTCAAATAAACCGTGACGAATTTAGGTCTCTTTTATGAGAAGTAGTCTAGTCGGGTGGGTTAGCGCTAGCGTAACCCACCAAGGCAAATCATTGTTTAACAATTGACGGTTGATTTAGCCTCCAGATTTTCGAGACGACTTCTGAGTTCCTGATTATCCTTCTTAACTTGATCTAGCTCTTCGCGCAACTGTGTCACTGCCTGAGTCGAGCCAGCATTTTTTTGTACTGTCTGAATCGCTTCGGAGGCAATGCGCCGCACCCTACCATCTGGAGTTTGATCTGCAAGAGATTGTAATATAGGGATCGCCTTGGCTGTCTCCATTTGCCCCAGTGCCCCGACAACTGCCACTTGAGTCAGGAAAAAGGTTTCCCGAGAAAGTTCTTCTAATTGCTTGAGAATCAATTCCAGATTGCTCGAGGTTTGACCTGTAGAAATAGTTCCTAGCGATCGAATTGCTGCTAGGCGCAATGGTTGGGGAATCCCTGGTTTTGTATATTTTAAGATCAAATCCAGCGCCACAGCCGACGTTTTTATCTGACTCAACCCGCCTATGGCACCTGAACGCACTACTTCATTCCACCCAGCCCTTTCTTCGAGAACCCTAGTTAAAAGCTGGATAACTTCATCCTCTTGCTCTTTTAGATTAGCTGATAACATTTCCCCCAACGCTTTAGCAGCACTTGTTTCCACATAGTAGCTAGCATCACCCTTTTCTACTATTGACTTTAAAGCTTGATAACTTTCAGGTGTCTTAATTTTGCTCAAAGCCAACACCACGGCTCGACGCACTAAAGGATCTTTATCTTGCAAACCAACCAATAAACCTGCAAAAGCTTGGTCGAGTTTTATTGATGCCAATTGTTGAGCTACTTCTAGGCGCACGCCCCAGAAAGGCTCTTGCTGGAGAGCTTGTGATAGTGCTTTTACAGCTTCTAGTCCACCCTTTTTAGCTAAGGCTTCAGCAGCGTAAATGCGGGAAATGGGGTTGGGGTCAAATTGCAGTTGAGCTTTCAATTCCGGAATCGGGTATTCCAGAGTGACAGTTTTCAGGAAGCAATTGCCGCTATCAAAGCTAACAAAATCGGGTTTCTGCTTTAAAGGAAAGTAAAAGCTTTGTTCCCGCTCATTCACTCGCACTGTAAAAATTTGGGATTCTTGTTGGGCGTAACCGAAGGATATGGGTATTTTTAAATCAAATAAGTCCTGGCGATTGCCGTTAGTTTCAGCTTTGGCTTGAGTTTGAGTAACTGTTACCTTAGCCAGGTTACTATTGGCATCCCAAACATAGGCAACTTTGAAATCAGGATGTCCGCCTCGATAAACATATTGATCGAATAAAAATAGTAGATTGCGCCCAGTAGCTTTTTCAATGGCTCGTAACAAGTCAACTGTTTCTACTGTTTTGTGGGCGTTATCTTGCACAAAAGTATGGATTGCCTTCCAGAATAGCTCCTCGCCCAACTCTGCCCGAATCATGTGGTAGACGCAGGAACCTTTTTCATAGATGTGGCGATCGTATAATTCGATCGCTTCCCGATAAACATGGGTAACTATCGGACGACGGTAGCGGGAACTGTCTTCGGCAAAATAGCTCCGCGCTTCCAACAGCAGATAGTATGCCGCATCCGCAGCCCCATACTCGTTTTCTGTCCACAGTACCTCTGAGTAGGAAGCCATCCCCTCTTTTATCCAAGCATGGGACCAGTGTTTAATTACAAGTAAGTCTCCAAACCACTGGTGAGCAAGTTCGTGGGCGACTAAGCTTTCCGTGTTACGATTATCTATAGACGCTCTTTCATCTAGCAGGCACCTGTCTGTCAGCAGTGTAGTGGAGGTGTTCTCCATACCCCCAAAGATAAAGTCTTCGACGCACACTTGGGCGTATTTGGGAAAAGGATAGGGATAGCCAAACTTTTGGCTGAAATACTCTATCATCCGGGGCGTTTTTCCCATACTCCGGCGGGCGTCACCTTCCCGACTCTTTTCTACATAGTAGGTAACAGGCTTGCCCTTCCACTCATCTTTAATTTCGGCAAAGTCACCCACTGCTAAAGTAATTAGGTAGCTGGGGTGTACTTGTTGTTGCAACCAGTGGTAAATCTTTTCTTCGTCTGCGTCTTCTGTACCAATCAGTTCCCCGTTGGAAATAGCTATGAAGGGCTTGGGTACTCGCACCCGGATTTCCGATGTTGCTAGTTGTCCAGGATAGTCGAAGCAGGGGAACCAGAAACGGGAGTCTTCATCTTCTCCCTGGGTCCACACTTGAGTTGGTTTGTTAGGATAATGTTGATTGGGGGCAATGAAGTAGATGCCGCGCTGGGGTTTTTCCACCGAGTAGGCGATCGCTATTTTAATTGGTTTCCCTGCTTGTATATCATTCTGTAGGTAGATGTGCAGTTGGGTGCTGTCGTAGTCGAAGTGTTGGGCAGTCTCATCAACCTGTACCGATTGAATATTCAGGTTGACGGCATCCAGGGTTAGTTGTTTAATCCCATTTCTGATGGGATTTAATGTGATAGTACAAACACCCTGTAGGCTTTGATGGGGAATATCCAGGGCTAAATCTAGGAAAATATGCTCAACTTGTCCTGGGCGATCGGGATTATAATGAGGAATAGCACCTGGTAACTCAAAAGACTTGCGATCGTTATTTTCTGTATCAAACAGGGAATACCACTTCATTTGCAGGATGCACCTCTTAACTAATTAAGAAAAATACTATATGTATTCCAGATTAGCGCTTTTCGATCGGCAAGTCCATCAGCGATCGCAGGACTTACGCACTGTCTCTATATATAGCGGGTTCGTAGGGGCAAACCCCCTGTGGTTGCCCCTATATATGCCAGTGTGCTACAGTACTGGATCATTTTTGCAAGAGTGAGGACTGAAGTCCTCAATACAAACTTAGGGAGCCTGGTACAGGTAATTGTATACTAGCCCGGAAACCTGACGAATAAAATCTCTGCCTTTGGGATCGTTGTAAGGGCGTCTAACAAAGATAGATGCTAAATAACGCTTGCCATTTGGCATCTGGATAATGCCAGCATCGCCAATCATAAAACCGATATCTCCGGTTTTATTAGCAATCTTCGCTCCTGGTCCCAAACCTGCCGGTAGCAGAGTTTTAATGGTGGTATGGCTCAGTATATCTAACACCTGGTTGCGGCTGGATGGGGAAACCAGCTTTTCTTTTGCTAGGAGTGCCAGCAATCGCGCCAAGTCTTGAGAACTTGTGGTATTAGTTCCCTGTAAATCAGCTAGCAGATGATGAATTACTGTTTCCTGAAGTCCCCAACTACGAAAGCGATCGTTCAGTCTGTCGATTCCGCCTAAGCGATCGATCATCATATTAGTAGCTGTATTGTCACTGATGGTAATCATCTTAGTGACGGTTTCTAAAGCTGAAAACTTAGTCCAAGCTGGTTTATACTGCATGACACCAGAACCATTTGTCATTAAGTTAGGACGCATCACCAACTTTTCATCTAGTTTCACCTTACCTGCATCTACATCCTGAAAAAAGGCTACCAGGATAGGCAATTTAAT
>CASBRB010000505.1 GCA_949127975.1 Oscillatoriales cyanobacterium PMM_0019 | reverse complement strand
CGTGGTAGCCCCGTATTTTCTGGCTCGGTCGAAGTGAGCACGCCTAATTCATGATTGCGTCAATATTATTAAATTTTGTAACAAACCCCTTGTCTACATCCTAAGATTTTAGTAACATACTTATATATAGGTGCGTTATGCACTTAAAAATTAACGCCATAACCAAACTCTTCTAGCTGAAATTGCTGTAGGGTTGCCGTAAATATTGTCGATTTTCTGAAAATCGACAACCGTTATCAGGATGGTCTTTTCACGGAATTTTTTTTCGCATTCAGGGACGGAGTCGTTCCGGTGGGCGGTGAAAGGACATTATCATCAATAAACTGCGAGCGAGTAAGCGAGTCTGAAAGCAGGTGGCTGATTCCCCCTTAGAGCAGTTCGCCCCGTAGCCGAGGATTGTCCAGCCAGATAGCCATTCCGCAAGGTTTAGGGCGAAAAGCACCAAGCCAACTCCTGGCCTGAATCCCCGTCTATGACGAGCGGGGAGAGGCTCAATGTAGACAAATGCCACCGTGATTGCGAGTGTGATCAGGGTCATCATGCCGATTTTGCTACGCAATTCATACCAAGCCCCGCGCAGAAAAACCCAACCGCCATAGAAATAAATAATGGCTGCGAGAATCGGTTCACCCCAGTTCGCACCCGGAAATTGAATGGCTTGATACCCAAACCAATGCTGAAACATTGGCGAAAAATAGAGCACGGGCAGCGTTAGCAGCAGGCAGATGAAAAAGCGACGCTTAAACATCTCCGGGTTGTGTCCGGCGTGTTTATCGTGACCAGCAAGTTTGTTATGCCCTCCCTATTTCCCATGCGGGTCGGGATCGGGCGAATTCTTTTTAAGCTGCTTTCCGTGCTCCTGGTGCCCAGCATGTTCCTGGACTGGCTGGCTTGATGCGTGGTTGTGGCGATCGTGGTTCATGAACGAATTCTCCTGATTGACTGCAATGCTTTTGGATGCTCTTGGATGCTCACCGACTACTCACTCCATCCGTCATCCGTCCGCTCATTTCACTGGGATGGATGCGGTAGATTGCAACAACTTCCGCACGTCCCCACGCATCGATCCAAGTGCGATTGATTGCAGGTGAAAGCGTTGGATTCTGCTCTTTGATGAACTGCCTTGCCCGATTGATGTCTTGCTGCTGGGTAAGACGCTCGGCACGACCCGTTACCACGACGCTACGCCAATGCAGCAGATCATGTACTTCTTCAACCTGTAGACAAACGTCTGGATTCGCGTCCATGTACTGAGTTTTCATGCCTTCGGTGGTGAAGAGGTAGATATCTGAGTCTTCGAGATAATAGTGCATCGGCACGACGTAGGGTTTGCCCTCGTGTACACAGCCAAGGTGTCCATGCCCCACTTTTTGTAAAAGGTCTTGGACTTCCTCTAAACTCATTTCATCAATATCTAGCATCACCACCTTCCTTCTAAAACTCAGCAGAATGAATACGAAGGTATTCGACATTCTGATAGCAGGCTTTATAGCTCTACTTTGACTCTAGGAAAACAATCTGAGGAACTTATGAGGAGATAAGAAGGGTTTGACTTTTCAGGTTTAAGTTTTGTATTCAAGCACGACTTAAGACTGCGTTGGTCTCAGAATGGCGCTGGAGGCTCCCGCCGAAAAAATGCAGTCACAGCCAGCCACTTTAGAGCGATGCAAAGCTTCGGATGCAGCTTGATAAAGAGCGGGTAGATCCGTCCCGTCATCTGGGTATTGGGCAATTCCACCGCTAAAGGTGATCCGAAATTGAGTTTGGTCAGGTGCAATAAACCGTCGATTGCGGAGCGTTGTTAATAACCGAATGAAGCTTTGAATGCCATCTGCTCTGACCATTCCATACAAAGCAACCACAAACTCATCTCCCTCCCAGCGAGCAACTACTGCATTCTGCTTAAATGTCTGCCGGAGCAACTGCCCCCACTGGCGCATCACAATGTCTCCCGTGTTATACCCATGACGATCGTTGACTTCTTTGAGATTGTCTAGGTCTAAGACTGCCAGACAGAGGGGCTGCTTCTGTTGACGTGCCAGTTGCAGGTATGCAGTTAAGTCTTGAGTTGACTTACGGCGGTTAGAGAGTTTAGTCAAACGATCGGTTTCAGCCGCTTCTTGAAGGAGTTTCAGCCGCTCCAGTCGATTGAGGATGCGAGTTACTAATTCTGGACCCACAATCGGTTTGCTCACAAAATCATCTGCACCCACTGCAAACACTTGATTAATGATTGTGGCATCCGTATGCGCCGTCAGAAGAATGATGGGCAAGTTACCCCAGCGCGAGCCATTGCGGACCCTTTGGCAAAGCTCAATGCCATCCAAGATGAGCATTTCCACAGCTAGAATGAGCAGATCCGGTGAGCAGGATTCCAGCCTTTCCCAAAATTGTTGCGGATCATCGAGCGTTGTTACGTTTAATCCCCAAGGCTCCAGTAAACCCTTCAGTGTTACAAGAATCTGGGGATCATCGTCCACGACCATAACCCGTTGTTTTGCTGCCTCTGCTCGTTGCGCTGCTTGCGCTACTGCTGCCAATACTTGAGCCGAAGGCAAGGGCTTGTTTGACATCTCCCCACGGTTAAAACACGGGGGATTCTAAGCATTGCTTACGATAAGATCTACTCAGGTCACTGAATAGATCGTATCGGTTCGGGATTGTCAAGCTCCCGCTACCCACCTTGGTCAGAGTTATCCCTAACTGTGTGGCTACTTTTCTGATGATATTTGCTGCACCTGATTCATTGACTTCAGTATTGAGTTTGACATCTCGGACAATCTGGTATAATGAGTTTGACGAACATGGTAAATGGCACAATTAATCAGACTGTTGGCATTTTGACACTGATGTTGCCAAAACGCTGATTCCTCCGAGTTAAATTTGGCTCTGATTGGAATTGT
>CASBRB010000504.1 GCA_949127975.1 Oscillatoriales cyanobacterium PMM_0019 | reverse complement strand
GTTCGTAGGGGCAATCCCCCTGTGGTTGCCCCTATATATGCTCAGACCGCCTAACTCCTGACTCCTGACTCCTGACTCCTGACTCCTGTCTCCTGTCTCCTGTCTCCTGTCTCCTGTCTCCAGAATGGCTTGCCACTCGCTATCTGATAAAGGCTGCGTCACTAACTCCACAGCGAAACACTTACTAGCTGCTAATGTCAGGGCGTCTACCACGCTTTGAATTAAAGCTTCTAGGGGCTCAGCAGCAAACAAGTCGATTTGACTAGGGGCAGTGCCAAACACTTGGGTAAATAAGGTGGCATCTTGTGCCAAACGCATTGAACCATGCTGCAAAATAGCGTTGCCGCGTCGCAACTGAGCGCTACCAATCAACTTATTACCATCTCCCAGAACTAAATCAGCGCCTGTTGCTGTACCAAAACAGTTCGGGTTGTGAATATACCCCCGCCTACCATCTCCATAATATAATTCTAATCCGAGCGATCGCCAACCCTGAATCAAAAACTCACAAATCGCCTGATACACTAAAAGCCGTCCACCACTGAACCCTGAAGTCACCACCGCGTAAGTTAAATCGCCCTGGTGCAAGACAGCTCTGCCACCAGTTGGACGGCGTACCAATTCCACTGGCATCCCCTGCCAAGTTAGTTGATTCCAGAACATAGGCCACCGACGTTGATGATAACCCAGTGAAATTGCCGCAGGAGACCAGGTATAAAACCGCAAAGCTGGGGGATGCTTCCCTAGCCGATGCTGCTCTAGCAGCCACTCGTCTATCACCATCTGTAAATGTCCAGACGCCCGTAGCAGTGGAATCAAACGCCAAACTTGCACCTTAGCTATAATGGGAAGTTAAAGCTTCTTTATTGTTATCGGCAATCGTTGCTACTACGGTAACAGCGCGAGAAACTTCTCCAGCAGAAAGATCTGCTAGGGTGCGAGTAGATAGCACTACCACGCGATCGTCAACAATACCAAAATGGGCTTCAAAGGTATCAGACCAATTCATCTGCAGAAGTTTCCTCATTAACTGCTCTTCATTCTTGGCAGGAAGCTGGAGTAAATAAGCCCAAACCTTGAAGTTATCTTCATCGCTCAAGCCAGTGAGTTGCACGAACACCTCAACTCTACCGTACTTAAACTTCCACAGACTGCCGCCGTCGCTGCTGCTCACCATAGCGCTATCGTCTTGAGCCAGACTAACAATAACCGTTTGAATTACCTCAACATGGTTGATGCTAGTCACCTCATCGATTAGCTCACTGGTGACTATATCGGCATCGGCAGTTGATTGGCTTTCGGTGGAAATTGTTTCTGGATTTTGCTCTTTGGTTGTCATATATAAGTATTTGGGTTACAATCCGGCGCGGGTTTACCTAAGAACACCTATTCGATCGTGATTAGTGTTCTAAGGACTAAAGTCCTTACTACAAACTTGTATTATGGGCAATCAACTAGGTATTATAGCACACCGTTAAAGAGGCTCTTTTTTATATAAATAAAGAATAATAAAATTAGATATATTATACCACATAGGCGAGGTTATTGTACTGTACCCAATGAGAACTGCGATCGGATTGATTTTCGTTCCTGCGGTAGAAGTAAAACAAAAAATTAGTAGTTACATTACTTAATACATGGGTTGCACCCCAAACCTGAATAACTACCAGGTTCTACCTACACAACCAAAAAAGCCGTTTTTGAAAATTTTGAACTCGCTCGGCATATACAAAGATAAGAGGAACCCTTAGTGATGAAGCTTTCTAATTTTTCCACATTTGCTTGGGCTAGTGCCTTCGCCTTGAGTGTAGCGACTCTGCAGTTTGCCACACCTGCTTCTGCCCAGACGGGCTCAACTGGCGGAGGTTCAACTTCAGGTACCAGTACCGCTCCCGGAGGTTCAACTTCAGGTACCAGTACCGCTCCCGGTAGTTCAACTTCAGGTACCAGTACCGCTCCCGGTAGTTCAACTTCAGGTACCAGTACAGGGTTGGGTGGCACCACTTCAGGTACTACCACTAACCCTAGTGGCACGACTTCAGGTACTGGCAGCACAACTGGTGGCACGACTTCAGGTACTAGCAGCACTAACGGTGGCACGACTTCAGGTACTACCACTAACCCTAGTGGCACGACTTCAGGTACTGGACGTGGTACCACTTCAGGTACTAGCAGCACTAACGGTGGTACCACTTCAGGTACTAGCAGCACTAACGGTGGTACGACTTCAGGTACTGGACGTGGCACGACTTCAGGCACTGGCAGCACAACTGGTGGCACGACTTCAGGCACTGGCAGCACAACTGGTGGCACGACTTCAGGCACTGGCAGCACAACTGGTGGCACAACCTCCGAAACTACCACTACCACTACTACCACAACGCCCGGTAGTACGACTTCAAATACTACCGCAAACCCCAATGGCACGGCTGCAGCCACTACTTACCAAGACACTAACACAAACAATGGGCCTCACTATTGGGCATTGTTAGGGTTGCTCGGTTTAACCGGTTTATCAAGTTTCTTCCGCCGACCTACAGAACCAGCTAATACCGTTAACCGGATCTAACTCTGAATTTAACAAGGTTGAGACAAGAGGGGGCTTGAAGCCCTCTTTTTTTTCATAGTACTTACGCACGCACACCGCAGTGTGGATGGTGGGTGACGCGCAGAATTTCCCCACCCGAAGAATAGCCCCTAGCAATCCAGAATGAAAACCGACACCATTTTCTACCAACTTTTTAAAGAGTTTCCCAGAAGCTTCTTTGAGCTAATTGGAGAACCTGACACCAACCTCAACGCCTACGAGTTCACCGCCCCAGAAATCAAACAGCAAGGCTTCCGGTTAGATGGTTTATTTGTAACGAAAGAAAGTTTTCCGACAGAGCCGCTGTACTTTGTCGAAACTCAATGTTATAAAGATGAAGATTTTTACGATCGCTTGTTTGCCCAAATCTTTCTTTACTTCCGACAATATAGCCCGCCTAACCCAGATTGGTATGCTATAGTTATCTACGAACGTCGCAGTTACGAAACACCATCCCCACAGCGGTATCGGGTGTTAATGGAGAATCATGTGCGCCGCTTTTACCTGGATGAAATAGAAGCCGCCGCAGAGGAATCTTTGAGAATAGGCATGGTGAAATTAGTCGTAGAGGCTCCCAAGAGAACTGGCAACCGCGCTCAACAGCTAATAAACCAAGCTAGAGTAGAAATAACAGATGCCATAATCCAGGAGAAAGTTATAGAATTTATAGAAACCATCGTTGTCTATAAATTTTCCAATTTAGGTCGAGAGGAAATAGAAGCTATGCTAGGACTAAGCGAACTCAGAGAAACCAGAGTTTATCAAGAAGGTCGTCAAGAAGGTCGTCAAGAGGGGATTGAACAGGGCAAACTACAGGCTAAATTAGAAATTGTACCTCTGCTACTAGAAGTAGGATTCAGCATTCAAGAAGTTGCCCAACGCTTAAAGATTGATGTGGAAACTGTCAGAGAAGTGGTAGAGAATTAGTCTTGATGCCATAGCCAGTAATTATATCCTGGCAATGCACTCCGTCTCATTCATAACTAGATCGCAGGTCTTTCAATCCCAAGAACCCTGTTTCTTTTCGGAGTAAACGAAATCTCGTCTTTCCCGCACAGAAACCGGGTTTTTTAGCCCCGATTGTGATACTTGACTGATGCTCTAAGTATTACCTCTACTACTGCAATTCACGATCGATTTAAGACTGAGGGCAAAACCAGCCGTTAACAGCGTTAAAATACCCGTTACCCAGAAGGGAGTGCTGTAGCTAATGCTGACGAGTAATCCTGCGCATGCGGGACCGAGGGCGTTGGAAATACTCAAGTAGGACGCATTAATCCCCTGAACTTCACCTTGTTCGCGGTTAGTGCTATTAGTAGACAGGATAGCATTAATTAAGGGTGTGGTAAAAGAATTAGTGATACCCAGTATACACGCTAAAGCGACGAATATCGGCAGTACCGGAAAAGTCGGGATCAGTAAAAAGACGGCAGCTCGTCCAGCGATCGCTACAGCTAGAATATCCGCTAGATTAAACCGTTTCGTCAGAGGCCCTACGGCGAAAAGTTGCGTTACCACCCCTATGACACCAATGAGGATGAACATAATAGTTAGTCTCTCAGCATCTTGGTGGAGGACGTTCAGAAAGAACGGTTGAAAGGCAAAGGTGAAGATTGTAAAGGTGAATCCACTCAGAAACGTCAGCACGAACGCTCTACCGAGTTTTGGACTTCTGGCGGCTTGAAAGATTTTGCCAAACCTAAACATTTGCCAACTCAGGCGAAGTTCTTCTCGCTCAGACAGAGTTTCTGGCAACATAAACCAGGTCAAAAGAACTGCAACTATGGAAATTATGGCTGCTATAAAGAAACTCATCCCCAAGGAGGTGACACCCGGAAACCTTGGCAACTTTAAGGCAAAAAAACTGATAGCAGGTCCCGTGACAAATCCCATGCGAAATGCTGCATCAAATAACCCAAATGCTTTGGGACGTTCTGCTGGTGTAGTGGTGTCAGCTATTACAGCCGTCGCGATCGACATATTTCCTCCCGTTAAGCCATCCAAAATCCGAGATGCGAACAGCAACCAGGCAAAGGGGCTAAAACTAGCAATCAAGGAAGCCACCACAGTCCCCAATAAGCTGATAATGAGTAGTGGCTTACGTCCTAGAAAGTCTGAAAATCGACCGAGAACGGGAGTGGCTAAAAATTGGGATATGGCATAACTCGTTATTAGTAGGCTAGCTTGAAAGTCGGTAAAGTGAAATTGTTTGGCGTAGGGATAAAGAATTGGAATAATCATCGTAAAACTGATTGAGTTAATAAATGCAATCAGAGCGACGATCCAAAATTTCACAGGTAAGTCAAACTGGTCTTTCAGGGCTTTTATTAGTTGCATTGATATAATGCGAGTTCAACGAAGATAGGCTACTGTATTATCCTCTGCCAACAGCGACTCTGCAACAGGACTTACGCCATGCCTCTACATATAGCGGTTCGTAGGGGCAATCCCCCTGTGGTTGCCCCTATATATGCTTCGTAGGGGCAATCCCCCTGTGGTTGCCCCTATATATGCTTCGTAGGGGCAATCCCCCTGTGGTTGCCTATATATGCTTCGTAGGGGCAATCCCCCTGTGGTTGCCCCTATATATGCTTCGTAGGGGCAATCCCCCTGTGGTTGCCCCTATATAT
>CASBRB010000503.1 GCA_949127975.1 Oscillatoriales cyanobacterium PMM_0019 | reverse complement strand
GCAGGCACAACTGGAAATGCTCAAAGGGCAAGTGAGTATCGTCTCTGGAAAACTGCACACTCCCCGTTTGGATGTGCCTCTGCCACCTGCCCTGGCTAATTTGCCTAGCAAAGATTTGACACATCCTGCTTACTGGGCAGCTTTTACAATGGTTGGTAGTCCTTGGTAGTTTAGTCAGGACTTACGCACTAACTCGTAGCAGTGCAATTGATATGATGCCAACTGACTCTTGATAGGTGGGAGCGGATGTTGCCAAGCGAGCAGTAGAACTGGGCGAAGTTGCTGGTGCGTGAATTGCCTAGCGGCTTTGCTTTTCGCTCTATCCAGTTATATAGACTTGGTGCTACTCAGCACCATATTGCTGAGTTCGAGTTCGACGGTTCTTCATTTGCCTTGATCCCTGGCGGTGTCGCCCTACTCGGGTACGACGCTAATCGTCCTTGGGAACCAACGCTGGAGGAACTAGAAAGTTGGCAGGAGACAGCAGAGGAATACGGCAGAGATTGCACCATCCAAGAATACATCGCCTCAGTCACTCTGAAGCCGAGGTCGGTGCATCTCCAGTCACTTATGATCACCCTCATCCCCCAACCCCTTCTCCCATCAAGGGAGAAGGGGAGAAAGAGAAGAAAATGACTCTCTGGGAAGTATGTCATCTAAGCGAAGTTGGAGGTTGGGCAGAAGGGGAGAACGAATCAGTTCACCCAGGCGATATTGTTGCTGCTGGTACTGTTCGCTAATCAGTTGGTAAACGGTGAAGGTAGGTTGTTTAGGTTTACCGATGAAGGCGATGCCGCCTAACCCTCGATAGTCTACAATCCAATATTCTGGAATGCCGAGAAGGGCATACTCTTCAACCTTTCTGGCATAGTCATCCTGCCAGTTTGTGCTAATTACTTCAATAACTAGCTTTATACTACTGCCGTTGCAGATAATGGGTTCTCGTTGCCAGAATGGTTCTCGATCGAGTTTCTCTTCATCAAGCACAATTACGTCAGGACGCAGGGCTGTAGCTTCGGCAGCCGGAGGTTTTATTAGGCAGTTCTTAGGTACTATCCACGTCAAATTGGCATGGATAATTTCAACGAAAATTCGACCTGCAATCTTACCTGCCACAGCTTCGTGAGGCCCTGTAGGTTCCATATCACGCAGTTCTCCGTCAATCAGTTCATAGCGGGGGTTATCGCCGTAAAGGGTGATAAATTCATCGAAGGTCAGGGTTTTGGAGGATGTATAAGCCATAGGAAACCTCATCGTTTAACTAGCATGACCAAAACCATCAACCACAGGACGCAACGCAACTACACTACATAATTCGGTTCGTAGGGGCAATCCCCCTGTGGTTGCCCCTATATATGCTAGCCCTGTCAAGGTGACAAGAGTAACCTTTCTTCTCGTTCATCGCTAGCCTGGGAACGAGGGCTCTTAGGCTCTGCCTCCAATCAACTCGTTTCTCGTTCCATCGCTAAAGGAGGGAATGAGTTTGAACACCGATTGCTCCCGTGTTGGTGTTCCCGACTGGTGGAGGCAGAGCCTCCAAACAGCATTCCCAGGCAGAGCCTGGGAACGAGAAAAAACACCGATTGCTCCCGTGGTGGTGTTCCCGACTGGTGGAGGCAGAGCCTCCAAACAGCATTCCCAGGCAGAGCCTGGGAACGAGAAAAACGCAATTACACTACATAATTCGGTTCGTAGGGGCAATCCCCCTGTGTGTGCCCAGTGTGCCCAGCCTGCGTAAGTCCTGAACCATCAACTATCAATTTTTACTCAAAGTTGATAGTTAATACTAAAGTAAACACCATTATCCTCCAGGTTACTGCCACGATCTTTAAGATTAACCAGCGGCAAACCATAGTCAAGTCGTATGTTTAAGGTGGGAATTGGATTCCAGAGTATCCCTAAGCCAGTACCAGCTAAAAATGTTTGATCTGGTAATGGGTTTTTGGGGTTATTAGAGTTCCACACCCAACCAAGATCGAAAAACGGTGCTAAGATTATGGTAGGAATACCAGCTATATTTCGCTTTACGGTAAGGCGGTCTTCAAGGGAAAATTGCAATCCGTTATCGCCAGCACGAATATTTTGCCGATAACCCCTCACGGATTGAGCCCCGCCAATCACAAATTGCTGAGAGGGCAAAAGAGGATCGGGGGTTAGCTGGATGTCACCCTGTACGATTAAAAAATTATCGTTATTCAAAATTTGGATGCGCTGCACTTCACCCAGCCAACTGAAGAAACGACTATCGGGAATCGAGTCAGAATTAATTGTAGCGTCGAACAAGCTAGTGCCAAAGCTAAAGAGCGATCGCAACCCCCAAGCACCATCAACACTACGCCTGACATAATCTTGCCCAAAGAGCGATTATTCGGAGTCATAATCATAAAACCGGTTTCTGTAATGAGGAGCCTTTCTTAAAGATGGTCTAAGCCATACCAAGGTTCCCACCCACCAGGAGCAAATTTACTCCCTTCGGTGCTCTAAGATTATGTATTAAGCGATCTGGGGGAGGTGGGGAAGCAGAAAATACACTTATACCCAAGTACAGGTACAAGCCCCAGAATAAAGCCGAAGTTGTAGTTGTAGGTTGGGTTGAGGAACGAAACCCAACATCAGATGGTGAAAATTTTGGCTACCACAGTACTGTAGCACACTGGGCACACTAGGCAACCACAGGGGGTTTGCCCCTACGAACCCGCTATATATAGAGGCAGTGCTACAGTACTGTACCAGTCTAAGGCGGGACAACTTTCTGGCGATGAGGGGATGGGCGTATGGCGAGGGGAGAGTATCATGTACACGTTCTTACTGAGCAACGTTTTCTGTTTCTATTTGCTAGCATTGGGGGATCGTAAACGCTCAACCATCGTTTTGCAGGCTCCTAATTATATTTTCGTAGGTCGTAAACATGATTCCCGCTCCCGCTGCCTTTCTTCCACCCCAAGCGAATCCCTGGCTACGCACGATTAGACCCTATGGCGCTGCTGCCCTATATGGCATGGTGTTTCGGGGTGATTCATTAATTGCTATTGACTACACCCAGGGATATCTGTTGCAGATCGATCCCCTGAGCGATAATACAACTATCTTAAATCCCCATCATGTAGAAGCTTTTATCGGTGCTACGGGGTTGGCTCTAGCCGGAGACACCATCTGGTTTACTCAGGATAACGGTGTCTATTCTTGCACATTAGCCGATCCTACCCCCCACCTGCTGCTGACATTGCCCTACCCAGCCAATGGGATAGCTGTGTGGCAATCAACCATTTACGTCACATCTCAGCGCTCTGGGTACATTTTCATTTTTAACCGCGAGACTGGCCGGGAGATTACCCGGTTCTATACTCCTGGCGTCGGTTTTGAGAATATAACTCTTAAGGAAGAGGAAATTTGGGTATCGGACTTTACTGAACAAACAGTTTACTGCCTAGAACGAGCTACTGGCAAGATTTTATTTAGCGTGCTGACGCCTTTTGAGTGCCCTACTGGCTTAGCTTTCCACACCGATTCCGTTTCAGGTCAGGAAGTCCTCTACGTGGCTTATGCTGGTGATGAGCCTTACATCCGAGATAACCCGAACGCCGATCCGAATTATCAACTAGAGTTTCGCGATCGCACTTTTATTCACCCCCTGTCCTTTCACTATAACAGAGCCAACAGTTACGCCTTGTCAACTGGATATTTGATTGAAATGTCTTACGTGGAAGAACTTTCCCCTCTAAAGCAGGTAGAATTACCAGAAGTTGAGTGGCGCATTGCCTTGCCTGCCGAAACCGATAGGCAAAAGGTGAAGAAAGTTGAGCCTGTGGGGCAGCCTTTCACGGAAGAAGTGCAAAACGGACAACGGGTGGCGGTGTTTAAATTCGACTCCCTCAAGCCTGGTGAGCGCTGTATCTTTGGCTGGAAAGCTTTGTTGGAAGTCTGGAGTATTAAATACCACTTAACACCGCGACAGGTAGAAAATCTGCCTTCCTTACCGCCCGATATTGCTGAGTTATATCTGGTGGATAATGATGATTTGGCAATGGATACTGAGATTATCCGCAATGCTGCCACAGAAGCTGCAGGCACCGAAACTAATATATTGCGAAAAATGTACAAAATTCGCAATTACGTTTACGATCAGCTTTCTTACGGCATTAAACCTCACATAGATACCCCAGACGTGGCGCTACAGCGTGGTGTTGGCTCCTGTGGCGAGTACCTAGGCATTTTACTTGCCCTAGCGCGATTAAATGGCATTGCCTGCCGCACCGTTGGACGTTACAAATGTCCTCTCCAGTCTGACAAGTTGGGCATACCCCTGCAACCCGACTTTAATCATGTTTGGATGGAGTTCTATGTGCCCGGATTTGGCTGGTTGCCAATGGAATCCAACCCCGATGATGTCGTGGAACGTGGTCCCTATCCATCGCGGTTTTTCATGGGGTTGGCTTGGTATCACGCGGAAATGGGTAAAGGCATCACATTTGAAACCGTAACCAGCCAGGGTACACCCTTGAATAAGCATGAAGTTTCTATTGGTGACTTATCCATTAATCATGTGAGATTTACCATTTTGCAGGAACTACAGCCACCACATCTAGGCTAGGGTAAGCCGTTCGTAGTGAGGGCTTTAGCCCTTTTATGACTTACGCATAAGCCGAAGGTAGTAAGGACTAAAGTCCTCACTACAAGCCGTTCGTAGTCAGGGCTAAAGCCGAATGGCACTTAGTTAAGAAGCTGGAGAAGCACAAAAATTAAAAATAGAGTATTTTTATCAAAAACCAGCAGAATACCTACCCATGAGTACATGGATATACTTTCCACTTTGAAGGGTAGCGCTCAGGCTACCTGTAGCATTTGTGGTTCTGGCATAGTTTTACCAGTCTGTTCATAACCATATATCAAGTCTTCTAAAACTTCCTTAGCATTCTCAAGTGCTTCTTCATAAGTCTCGCCGTGCGTGCGGGCGTATTTTCCCCACTCAGGTAAACTCGCAACATACACGCTATCAGTTTCAGACCATTGAATTAAAATACTATATTTCATTGTTTATCCTCTTGTTCTAACTGCTTTAGTTCTTCTAACGCTTCGATGACATCTTTTTCTTGGTATGGCTTTGCATCTTTGCCATCTTTCCCAGAGATTACTACAGGCTTTAACCAGCGTGGGTGAACCCAGTAAGAATGGCTGCCTTTGCCACGTTTAGGTAATAGTATAAATCCTGCCTGCTGTAATATCTGTTTCAATTCTCTGATTTTTTTGGGCATTTATCCTCTACTAGCACTTATGGGAAAAGGGGTAATCCCCCCTGTTGTTACCCCTATATATGGATATACTTTCTACTTTGAAGTCCACTTTGAAGGGTAGCGATCGCACTAATACAGTAAATTAGGGAAAATAACGATAAAATTATCGTCGATGGAGAACGCGAGAGAAAGTAATAGTATCGCCTATTATGAAAAAGCCAATTCTATAATCACCAACACGGATTCGATAGGCATTATCTTCTCCTTTTATTTTTTTAATTTTGCTGATATCGCTGAGATTTTGACAGGTTAGAATATCCTGAAAAGCAAAATTTTTAATGCTGGTGTAAACAGGCGTACTTTTTAAAGCTTTAAGCTCCTTGATAAAGGTAGGAAGATACTCAGTTTTCATTCTTTTTCTAGTTCTGTTAATGCTTCCTTAAAACTTAAGGGAGTTTCCTGTTTAACTTCCATCATGGCCCGATAGAGTTCTTCATCTTCAATAACTTCAATCATACGTTCATAGTCCTGAACATTGATGACTACTTTCAGGATATGACCTTGGGTATCGGTAATCAATTCTTGAGCAAAGGGATAATCTTTAACGTTCATAGTTTCCTCCTTATCTTCATCAAGTCGAGCAATTAAGATTGGCATTGCTTACCCAACAATATTACTCTTGGTTTGTTGTTGGGTTTCGTTGCTTACATGTGCATTAATCTGGTTTACAACCTTTGCAGCTACCCTATCTGCCTCTTGTTCGTACTTATCTCCAGGCTCACCAATCGTTGTATTATACCATTATGCAGCAGCTTTTAGTCTATTCATGCGTGGAGAGTAGTCCTAGGGCGAATGGCACTTGAGTTTTGGCTTTTCTTCTCTTTCTCCCCTTCTCCCTGCTCCCCTCCTGGGAGGGGCTGGGGGTGGGTAGGAGAAGGG
>CASBRB010000502.1 GCA_949127975.1 Oscillatoriales cyanobacterium PMM_0019 | reverse complement strand
GAGCAGGGGAGCAGGGGGGCACTGACGCTACACTATTATTAATAGGACTTACGCACTGCCTCTATATATAGCGGGTGAGTAGGGGCAAACCCCCTGTGGTTGCCCCTATATGTGCCCAGTCTGCGTAAGCCCTGATTAAGTAATGTTGCGAAAATTGGTTATAAATTGTTAAGCTTTTACAAAATATCTGTAAATTACAATACAATTAAATACGTTTCCGTACTACTAAGAACTAACAAAAACTAAAGTAATGATTCAAAGAATTTTGATAGCCGTCGCTGGCTTGGGAAAATGTGAAGAAATGTTCAAAATGTTGATGGAAGTTCCTGCCATCCAACAAGCATATGTCACCATTTTGCACGTTGTACCTCCCCAAGCCACCGCTGATGCGATGTCTGCTAAGTTAGAAGAAGGGGGTAAAATTCTAGCGTCAGCCGTTCAGAGCGTGAATTTAGACCCGAAGCAAGTCAACGTTAGGCTAAAACAGGGAGACCCCAAAGATGTAGTCCGCGAAGTTGCTGAGGAAGAAAATTCTGACCTGATTATTATGGGTTCGCGGGGGCTCAAGCGCCTAGAATCAATTTTAAAAAACTCAATCAGTCAGTACGTCTTCCAGTTAACTTCTCGCCCTATGTTGTTGGTGAGAGACGATGTTTACGTCAAAAAAATCTACCGCATTATGGTAGCGATGGATGGCTCTGATGCCGCTAAAAACTGTTTGAAACTGGCATTTTTCCTGCTAAAAGATCTTAAAGGCGCACAGCTATTTCTGGTTCACATCAACCCCCCCTTGTCAGAAAAAGGCCAAGAAATATCAACAGCTCAACCCGAACAAGACCCTATACTTGCACCCGCAGTCGCCGAAGCGAAAAAGCTGGGAATTAACTATCGCTGTGTGACTGCTAACGGCAGAGCAGGTGAACAAATCTGTCTTTTAGCAGAAGACCTGAATATAGACCTGTTAATGCTCGGTTCTCCCGATCGCCGTCCCTCAATGGCTAAAAGTTTACCAGATTTAGATCGGTTACTGGGAAACTCCCTATCGGACTATGTCCGGGTTCATGCTAGCTGCCCTGTGCTACTAGCACGCACCATTGCTTAAACCTAGTAGGAATTACGCCACTTGATGTTTGGAGTAAGCTCTAAAGTGCTTACTCCAAACATGGAGTACACATTCAAGTTCGCCTAATAGTCAGGACTTACGCACTGCCTCTATAATATAGCGGGTTCGTAGGGGCAATCCCCCTGTGTGTGCCTAGTGTGCCCAGTGTGCGTAAGTCCTAACAGTATACTCTGATACAGAAATTACCTAGTAATTATTACTTCAATTAAGAACATTTCTTATCAAGCTTTAGTATTAAAGGCAGAAAACAGGTGTTGAAGAAGGTTCTGTTTATAGGGCTAATTAGCCTTTGCTTACTTGGTGGCCCTCTAATGGGCAGTGCCATAGCTGAAGAGACTAAGTCTCCCATAGATACTGGCGATACCGCGTGGATGTTAGTCTCGTCAGCACTTGTACTCTTGATGACTCCGGGGCTGGCGTTTTTCTATGGAGGACTGGTGCGCAAGCGCAACGTCCTCAACACCATGATGATGAGCCTGATTTTGATGGCAGTAGTAGGTGTTACCTGGGTGCTTTGGGGCTATAGTCTAGCCTTTGCGCCCTTTGAAATAACAAAAGAAGCCCCTGGTTATGTTTCCAATCCCTTTATTGGTGGAGGGATGTGGCTCTTTTTGAAAGATGTCGCCTTCGACAAACCAGATCCAGCTGGTTATGCGGGGACGATTCCCCATCAAGTACATATGGTCTACCAGATGATGTTTGCCGTGATCACTCCCGCCCTGATCTCAGGAGCAATTGTGGAGCGGATTAGTTTTAAGGCATACTTCTGGTTTATCCTCATTTGGTCTACCGTTATTTACTGTCCTTTGGCTCATTGGGTTTGGGGTCACGGCTGGCTTGGTACTCTGACTCCTGTGGGCGCTCTAGACTTTGCTGGGGGTACAGTCGTACATATCAGTTCTGGTGTTTCTGCTTTAGTGGCAGCTTGGATGCTTGGTCCGCGCAAAACCTATCCAGAACAACCAGCTTCACCCCATAACATTCCTTTCGTCTTACTAGGAATTGGGCTGTTGTGGTTTGGCTGGTTTGGCTTTAACGGTGGTAGTGCTTTAGCCTCAGGTTCATTGGCTGCTGTGGCATTTATCGCTACGATGGTGGCTACTGCTGCTGCTGGTCTTACCTGGACGATTATAGAGTGGGTGCTTAGAGGTAAGCCAACGGCTCTTGGGATTGCCACTGGCTTTCTAGCAGGGCTAGTAGGCATTACTCCAGCATCAGGTTATGTAACGCCCATTGGCGCTATTCTCGTCGGTTCAATCACATCTGTTTGCTGTTTCTTTGCTGTTAGCTGGCGAGCTAAATTACAGTTTGATGACTCTCTGGATACTTATCCCGTTCACGGTGTTGGTGGAACTATAGGCGCACTGCTAACGGGCGTTTTTGCAACCAACGCCGTCAATAACACTATTAAAGATAAGGATCAGGTGCTCGCACTGGGTGTGATTGACGGTAATTTCGGACAAATGGGTGTACAGTTGGCAAGCGTCGCAGCCACCTATGCTGTGGCGGCTCTAGGCACCTTTGTAATCCTCAAAATTCTGGGGGCAGTCATGGATCTGCGAGTCAAGCCTTTAGCCGAAGAACAAGGTTTGGATATTAGTGAACATGGTGAAGAAGGTTATGGAGAAGAGTTTGCTTCTGGGCTAGGTATGAGTAACTACGGTGGTCAAGAACGCGCTTAGCGTCTATGCGCTTTGAGATAGGCGGGGTAGTTTACCCTTAGCATTAAGCTTTTAATCAACTGCCCCGCCCAAACCAAAGCCTATGCTATAACGTAGCTAGGCAGTTTGGGTAAGATTTGAATTATATTGTACTACAAAAGTAAAATGGATTACCATAAATCAGCAGATGTTTCATCCCCGTTTAAAACACGGTGTCTGACACACTCCCGGAGATCTTTAGGTGAGGGTTGGTAGCAGGTAGTTCATCTTTGTGAGGTTTAAAGGTAGCACCATACCTGCTTGGGCTTTTTTATCCTTAGCAGCTAGTGGGTTATTGACGGGCGCAGTCATCCTCTTGCTGCTAGGATACTGCCTCGCTCCTAATATTTGTGGCAATAGATTAACTCAAATTCACCTTTTTAGTAACACACTAGCTCCGAAACCTGTTTTCAAGTTACGCCAGCATATGGATTACGAAGATTGGGTTGCCAGGGTAGGACAGGAAGCTAAGGTAACGGCAGCAGCAAAGCCCGAACATTTAACTGTACTCGCTGGGGATTCGCTGACTATGTGGTTTCCTCCGGAATTGTTGCCGCCAGAGCGACACTGGCTCAATCAAGGAATTTCTGGGGAGACTGCTGCTGGGTTGTTGAAAAGATTAACTTTGTTTGACAAAACTCAGCCTGAAATCATTTTTGTCATGATTGGCATCAATGACCTACTCCGGGGGGAAACAGACGAAAATATTTTAGCTTACCAGCAACAAATTATCCGGTATCTCCGGCGGGTTCATCCCCAATCCCAGATTATCTTTCAGTCGATTTTGCCCCACAGAGCAGTTAGTTTGAGGGAAGGAGGCGCAAACCTGCTAGCTATTCCCAACCAGCGGATTCGTGAACTCAACCGACGGTTAGCTGCTCTCGCCGCCACAGAAGGGATCGGATATCTTGACCTGTATCCCCTATTTAGCGACGAAAAAGGCGATTTAGCACCTTATCTGACTACTGATGGCTTGCACCTTAATCATCTAGGCTACTTAGTTTGGCGTTCTGCGCTTCAGGTTTTAGACCAAACACTTTACCTAAAAAAGACGGGTTCTTGAAAGCCACCGCGCGAGATCCTTTGGATAGCGCGACACGAAGGGGGGCAAGTTGACTCGTCGAACCAAGAATCTCCGTATTTTTAGACCGGGAAGTGTCAAAATTAAGGGGAAATCAAGCACCTGCAAGGATAGTTGTTTCGCCCTATGGATACTAAAGCTTTTAAACGATCGCTCCACCATTCCGAGAATTACCACCGCAAAGGGTTCGGCTATGAAGCAGAAGTCAGTGGTGTCCTCAAGTCGGAATATGAAAGTAACCTGATTAAGCAAATCCGGGAAAACAATTATACCCTGCGACAAGGTGATGTTACCATCCGGTTAGCAGAAGCGTTTGGCTTTTGTTGGGGCGTCGAGCGAGCCGTGACGATGGCTTACGAAACCCGCCAGCATTTCCCTAACCAGCGGATTTGGATTACCTACGAAATTATTCACAACCCTTCTGTAAACCAGCGTTTGCGCGAAATGCAGGTTGAGTTCATCTCTGTGGAGTCAGGCAAAAAAGACTTTTCTGTCGTCGCCGCCAATGATGTGGTAATTTTACCAGCGTTTGGAGCGAGTGTTCAGGAAATGCAACTGCTTAATGAATTGGGTTGCACGATTGTCGATACCACCTGCCCTTGGGTTTCCAAAGTTTGGAATACGGTGGAAAAGCACAAAAAACGCAGTTGCACTTCCATCATCCACGGCAAGTATAACCACGCCGAGACAATTGCCACCAGTTCCTTTGCTGATAAGTACCTGGTGGTGCTAAATATGGAACAAGCTGAATACGTCTGTAATTATATTCTCAATGGCGGTAATCACGACGAATTCATGGCGAAATTCGTGAGCGCTTGCTCAGTTGGGTTCCATCCTGACAAGGATTTAGAGCAGGTTGGGATTGCTAATCAGACGACGATGCTCAAAAGCGAGACTGAAGAAATCGGCAAGCTGTTTGAGCGCACTATGCTAAAAAAATATGGTCCAATCGAATTAAACCAGCACTTCCAAAGCTTCAATACCATCTGCGACGCCACTCAAGAGCGACAAGATGCCATGTTTAAACTGGTTCAAGAAAAACTAGATCTGATGGTGGTGATTGGTGGCTTCAACTCTTCCAATACCACTCACCTGCAAGAAATTCCTATTCAGCGGAGTATTCCTTCTTATCATATTGACAGCGCCGATCGGATTGGCCCAGGAAATCGGATACAACATAAGCCATTGGGAAGAGATTTGGAAATAGTTGAAAATTGGCTGCCAGAGGGACCAATTGTGGTGGGGATTACTTCTGGAGCTTCTACGCCAGATAAGGCTGTAGAGGATGCGATCGAGAAGATTTTTGAACTTAAGGCAGGTTAATTTTATAAAAATGTCATCCATCCGTAGACAGAAGAGCGAATAAGTCTACGGCGCGATCGCTTTGGTTAGGATTAAGAAGTGGATTAAAAAAGTCGGTTAGGAAAAAATGTCCAATCAAAACGATCGCTCTAAATGGGATTTTGGCAGATTTATCCAAACCCTGGCTTATTTCGAGGTTATCCCTTTCTTTAACTGCCTACAGCGATTGCTGCAAGGTGGTACCAAGCATAATAAAGACATAATGGGCGCAGGAGATAAGGGCGTGGGAGTAATACTGGTAGCTGGAGCTACGGGCGGTTTGGGGGCGCGAGTAGTGCGACGACTGCTGGGGCGGGGTTATAATGTGCTGGCGCTGGTGAGAGATACCGCCAGAGCCAGGGAAATTCTTGGTGATAACGTCGAATTAGTCCAAGCTGACATTACCAAACCAGAAACCTTGACTCCGACACTGATGCAAAACGTCACTGCTGTGATATGTTGCACAGGCGCAAGGGTACAGCCTGTAGAGGGAGACACACCGGAGCGGGCTAAGTATTATCAAGGTATCAAATTTTACCAGCCAGAAGTCGTGGGGGATACTCCGGAAAATGTAGAGTATCAGGGAGTAAAGAACCTGGTAAAAGCTGCTGCCAATCATCTAAGTACAGCCACAGAAAAAGTTATTTTCGATTTTACTAACCCCTCGTCTGAACTCAAAGACAGTTGGGGCGCAGTGGATGACGTGGTAATGGGTGGTGTGAGTGAAAGTACCATCCGACTGATAGACAACAGCGCTTTATTTACTGGTAACGTGTCAACTGCCAACTCCGGCGGCTTTGTCTCAGTCAGAACCCGCAACTTTGAGCCACCTTTCAATTTAACTGGCTATGAGGGTGTGGAATTGCGCGTCAAAGGAGACGGCAATCGCTATAAATGCATTCTGCGTACAGAGGCTAAATGGGATGGGGTTGCTTATTCTTATTCTTTCGATACTGCATACAACAGTTTGATAACCGTTCGCATTCCCTTTGCTGACTTTATCCCAGTTTTTCGCGCCAAAACCCTACCATCTGCTGAACCATTGAATCCCAGTAAAATTAGCGCATTCCAGCTAATGCTGAGTAAGTTTGAGTATGACGGAGGATTGAACCCACACTTTGAGCCAGGTAGCTTTGCTTTACAAGTAGAATCCATCAAAGCTTATGGGGCAGTAAAATTACCCCAGTTTGTGATGATAAGTTCAGCGGGTGTAACTCGTCCGGGACGACCTGGCATTAATATAGAAGAAGAACCGCCCGCAGTGAGAATGAACGAGCAATTGGGGGGTATCCTCACTTGGAAGTTGCGGGGAGAAGATAGTGTACGGGAAAGTGGTTTGCCTTACACCATTATTAGACCATGTGCATTGACAGAAGGACCAGGCGGCAAAGAGTTAATTTTTGAGCAAGGTGACAATATCAAAGGCAAAGTAAGCCGAGAAGATATTGCGGAATTATGCGTACAGGCGCTCAAACAAACCAAAGCTTGCTATGTTACGTTTGAGGTAAAAGAGGGAGAAAGTTCCAGTCCTAATAACTGGGAAGCTCTGTTTTTTAGTTTAAAATCTGCTGAGAGCTTGAGCAGGCACATTGAGTCTAAGTACGGGAGAGCCAGTTAAGATGCCTAAAAAAGCAGATATCGGAGGCAAGCGTCTAATTAGTTTAGCACCGGATGCCTGGGTAAAATGGGTAACACAGCTCTCCGATGTGGTAGCTGGAGATATCCTCAGTTCAGAATTTCAGTGGATTGGTAGGGAGAGCGATGTCGTAGTCAGAGCTTACAGTCCGCAGGTGGGTGATTTCCTGGTAATTAGTGAGTTACAATTACGTTACAACTCCCGGATGCCTCGGCGAATGAGGGCTTATGCTGGACTGGCAGAAGAGCGCTTTGATTCCCCAGTTTATCCGGTGCTGATTAATATTTTACCAGCATCGGCATCGGCATCGTCCGCTATAGCTACGAGCTATCAGTCTGAAATTCTAGGGTTGCAGGCGCGTCAAGACTATCGGGTAATAAATCTTTGGGAAGTAGACGCAGAGATAGTCTTTAGACAGGAGTTAACATCCTTGCTCCCCTTTGTGCCGATACTCCGGGGCGGTGGGGAAGCACCTATAGTACAGCGAGCAGTACAACTGTTACGAGCCAATGAGCAGTTGAGCGAGTTGGAACCATTGTTAGCATTTTTTGCTAGCTTCGTATTAGAAATTCCGTTAGTTCAACAAATAATGAGGTGGGATATGGCTGTTTTGCGGGAATCTCCTTGGTATCAAGAAATTTTGCAGGAAGGGGAGGCACGAGGGGAGGCACGAGGGGAGGCACAAGGAGAGGCACGAGGAGAGGCACGAGGAGAGGCACGAGGAGAGGCACGAGGAGAGGCACGAGGAGAGGCACGAGGGCTGCGACAAGGGCTGATGTCAGGGATTCAATTGGGTTTAGAACTAAAATTTGGATCTGTTGGGTTACGACTGATGCCGTCGATATCTCAGATTGAAAATATTGAGCTATTACTGGCAATTCAAGAAGGTATCAAGACGGCAAATACTGTAGATGAACTCCAGCGAATATTTGAGTAATATCATATCCGGTTGCACCTGAATTATATTCCTTTGAGCGCGATCGCTCACCAAATCAAGAATGATGAGTTAACATCCCTGCTCTCCTTTGTGCCGATACCCCGGGGCAGTGGGGAAACACCTATGGGCAAAAGATAAATAAAGAGGGCTGCCGCCCTCATCCAGATTTAGAACTCTACATTTTTCGTAAGTAGTAAATCAGCTAACTTTAGAAGAGTGACGTCTTTATTCAGTACTGTTGACATTTCCTCGTCGCTAAATTTAACTTTAAATTCTTGTTCAAGCTTGTTCAACAAATTCATGAATTGTTGTGGCTCCATACCTAAGTCCTCTACTAATCTTTTAGACGGGAGAATGTTTTCATATTTTATGTAATCCACCCACAATGATAGTCTTGACGCAACCTTAGCAGCAAGTTCATCTCTGGTCATAACAAAGAGTTTTCCAATTAACAACCCTCATATTATACAGTACTGTAGCACACTGGGCACATATAGGGGCAACCAAAGAGGGAGAGGGAAAGGGTGAATTCTTACCTTTCCCTTTCCCTTTCCCTTTCCCTTACCCTATGATTGCCCCTACAAACCACTATATATAGAGGCAATCTACAATTATTCTAGGAAGCCCGACGCTCTGATTACCAGAGGATTTAGCTGACAGCTTCTAGGAGCAACTTAGAGCGTTTGATCGGTTCCGGAATTTGAATCGGGTAGTTACCAGTGAAACAGGCAGAGCAGAAACTATTGGGGTCATATTGGGTAGCTTGAACCATAGCATCCTTGCTTAGATAAGCTAGAGAGTCAACGCCAATTTGCTGTGCAATTTCTAAAACTGATTTAGTAGCAGCAATCAATTGGTCTTGGCTATCGGTGTCAATGCCATAAAAACAGGGATGAGTTACTGGCGGTGATGAAACTCGCATGTGTACCTCAACTGCACCTGCATCGCGCAGGGTTTGAACCAGTTTGCCGCTGGTGGTGCCCCGAACAATGGAATCATCAACAAGCACAATTTTTCTCCCCTCCAAGACATCTTTGAGAGGATTAAGCTTCATGCGAATACCAGACTCACGCATCTTCTGGGTAGGCTGGATGAAGGTGCGACCAACGTAGCGATTTTTAATTAAACCTTCAGCGTAGGGAATACCAGATTCCTGAGAAAAGCCAATGGCTGCTGGAATACCTGAATCCGGCACACCGATGACAATATCAGCGACAACGGGAGCTTCCTTGGCAAGTTGACGCCCTAGTCGCAGCCTATAGCTATACAAACTCTCGTCATGCATGACGCTATCAGGGCGAGCAAAGTAAATCATCTCGAAGATGCAGAGCTTCCGCTGTGGTTGCTTCGCCCAGTGGAAGGAAGCCATACCGTCTGCTGTAATCCAAACTAACTCTCCGGGTTCCACGTCTCGCAGGTATTCTGCACCGATGATGTCTAAGGCACAAGTCTCTGAAGCTATGACGTAGCGCTGAGGGTTATTGCCGAGGGTGCCAATCACTAAGGGACGAATCCCGTTGGGATCGCGTGCGCCCATCAAGCCTGCTGGGGTACCTATCGCTAGACTATAAGCTCCCTGACACCGATTAAAAGCACGAATTGCTCCATCTAACCAGGAGTGTCCGTTGTTAATTTCTTCCGCGATCGCCCAAGCAATCAATTCTGAATCCGTAGTCGTTAACAAGTTATAGTTGCGCTTTAGCAACTCTTCTCTCAGTTGGGGGGTATTGACAAGATTACCGTTGTGTGCTAAAGCCAGCGTTCCCAAGCGGCTTGCCACCATAGCTGGCTGAGCGTTGACAACGCGACTCGAACCTGTCGTAGAGTAACGTGTATGACCAACAGCCAGATTTCCAGGTAATTCACTTAAAATTGATTCGTTGAAAACCTGGGACACTAGCCCCATGTTTTTATGTTGAAATACCTTTTCTCCGTCGAAGGTAGCAATTCCAGCTGACTCCTGACCTCGGTGTTGCAGGGCATAAAGACCAAAATAGGTTAGTTTTGCAACATCTTGCTCTGGGGCGTAGATTCCAAAAACACCACAGGCTTCCTCTGGCTTATCTGGTGGCGTTTCTGTGGTAACAGCCAAATACTCGTCAGAGGATGGAGGTTGGTTGGGGATCATGCTACGACTTCACTCCTAATCTGGATGGTTGACTCTGAAAGATCGCTAGTAAGTTATAAAAATTAATCCAGCTTAATAATTTTTAATTAATACTACTATTACAATGTAACTCACGGCCGATCGCAATGGAGCCAGCAGAACTTTTGATTAAACTGCCAGACGCCTCGGAAGAGCATTGCACCAGCGATCGCTCATATCTTTCATGCTAACGTTGATTAAGGTATCGTCGTCACCCGTAAAAACCCGTAAATTAGCTAGGGGATTACCCACTTGACCAATTTGAAGCCAATTTTTCTGGAGTTGTTCCTGTAAGAATGTTTCCCAGCTAGCGGCTTGTGGTGATGCCACGGAAACAATTATTCGCGCCCCTCCCTCGCCGAACAAAATTTCCTGCCAAGGGCGTGATAAATCTGACCCTAGGTAGATGTCAGCTCCTTTTTTTCCCGATATGCAGGATTCAGCAAGAGCGATCGCCAGCCCACCTTCAGCACAGTCATGAGCCGATAGCACCCAACCTTGGCGGATACCGTACCGACAGGCAGCTTGCACGCGACGCTCCAAGTCAAAATCCACTATCGGCGGCTTACCAGTAACGAGCCCGTGAATTGTTGCCAGATACTCCGAGCCTCCCAGAGTCACCCCACCTGTGGCATCATCCAGTCGCTGCCCCAGTAGATAAATTAAATCTCCCTCTGCTTGCCAACCTTGACCACAAACCCTGGTAAGATCCGGAATCAACCCCACCATACCGACAACAGGCGTAGGATATATCGACTGAGGGGTACCAGTAGCATCCACAGTTTCGTTGTAGAGAGAGACATTCCCACCAGTGACAGGAGTGCCCAATTCTCGACAAGCTTCTGCTATGCCTCGGCAAGCTAATGCTAGTTGCCAGTAGCCGACAGGTTTTTCTGGATTACCAAAATTTAGGTTATCAGTAACTGCTAAAGGTTCAGCTCCCACACAACTAAGATTACGAGCTGCTTCTGCTACCACCGCCTTAGCTCCCTCGTAAGGGTCAAGATAGACATAACGGGCATTACAATCTACGGTTGCTGCGACTGCCGATTTGGCATTGGAGGAATCTGCAAGGGGACGTAATCGCACCACAGCAGCATCAGCGTTACCAGGTAAAATTACAGTATTGTTTTGCACCTGATGATCGTATTGACGATAAACCCAACTTTTAGAAGCAATAGAGGGAGTATCCAAAAGTTCTAGCAGGATGTCATTCCAAGTTTTCCAGCTTCCTGAGATTTGAATTCCCGCAGTGGTAGAGGCAGGTAGAGAATCAGGCGTCCATTCCCAGGCAATACGGGCATATTCTGGTGGTTCAGCTAGCAATTCCCGGTGATAAATTGGGGTATTATCTGCCAAAGCAGTTGCAGGTATTTCTGCCGCCACCTTGCCTTGATATAGAATTCGCACAATTGGCTCTGCAATTACCGTACCTGCCGCTACCGCATGTAACCCCCAGCGGTGGAAAATATCAATTAATTCCTGTTCCCGCCCCTTGTGTGCAACAAACAACATCCGCTCCTGAGATTCAGACAGCAGGTACTCATAAGGCACCATTCCAGTTTCTCGCACCGGGATGAGATCTAAATCCAGTTCAATCCCCACACCACCTTTCGCTGCCATCTCCGAGGTAGAACAAGTGATGCCAGCCGCTCCCATATCTTGCGCTGCGACAACTGCCCCAGTTTTGAATGCTTCTAGACAAGCTTCTATCAGAGATTTTTCTAGAAAAGGATCTCCTACTTGCACTGCTGGGCGATCTTCTTGTGATTTATCACTAAGTTCGGCACTAGCAAAGCTTGCGCCACCCATACCATCTCTGCCAGTGGTAGAACCAACATACAGCACCGGATTGCCAATACCTGAAGCCCCGGATTTGACGATTTCTGAGGTTTCCATCAACCCCAGTGCCATCACATTTACCAAAGGATTGCTGGAATATGCTGGATTGAAATAGACTTCACCGCCGACTGTGGGTACCCCGACGCAATTACCATAATGACTTATTCCAGATACCACACCACTGAACAGGCGCTTAGTGCGGGCATCTTCCAGGGAACCGAAGCGCAGGGAGTTTAATAGGGCAATGGGACGCGCACCCATTGTAAAAATATCTCGTAGGATGCCACCTACTCCCGTAGCTGCTCCTTGAAATGGTTCGACGGCTGAGGGGTGATTGTGAGATTCTATTTTAAATGCTAGTTGCAACCCGTCGCCTAGGTCTACAACTCCGGCGTTTTCTCCAGGCCCGACGAGGATGCGTGAGCCTTCTGTGGGAAACTGTTTAAGTAGGGGGCGGGAGTTTTTGTAGCAGCAATGCTCCGACCACATCACGCCGAACATACCCAGTTCAGCAATGTTGGGATCGCGCCCTAGGCGTTTGACGATTTCGGCATATTCTTCAGGCGTAAGACCTTCAGCAGCAATTTCTTCAGGGGAAAAGGGGGCAGATTCGATCGGGGACATGGAAGCATTGCACTAAAGGTACTACCGCAATTTTACCTAAAAAGTTCGGGCTTTTTCACCCTCATCCCCCAACCCCTTCTCCCATCAAGGGAGAAGGGGGGAAACAGCTGTCTTATAGCAGGAGTCAGGAGTCAGGAGTCAGGAGTAAAGCCCTTACTGTGACAGGAGCGTGAGATTGAAAGAATGGCTTAACCGCCTTGGCGGTTGCTATAATTTGACACTCGACCCTCGTCATAGCATATATAGGGGCAACCACAGGGGGTTTGCCCCTACGAACCCGCTATATATAGAAGCCGTGCGTAAGTCCTGTTAACATAAATTTTAGCCACCACGGAACCAGATTTGTTTAACTTTTGTGGAAAACTCGCAAAATCCTGTGGAAAAATACCTGATATTGTGGAAAACTATGTTCCTAACATTAGTCCTTGCTAAGCTAATATCTGTTCGCAGGTAACATTAAATTTGCCGGATTTTAGGATTAATTGCTCATGTCCCCACAACTGATGCTCAATCTAGTAGATGGTTCCGTCTCCTTTAGCTTCACTCCCCAAGCTGCCAGGGATTTAAAAACCGCCCTTGATGAATTGATGCAACGCCTCAAAGCTATCAGTGCCCAAGCTGCCATCGGTGGCGCTGCCAAAAAACCCAATCCCCAGAAACCGATCGAATATCAATATACTGGTGATGTGTTTCTAGAGATTTTCTGCAATCCCAATATCTGGCCGACACCTTTTGCTGCTAAAGTTTTATTAACTGTGCGAGATGAGCGCATTCGCTTGACTACCGAAGCAGAACTAACTCGCGTGGTTGAGGATGTCAACCAGTATTTAGATCGAGTTGGCTGATAAACCCATTGATTTATTACACAGCAACATCTATCCTAGGGAATAAAGCAATAACAGACGCTAGCAATTGCGCGTGCGACGCAAACTACTTGGGCGGTTAAGCCGCTTGATGGCGTTTCCTAATTAACTGGCTACCCTGGAATTGCTGTTCGTGCTTGGCACTCAGCCAGAGATTCATCATGCAAAATAATCCCTCACCCAGCGCTTTGCTTAGTTTAAAGTCTGCGATCGATCCTCGCCCTCTGACCGTGACTCCTGATACACTATTGACGGATGTCATCACCATGATGGGCAAAGCCTTTAGCGGTTGCGTACTTCCTGGTTTAAAGTTACCGCTAGAGTTGGCTCTGATGAGCGAGGCAAGAGCCAGTAGTGTCTTGGTGATGGCAGGAGAGCAGTTAATCGGAGTGTTTACTCAAAGAGATGCTGTCAAGGTAATAGCTTCTAAAGGAGAAAATTTAGCACAAGTGAAGATTTCCGCAGTGATGACGTCGCCAGTTGTTGCCGTGAATGAATCTGAGGCTGATGTTTTCACCGCACTGTCACTTATGCGCCAGCATCAAATCCGTCACCTGCCTGTTTTAGACTCTCGGCATCAACTGGTAGGAATTGTTACACTTGAAAGGATTCGGCAAGCGTTACCACCTGAATTACTGAAATTGCGCTCTGTAGCAGAGGTAGCTCACACTCCGGTTATTTATGCACTCGTGAGTGCTTCAGCGCTGAGCTTAGCTCAACTGATGGCAGAACAGCAAGCTAGTTATGTGGTAATTACCAAAGCCGACTCGGAAAACGATATATTGCCAGTAGGTATTGTTACTGAGGGCGACTTGGTGCAGCTTCAGGCTCTGCAACTAGATTTATCCCAGATGCAGGCACAGACAATCATGAGGACACCTTTATTGTCTGTGCTTCCTACAGATGCAGCGCTGGTTGCCAGTTGGGAAATGCAGCAAAGTTATACACAACAATTATTAGTGTGGGAAAAGCCAGGGGAAGTATTAGGTATCTTTACCCCAACCAGCTTTCTGCAAAGTCTGCCTCTAGCAGAAATTTATAGCACATTAGAGCGACTACACCGCGATATCGAGCAGTTTGAAGTTGAAAAAGCCGAGGTTGAGAAGGAGATTAACGCTGCACCACTACCAAATGATAAAAGCACAAAGGAAGTGGTAGAGCAACTTGAGCGCAATCGGCTGTTAGCTACGATTGCCCTGCGGATTCGGGAGTCTCTCAATTTAGATGAAATTCTTAAGACTGCGGTAAACGAAGTGCGGCAGTTTCTGCAAACCGATCGCGTGATTATCTACCACCTTAATCCTGACTTGAGTGGTACTGTAGTAGTAGAATCTGTAGCCCCCGGTTGGCAACCTGCATTAGGAAGCACAGTTAAAGACAATTGCTTTGCGACAGAGTATATAGATTCATACAAAGAAGGGCGCATTCAAGTCACTGAAGATATATATAGAGCGGGATTAACTCAATGCCACATTAATATCTTGGCGGTGTTTGACATCAGAGCTAATTTAGTGGTTCCCATTATACAAGGAGAAAAATTATGGGGGCTTTTGTGTGCTTATCATTGTGATCAACCAAGGTATTGGCGGCAGTTTGAGGTTGATTTGCTGAAGCAGTTGGCAACTCATGTAGCGATCGCCATCCTACAATCTGAATTATATCAGCAATTACAAGCCGAACTTACTGAACGGAAACAAGCGGAGTCACAAATCAAGGCATCGTTAAAAGAAAAAGAAGTTCTGCTCAAGGAAATTCACCATCGAGTCAAAAACAATTTGCAGATTATTTCGAGCCTGCTGAAGTTGCAGTCGTCATATACTAAAGATGAACAGACACTTGCGATGTTCAAGGATAGCCAGAATCGCATCCGATCGATGGCTCTTATTCACGAAAAGCTGTATCAATCCAAAAATTTATCAAATATCGATTTTGCTGAATATATCCGCGACTTGACAAAAAATTTGCTTCGTTCCTACGGAGCAAATTCACAGAATATTTCTTTGCAAGCAAACGTGAATGATATTTTGCTGAACATTGATACAGCAATTCCTTGTGGCTTAATAATCAACGAACTGATATCCAACTCTCTGAAGCATGCCTTTCCAGTAGCCAACCAGAAAAGTGAGATTTACATTAGTATCCAAACCAACGAAAACCGGACATTTACGCTGATTATTAGGGATAACGGGGTCGGATTACCGCCAGAGTTAGATTTTAGAAAAACCGAATCTTTGGGTTTAGAATTGGTATGCACTTTAACAGAACAGCTAGATGGGACTATCGAACTCGATCGAACCAGTGGCACAAAATTTAAAATTATGTTTTCAGAAATAGGTAATACATAAAAAGAGGACGACAATGACAAGAGCAAAAGTTTTAGTTGTGGAAGATGAAAAAATTGTGGCTAAGGATATAGCCAAAACTTTGCAACGTTTAGGGTATATGGTAGTTGCTTCTGTGTCTTCTGGAGAAGAAGCGATCCAGAAAGTATCTGAAATTCAGCCGGATTTAGTGCTGATGGATATTATGTTGAAAGGGAAAATGGACGGTATAGAAGCAGCCGAAGAAATCAAAGCTAATTTTAATATTCCTGTAATTTATCTAACTGCTTATGCAGACGAGCAAACATTACAGCGAGCTAAAATAACAGAGCCATTTGGCTATATAATTAAACCGTTTGATGAAAGAGACTTACATACTACCATTGAAATTGCCTTGGGCAGGCACATAGCAGAAACAGCAATTCGTGTGGCTATGGAAAAAGAAAAAGAACTGAGTGAAGTAAAATCGAGATTTTGGTACATGGTAGCTCACGAAATCCGCAATCCACTGACTGCCATATCTTCTTGTTCTCAATTACTGGAATACAATAACAATGAAATATCTGAACTGAAAAGACGCGAGTATCTATATATGATTTACGAATCAGTTGAATCTATTAACAATATATTGAATGAAGTTTTAGCTTATGGGCAAGCAGAAGCTGGAAAACTAGAGTGCAACCCGGAACAGCTAAATTTAGTGGAATTTTGTCAGGGAATAGTGTCAGAAATGCAATTTATTGCTGGCTCTAAGCATACCATACTGTTCACCAGTCAGAGCGCTCAAATTAATGCTTGTTTGGATAAAAAACTGCTGAGATATATTTTTAGTAATTTGCTGTTAAATGCTATTAAATATTCTCCTGAATGCGGATTGGTATATTTTGAATTATTCTCTGAGGATGGAAAGGCAATATTTCAGGTTAAAGATAACGGAATCGGCATCCCAGAAGCTGAGCAAGAATTTTTGTTTGAACCCTTTTATCGCTCTACCAATGTTTCTAATATTCCGGGTCATGGGCTAGGGCTAACAATGGTAAAGAGATGTGTAGAATTACAGGGGGGGAAAATTACCGTTTCTAGTACAGTGGGGATGGGAACCACTTTCACAGTCAGCCTGCCATTGCACAACCTTATAGTTAGGGATAATTTGGAGTGGCTCATCGAGTAAGGACTAAAATCCTTACTACGAACCAAATACCCCCAGGTTATCCCCAGGTTTTTTTATCTTTTGGGCTGTGCTATTACTAGATACAGAGGTTGCAGTAGAGCGATCGCTTAAGTGGAGTTTCACTCCGGTAGCACTGAGTAAATGGCTCGGTGTCAAACGCATAATGAGCAACGGCAGAAACTGTGGAATCCACGGAGCAGGCGATTTTTCTACCAACTATTACTGGGGTGCTACTACAGGGGTGCAGCTAGATTAATTATCCATTGTGAGCCGTGCTGCGATTAGACACGGCTCCTTTGTTCGTAGTAAGGGCTTTAGCCCTCAGGTTCGTAGTAAGGGCTTTAGCCCTCAAAGAACTAAACTATTATGGATACCTTGCACTATATTCAGCACCCGCCCTGCAATCAATTGCAG
>CASBRB010000501.1 GCA_949127975.1 Oscillatoriales cyanobacterium PMM_0019 | reverse complement strand
ATATTAAATCTAGTTTGATAAGTTTTCTCTATATCATTCTCCCTAGCACCATCAATCATTTCACTCACTGCTGTTCTGAGAATTGATTGATAGTACATTCCCCAATCCTCTAGGAATGGGTGCGATTGCAATTTGGCTTCACTTCCATTCATCCTCCCTTTTGACGTTACTGTTGATAATCGTTTTTTCTTGCCCATCCTGAATACCTCCTATATTCTAGTTTAAAATTATATGTACTAACTTAGCAGAAACTTGACAAAAATTAATATTTGTCAGCTTTTATCAATATTTGTCAGATTGCCACCTATCAGTTTTAGGCGAAATGATGAAGTTTATGATTGAATGGCACGTAAGTTTTGGATTTTCCAGCAGACTTGTTAGAAGTGTCTCCTGTCTCCTGTCTCCTGTCTCCGTTTCATCACAAACCAGCAGAATACCCCATCAGGCAGGTTGAAATTCTAAGGCTTTGTCGTAAGCGGCGAGTGCTTCTGCTAATCGCCCTAAGTCATCCAACACCACGCCCCGATTATACCAAGCTTGGTGGTAATTAGG
Organism: Oscillatoriales cyanobacterium PMM_0019; assembly: GCA_949127975.1. Lineage (GTDB taxonomy): Bacteria > Cyanobacteriota > Cyanobacteriia > Cyanobacteriales > CASBRB01 > CASBRB01. The sequence goes on along the minus strand of CASBRB010000501.1, from coordinate 2,098 downwards.
TTGAAATTCTATAGCTTTGTCGTAAGAGGCGAGTGCTTCTTCTAATCGCCTTAAGTTATATAGCGCCACTCCTCGGTTGTACCAAGCTTGGTGGTAATCGGGTTGGAATTCTATAGCTTTGTCGAAAGAGGTGAGTGCTTCTTCTAATTGCCCTAAGTTATACAGCGCCACTCCCCGGTTGTACCAAGCTTGGTAGAATTCGGGGTGGAATTGGATAGCTCTGTCGTAAGAGGCGAGTGCTTCGGCTAACGAGCCTAAGTTATACAATGCCACTCCCCGGTTGTACCAAGCTTGGTGGTAGTCAGGTTGGTATTCTATAGCTTTGTGGTAAGAGGCGAGTGCTTCTTCTAATCTCCCTAAGTTATGCAGTGCCAGTCCTCTATTATACCAAGCTTGGTGGTAGTTAGGTTGAAATTCTAAAGCTCTGTCATAAGAGGCTAGTGCTTCTTCTAATTGTCCTAAGCTATAAAGCACATTGCCTCGGTTATCCCAAGTTTGGTAGGAGTTGGGTTGTAATTCTATAGCTCTGTCGTAAGAGGTGAGTGCTTCTTCTAGTCTCCCTAAGTTATAGAGCGCATTGCCCTGGTTATCCCATGTTTGGTAGTAGTCTGGTTGGTATTCTATAGCTCTGTGGTAAGAGGCTAGTGCTTCAGAAAATCCTCCTAACTCTGCTAGTGCCACGCCCCGGCTGCACCAAGCTTGGTGGTAATCAGGTTGGTATTCTAGAGCTTTGTCGTAAGCGGCTAGTGCTTCTGGAAATCGCCCTAAGTCAGCCAGTGCTACGCCTCGGCTAAACCAAGCTTGGTGGTACTCCGGTTGGAATTCTAGAGCTTTGTCGTAAGCCGCAACTGCTCCTAGCAAATCCCCCGCTCTGAATTGCTGATAGCCTTGGTTAAACCAAGATTCTGCCTGATTGGGAGCGGGTTCACCAGTATATGCGATTTCGGTATCGGACTTAGTAACGTTTTCTAGAGGGGATGGATTTGTCCTAGCTGCCTGTCTGTTAAACAACTCCAAGCCAATTTCGTTAGCCATTTTTCCAATTTCCCCTAAGCCTTGCTCACCCAGCCGCACCAGTCTTACGGCTAAATCCAGATTTGGTGCAGGTGACGCCAGCACTCTTTCTCTAAAACGATGTAGCCACGCCAACCATTGCGACTCGGTAGTGCCGCGATTTTTAAGTTGCTCGAAAAATAACTCTACTCGCGACTGCTGCCACCCATGCTCGACGCCTTCGAGTAACTGCATAAACAGATACTCGTAATCTGCGTCAGTGAGGGGTTTAGCCCTAGGGGCTTCCGGTTGGGTAGGGGTGACAGACACCCCACTCCTTGTATCCCCACGGCTAAACAGACGCCGAAACCAACTTACAATCGCTCGCCAAATTCTGCTCAGCATCTGACTATTTTAATTGGTATTTTTTGGCTTTGTCGAAGCTAGCTTGCGCCTCTATAGGGCGTTTTAATTCTTGGAGGGTGTTGCCCCTATCGTTCCAAGCCTCGGAGTAGTCGGGTTTAATTTCTATGGCTTTCTCGTAGCTATCAATTGCTTCTTCTAAGCGTCCTAGTTTTTGGAGTGCTTGACCCTGCTTATCCCAAGCTTCGTAGTAGTCGGGTTTAATTTTTATGGCTTTTTCGTAGCTAGCAATTGCTTCTTCCCAGCGTTCTAAATGCCCCAGTGCTTTACCTCGGTTATACCAGGCTAGGTGTGAGTTGGGCTGTAATCCTAGAAATTTGTCATAGTCAGCAATTGCTTCTTCCCAACGTTCTAAGTCAGACAGCACATTGCCCTTGTTGTAACAGGATTCGTAGTAGTCAGGTTTAATTTCTAGGGTTTTTTCGTAGCTTGCTAGTGATTCTTCAAAGCGTTTCAAAGTCCTCAGCACATTGCCACGACTGTTCCAAACTTCGTGGTAGTCTGGTTTAATTTGAATAGCTTTTTCAAAGCTGTCAAGTGCTTCTTCAAAACGCCCAAAGTCATCGAAGAAATTTCCCAAGTTAAGCCATCCTTCGGCAAAGTCTGGTTTAATCTCAATGGCTTTGTTAAAGTTAATAATCGCCTCTTCAAACTTTCCTAAATTTACCAGTACCACAGCTTT
>CASBRB010000500.1 GCA_949127975.1 Oscillatoriales cyanobacterium PMM_0019 | reverse complement strand
TCTAGTTCCTACCCAGGAATAGGTAAAATCTTCATGGGAGCTAGACGACCAGCAATTAATTCAAACAAAATTTGATCTAGGAAAGAATCAACTACTTTGGGGCGCAGAGGAAGTAACGCTTAGGAAGAAAACCACCTCTGGGCTAAGTACCGCAAGGGGCTTAGTTTAAGTGGACGAAGTTGTTCTAAGAATCCCCCGATTTTAAATCGGGGGAGCGTCAAAATAATAACGTCTGTTCTAAAACTAGCCCAGAAAAAAACCGAAGGCTGTCCATTGGCGGCGATCGCGAACCATTGCCCAGCTACGTGGGCTTCAAGAAAGTTCGATCGCAACATCGATCGGCTCAAAAACTTAATTGTAGGATTAGGATGGGCACTGCCCACCCTACCAATATTTTTTTTCAGTCCTCTTAAGAGGACTTGAGCTATTACCCAGTGAATTTATTCACTGGGGGTTGATGGCGTAGCGGATGGATTTTGTTGGGTTTCGCGCCTGTATCTACCTATAGCGAGGTATTGACCGATCGACTAAAATAGAATAGGCATCGATACCACCAGAAACATTCTTAACATTGGTAAAACCCTGAGTTATCAGCCATTGACACATCTGGGCCGATCGAATACCGTGGTGGCAGATGACAATCGTCTCCACGTCTAGCTCGAAGCGGGTTTTAATCTGCTGAGCCCACTCAGCATACTCGCTCAGAGGCAGATTTTCAAACCCTTCAATAAAGGCCAGAGCAATTTCCTGCGGCTCTCGCACATCCACCAGTTGCAGAGCCTCGGTAATATCTGCCATCCGGGTGGCTAGCTGTTCAACACTAATTTGAGCAACAATTTCGCTGGACACTTGAATCAATTCCTGTTTCCATCCCTAATAGAGATTAGTATAGAGCAACCACCATGAAGCTACGCTCATTTTTCTATGCCCTGACAGCTTTAGTCCTAGTGCTGCTTTTGGTTGGCACTGGTGGCTTTTACTGGTTGACTTCCCAAAGTCCGCTGGCTCTGCTACGTAACGGCTCATCACCTTCTCCAACTGCTGCGATGTTTGTATCCAAACAAGCACCGATAATGGTGTCTGTGCTAGTGAATCCTTCACGCTTGGAAGCATTTCGGCAATTGGTTGCTGCTCCCGGAGAACGGCGGCAAGCGCGTTTGGAACTCCATCAACTCAAACAAAGCATACTGGCTGAAACCAATCTTGACTACCGACGAGATATACAACCTTGGGTAGATGACGAAATTACCGTAGCTATAATGAGCCCCGACTTTGATCGCAACAGTCAGAATGGCTTACAACCTGGGTATCTACTGGCAGTAAAAACCAAAGACGCTAACCGCAGTCGCGATTTTATCGAGCTATTTTGGCAAAAGCAGGCAAGCATAGGTGCGGATTTGGTATTTGAACAGTATAAAGGGGTAAAGCTGATTTACAGCAACAATTTACCTAAAAACGTCCCTACACCCCCCAAACCGGACACACCAACCCGCCCCTACAACTCTCTGGCTAGTGCAATCGTGGGCAATCAATTTGTCTTGTTTGCCAATAATCCTAGAGTGCTGCGAGACGCGATTAACAATGTTCAGGCGGCTAATCTTAATCTCAGGGATTCTACTAACTACCAGATGGCTCTGCAAAACATGACTGAGCCTCGGATAGCCTTGACATTTGTCAATTTACCTGCTATATCCGTAGAAAATGAACAGGCGGCAGCACAAAGGCGGTATCAGAGTCTGGTGATTTCCCTGGGCTTACACCCAGAGGGATTACTGGCAGAAGCCTCTCTGATAGCAGCACCAGATCAAAAAATCACTGCTACACCCCCTGCTTTGTCTGCACCAGTTTCCGCTTTGCAGTATATACCAGCATCTAGCAAGCTAGTAGCTGCAAGTACTAATTTGGAGGGACTCTGGCAACACCTATCAGCAACCCCCAGCACTACACTGCAACAACTGCTGGAAGTTGCCGTAGCTTCACTCCAGAAATCTTGGGGAATTCAGTTAACGCAAGATATCTTTAGCTGGGTGCAAGGAGAATATGCCTTGGGAATGCTGCCCGGTAGTAGCGATATTAAGCCTGATTGGATTTTTGTAGCAGAAAAATCTCCCACAGCCCAGGCATCAATTGAGCATCTGGACGCAGTTGCTCAGCAACAGGGATTGAGTGTTAGCTCTTTGCAGATGGAAAATCACAGCGTTACTGCCTGGGCAAAGCTGACAACAATGCTAACTAACAATAAAAACCAAACTCCGTTCGCACTAGAAGCCCAGGTTCAGGGTGTCCACGTTCCGGTTGGCAAATATGAGATTTTCGCCAGCTCCGCGTCGGCTATAAATCAAGCCCTGAATGCAGGAGAAAATTCTGTCCTCAAAAGTCCTGAGTTTAAAAGCGCGATCGCACCTTTACCTACACCTAATGATGGGTATCTGTATATCGACTGGGCTTTTACTGAGCCGATATTAGGGCGCAAATTACCAATTTTCCAATTAGTGGAACTGGTGGGATCTCCGTTATTGGACCACTTGCTCACGCTCACCGTGAGCAGCTACGGCAACGACAGTAACGTCCAACGTAGCAAGGTATTCTTGAGACTGGGGACGCATCTTCCGTACTTAAAGTGATAATTTGTTTATTATCAATAGGTTGGTGATGGGGGAAGAGGTGACAGGAATTACGCACTGCCTCTATATATAGCGGGTTCGTAGGGGCAACCCAACCCAACCCAACCCACCCCCGCCC
>CASBRB010000499.1 GCA_949127975.1 Oscillatoriales cyanobacterium PMM_0019 | reverse complement strand
ATCAAATTTTGTTTGAATTAATTGCTGGTCGTCTAGCTCCCATGAAGATTTTACCTATTCCTGGGTAGGAACTAGAATAATGGAATAGAACCCTATATCTTCAATTATCAAGGTGCAGCAGCCATTAGGCAACTAGGTTTTTATACAGGTTCATTACCTTGCCTGTAATCTATAATTTTGTCAGACTCTCCAGAAAATGTCAACTCTTTCTGGTTCTGGCGAATGAATTCGCCTTAGTCGCCTTTTCATCCACCGCTTAAAAGACGGTGGCTTTCATGCTCCCGTACTTCTTCAGGTAACGAGATCCCAAGGCTAATATAACGAGACTGTTACAAATAGTCAACTGACTTGGACTGGCGATTTATTTTGATATGAACTTAGGCAATCGGAAGTTTGGGTTGTCATTTGACTTACCTGCAAAATAAGCCCAGGTTCCGATCGTCGCAGCTAGGAGCCAGCCCAGTAAGAGTACAACAGTTACCGTCAACATAAAGCCTCCTTTGAGTAAAAATACCGAACGTTTGGCTATAAGCACACCCTAACAACTGGGTCAACTTATTGCAACATTTCTTAACGAAATTGCCAAATTGTAACAAAACATCACAAGTCTCTCAGAGAGTCAGAAGACATTATGCAGTGGTAAAAATGAGAAGACCCTGGTCTGGCAGCAGCTTTATGAGACAATAGCGAAGCGAAACGTTACGCAGAGCTTCGCCAATTGTAGGTTGGGTTTCGTTCCTCAACCCAACATGTTATAGCCCACATTCCGCACTTCAGTAAGTAGTACAACGACTACATGAGACCGGGAAAGACTCACTAGCCTGAGCGATCGTCTGCTATCAACAGGTACTAGAAATTAAATGAGAGATGGGCGATTCCCAAGGAGTCCCTAAAGATCGTATTGTCCTCGCTTTTCATCCTCCCTCACTACGAGAGCATACTGGATATGCATTGGCGTAGCCTCCAGTTAATAATTCCGCAGTTGTGGCTGAAACATGGTAATTTGTACTGGTAGATAATTAACCTGAATGCCAGCGGGTGAATAGTAAGCCAGTGTGTGTTTGAGAAAGTTGGTATCGTCTCTATCGGGATAATCTTCTCGACAGTGGGCACCCCGACTTTCTTGCCGATGGCAAGCTGATGTGAGAATTAGCTGCCCCACAATCATCAAATTGCGTAGTTCTAAGGCTTCAATCACTTCGGTATTCCAGAGTTTACCCTTGTCATCCAAATAGATATCCTGGTACTGCTGTTGCAACTGTTGCAGGCTCTCTAAACCCTCACGCATTAATTTCTCGGTACGAAAGACACCGCAATAGTTAGTCATGCAGTCTTGAAACTCTCTACGGAGCTTGTCAATCCGGATGGTACCAGATCGATCGAGTAATGATTGAATTTGCTGCTGGGTAGCTGTGACATAGCGTTGCTCATCTACAGTGGGTAGCTTGCGGTTTTGCAGATATTGTGCTATAATTGCTCCTGTTCTGCGCCCATAAACAACGCACTCCAGCAAAGAGTTACTACCAAGTCGATTGGCTCCATGTACGGAAACACAAGCGGCTTCCCCAGCAGCAAAGAAACCATCAATCAAACCTGACAAGCTGCTGCGGACTTGTCCATCGGTGGTGACGGGTATGCCACCCATCGAATAATGTATGGTGGGGCGCACTGGCATAGGCTGATAAACAGCATCAATACCGACTAGCCGATGGGCTTCTTCCCAGGCAAAGGGAACCCGACTCATAATTTTTTCTTGCCCCATGTGGCGCAAATCGAGATAGACAAAAGGACCACCCGCACTGCCATCGGGATTAATGCCGCGTCCAGCGCTAATTTCACGGACGATCGCTCTAGAAGTAATATCGCGGGGAGCTAGTTCCATCCTACTAGGGGCGTAGTTAGCCATGAAGCGTGAGCCCTCACTATTAATCAAGTAAGCACCCTCACCCCGTACCGCCTCGGAAATCAACACCCCCACAGGATACAAGCCGGTGGGATGAAACTGCACAAACTCCATATCTTCCAACGGCACACCAGCAAGCGCCGACATTGCCAAACCATCGCCAGTAGAAGCATAATCATTAGAGGTGGTATTATAAGCTCGTCCATAGCCGCCAGTGGCAAACATCACCGCCTTAGCGCAGACAACCTCAATTTTTCCAGTTTGGATGTTGTACATCACCACGCCTTTTGCCTGGGTATCTTCCAGAATTAGCTCAGTGACGTACCACTCGTCGTAGATGTGGACGCCGTTACGGCGCAGGTTATTCACCAGTTCATGTAAAATAGCATGACCTGTTTTATCTGCCGCGTAGCAGGTGCGTCGGTGGGCATGTCCGCCAAAGGCACGTTGGGCAATGCGACCATCAGGTAAGCGGGAGAATAACACGCCCATATGCTCTAGCTCAATCACCACATCTGGAGCTTCACGAACGAGAATTTCTACAGCATCCTGATCCGCCAAGTAATCAGAACCCTTAACAGTGTCAAAAGCATGAGCTTCCCAACTGTCTTCTGTATCCACATTGTTCAGTGTTGCCGCCATCCCGCCTTGGGCAGCAACCGAGTGAGAACGAATTGGGTGGGTTTTGGCAATTAAGGCGATACTTAGGTTGGCATCGGTATGGGCAATTTCTAGGGCGGCGCGACACCCGGCTAAGCCACCGCCGACAATGATAACGTCGTGTTCTAGCATTCTGAGTTTGATATTGGGAACCCAACTAGGCGGCTCAAGGCTACCTAAAACTGGAGAAATGAAGCCCCCGCGCTACTTCTGATGGCATGCTCCGCTTTCCAGCCGGGGGTGCTGACTCATTACGATTCAACTGCTTACTTGTGCTGGTTTCTGGTGGGACGCATTTACAGGACTTGTGTTAGTTGTTTCATTTTCCTGTAGAGGCACAAACTCTATGTGGTTTAGCAGTGTGGTAACGAAGGCAAACAGCAAGAAGGGCAAAGACAATACCAGGATAACCCCCACCGTTGCCAAGGCGTAGATTTGGCGAATGGCACTCCACAGCGCCACTGCCGAGGCGAGGCTGATGAAAATCACGATTAACCAAATGATGATCTGACCGTAGATGTCCCCAAAAGTGAGGGTACAGACCATGCGATACCTTTGTAATTTTTCCATGATATCTCTCGCAATATTTCTTTAACCTTTAACGATAAAGCCATGACTTAGTTTTGGCATATTTTTTAATCTTTTTTAAAAAATCGCAAAAAAAATTTACAATTAATTAAATTTACATTAAGATCTGCGCAAACAAGCATTCTAGAACAAATACATCTAAATTCTGGAAGTCTTGCTTGGTAAGAGTTCCCAAGTTTTTAAGCAAAAATTTTTAAAAACTCAACTACAGAGCCAGTCCTCACTACGAACATTTTATTAGGATTCTGGTTTGAAATAATCCAATAACCGATCGCCTGAATCAGCCCTTACTAATGCCACCACGACAGTCGGCAGAGCCGATAACCGGGGATACACCATGTTCTCGTTACCAGGCAGAGCCTGGTAACACTGTTAGTGAGGCTCTGCCTCCACCAAACCTAGTAAGCTTGTAGTAAGTGCTAAAGCGTCCTAGAGTATTACATCACCTATTTCATTAAATATGTATCGATTTCCGAATATTGAGAGAACAAGCCATCAATACTGGCTAGCTTCGCTTTATACGTCAGTGCTGTAGCAATAACTAGGCGATCGAACGGATCTTTATGAATAGGGGCTAAATTTACTGCTCGGTAGGCAATCTCAGCAGTTAGGGGAAATAATACAATACCTGTTGGTTCCAACGCTTCAAGAAGCCATCGATCGACAGCACAAGGTAGCTCTAATCGTCCTCTTTGATGGGCTAAAGCAATTTCGTAGCAGGATATTGGCGAAACGCCCACTTGGGTAGCAGTCTCTATTGCTTCTCGCCAGTGTGCCGGAAATCGCGAAAACTCTTGATTGATAAACCAGAACCAAATATGGGTGTCGAGAAGGATTATTTCTGACATTCCCAATTTTGCTCGTCAACGATCGGACTAACTAAATCGCCCAATGTTTTGCCTTTACCTGCAATAGAATCTGGAGCACTTCGACGTTTGACAATTGGAGCAGTTTCTGGCAAAATGGTAACAATAACACGAGCCTCGGCAACTTCTGGCTGTTCGGCCAACCACTTTAATTGACCGTTCTCATAAATTGCTTCATAACTTTTCAGCATATAATCAGCAGAGTTATCCAAATCTATTGTTTCATATTATCTATCCTAGCTTATACCAAATCCGGGTTAGCTACCCCCCTTTTTCTCGTTACCAGGCTCTGCCTCCCGACAGCCACATTAAAGTTAATCCAGAACAGCCAGAAGATACTTCTATTCCTCCTGTCGGTAAAATACATATATAGGGGCTTGAGCAGGGGGTTTGCCCCTACGAACCCGCTATATATAAATGAACCTCTTGGCGAAGGAGGCAGAGCTTCCTAGTCCTCGTCCCCAGGCCGTAGGTTTGGGATATTCCCCTGCCTGGGAACGCTAATACTTTTTCAAACGCAGATGAATTTGGATGTATCTGCGTTCATCTGCGGGGAGCAAAATTCCTCACTACGAACATTTTATTAGGATTCTGGTTTGAAATAATCCAATAACCGATCGCCTGAATCAGCCCGCACTAATGCCACCACGACAGTCGGCAGAGCCGATAACCGGGGATACACCATATAACGTGGCTCCCAGCGGGGACGAAATTTATCTTTGAATGAATGCACTCCCTTGAAATTGTAGAACCGATTCAAGTGTTGGTAGAGATAGTACAAAACTTTTTCGATGCGGGGAGACTTTTCTGTTCCGCCCACCCCAGAAAGTGCTGATAAACCGAGATTGAAGCTCTCGTATCCTTGCTCTTTGTAGTGATTTAGCATTGATACGAATAAAAATTCCATGATGCCGTTTTCAACTTGGACACGTCGGCGCATCAAATCCACTGAAATTTCTTTGATATTGAACAGTGAGACTAGGTTAGCAAAAGCGCAAATGCTGCCAGATGAAGTGTGTACGGCAGCGATCGCACATTCACGAATATAAGCCTCGTCAAACCAGCCCACTGAAAACTGTTTTTCTGCTCCTTGCATCATCTTCAGCCACTCATCACTGACAGCCCTTAGTTCCAGCAGTAACTTATCATCAATAGGTGGCTCGTAAAACTTCACTTCATGCCCTGATTTGGTGAAGCGATTAACAGCAGTTCTTAAATTCTGGTTAGCTTTACCCTTGAGGCTAAAGCTTTTGAGATCGACGATCGCTTCTTCGCCAATCTGTAACACTCGGAAGCCAAGAGATTTGTAAATATCCAAATTTTCGGGTAGTGTTTGGTAAAAAGCCGGGTACCAATCGTTGCGATCGCAGAAGTGTTGGAACCCCAAAATTACCTCTTTTCTGTCTTCTACAGGACCAATAGGATCACCGAGGGCGATCGCGCCTCTGCCTTTTGGTACATAAGCAATGACGCTGTCACCAGATGGGCTGAAATAATAAGATTTATCATCTAACAGAGTAAATCGTGCTATAGAAGTCTGCCCATTCTTCTCCACAATTTCTTGAGCCCGTCTGCGCTCGGCTAGCGTCGCGGCTTGACGTAGCAACACTGGTCGTAGGAGCATCAACAAAGCATAAGTTACAGTGATCCCCCCGATGATATAAATTGAATTGGCAAAAAATTCCGCAAACCGAGTTTGAGGTTCTAGCCCAGCATTGTCAGCCGTGAAGAACATTGCCAGCGTTTGCAGCAGCGCTTGAGCGGGGTGAAAATTGACACGGTGATGATTGACAGTGAATTTGTAGCCTAGTAGAACAAAGCCAGCAGTACCATAAGCCAGGGTAAATAGCAACGCCCCAATCAATACCCGGACGCCTTGAGCGATCGATGGTCGATCTGATTGAGCTGTAAACACCTGTCGCATCAGGAGTAACTGCATCAGCAAGATAGCAGATAGCATACTCTCCTCATAGTCCCAGCCTTTAAGCAAATTGCTGAGAATGGAGACAATTAATAAGCCAATTGTAAGCAACCAAGCAACTCGTTTGCGTCTTAGCAAGTTAGCTGCCAGAGTTAACAGTACAAATCCAGTCAGCGCGGCAAATAAATGTCCGCCAGCTCTAACCGAGAAAGGCAAAAATTCTTTTAGCCAATGGGTTCGTTCTGGCAAGCCAGGTGCCGCAGCAGACAGTAGATTGACAATTCCCACTAATCCTGTTAGTATTGTCGCCGTCCATAATCCAATCCGAGTGCGCTGTGTTAGCACAAAGTCTCCTTTGACGTACTGGTTATTCTTCTGTGCTCTACCCCCCTGCAGCCGGAGCTTTAGTAACCGAATCTGGTATTTGCTCGATCGCTATCTTAAACTGCTCTCCTACATAACCCAACGAATCGGCTAGATGCTTGTGCCAGTAATTCCAGCCCACATCGGCACCTACAATACCATGTCCTCCTGGAAAAACGTGAAAGTCATTAACAATACCCAAACGGTCTAATGTTTGGTGAAATTTTTCAGTAGACACCAAAAATTGATGATCCCCTTCCCCAGAATCTAGATATACGCGCAACCTGCGGCGTTTACTAATCGACAGCTTTTGGACTAAGTACTGGGGGCTATTAGCACGACCGCTGGTATCTATAAAATAGCCGCTGGAGCTAAACAAAATATTAAAGTTGTTTAAGTGCCGCAAACCGATATTAAAAGCTCCCCAACCACCTGATGACTGTCCTCCCATCGCCCAAAACTCTGGTCCTTCCAAAGTTCGGTAGCGCGATTTCACTACTTTAACTAATTCATAACCAATCATCGTGTCCACGTTGCCATTGGGACCGTCGTAGTACTGAGAGTCCCAAAACGGACTGGTGCCACGGCGATCGTTACCGTCAGGAGTAATCACAATTGAGAGGGGTAGTTTATTACTTTGGTAGAGGTCATGTAGTACAGAGGTGACAGCCGCCTTATCTTGCCAAGCCCGTGCATCACCGTGCCCACCGTGCAGCAGAAAAATTACTGGATAGCGTTGTTGAGGGTTCTGAGCATATCCTGGGGGTAGAATCAGCCCATAGGTACGGACTTCATCCATTGCAGAACTGTTGTATGTTTCTAGCTGAAATTTTAATCCCGGATCGGCTTGAACTTGGGGAGGATCTAACTGGGGCGCACCAGCAATAAATACATACCAGTAGCCAGTAGCTGCGAAAATAACGAGTGTACCTGCACCAACAGAGAGAATTTTCTTGAATTTCAATTTTCCATGCTCCCGGACTTCTTAATTGTTTTTAGGGATTAAAAATAGTAGTGAACCGTGATGGACATTTTGATTGTCGAAGATGAACCACAAATTGCTCAACTTATCCAACTTACTTTAGAAAGAGAAGGTTTTTCCTGCCACCAATGTCACGATGGACTGAAGGCGTTGCAGGTGGTTCAGGAGCAGCAACCCGATTTGATCGTGCTTGACTTGATGCTCCCTGGTTTGGATGGGTTAGAAGTCTGTGCCCGGATTCGACAAAAACCTGGCTCCAAAGACCCCTATATTTTGATGCTAACCGCTAGAGGTGAGGAAATCGATCGCGTCATCGGCTTATCTACTGGCGCTGATGACTATTTGGTCAAACCCTTCAGCCCTAGAGAGTTAGCTGCCAGGGTACGGGCGCTATTGCGGCGCAGTCTACGTCAAGCGGGACAACATCATATTTACCGCACTCAGCATTTTACCGTTGATGTGGATCAACGAACTGCCAGCCGCCAGTTGAGCCCTAACCAATCCGAAGCTTTGGACTTAACCACCTTGGAATTTAACCTTTTAACCACTTTTGTCAGCAATCTGGGTCGAGTTTGGAACCGGACGCAGCTAATTGATAAACTCTGGGGTGATAACTTTTTCGGGGACGAACGGGTGGTAGATACTCATGTGGCGCGGCTCCGTAAAAAAATCGAGCCAGATCCCACTAATCCCACTTTTATTAAGACAGTGGTTGGCGTTGGCTACAAGTTTGAAGACTCAAGTTCATAAAAATGCCTATAACTAGGATTGGACTACAATGGCGATTATTGTTTTCTCACTTACTGGTAATGATGGTGGGAGTAGGCAGCCTGATTATTATTGGCAAAGTGTCTTCCCCCCGCTTTTTTGTTGTGCACCTAGAACAACTCGAAGGCACAGGTTTCCGGTTACGCTACGCTCGTACTGAACTGGTTCAGGGATTTGAAACCGCCTGGAATCATGGGACTTTTTGGTCAGTAATTGCTGGTGCTACTGCGGCTGGTGGCTTGAGTTACTGGTTATCTAAGCGGATTATGCAGCCATTGACTCAAATGGAGCATATCACCCAAAAATTTGCGGCTGGGCAGTTAGATGAGCGACTACCCATCACTGAAATTCCAGAATTTAATCGGCTGGGTGTCAGCTTTAACCGCATGGCGTCTAGTCTGGAAGGGGTGGAACAGCGACGGCGGGAACTAATTACCGACTTGACTCACGAACTGCGCACGCCACTAACTGTAATTAGGGGGTATTTGGAAGAACTTGCTGACGGCGGCATTGAACCTTCTCCAGAAGTTTATTATCAGCTAGTAAGAGAAACCACCAGGCTACAGCGGTTAGTTAACGATTTGCAAGAACTCTCAAAAGCTGAGGCTGGGTATCTGCCGATTAATCTCCAAGCTGTTAATCTTCGTCCGCTGTTAGAGTCGTTGGTGCAAAGGTTTTTTGACCAAGTTCTGGAAGATGGTCCTGTTTTAAAGTTGGAATGTCCAGCTCAGTTGCCACCTGTGCTGGCAGATCCCGATCGCATCGAACAGGTAATGGTAAACTTGGTGGGTAATGCGCTTACTCATACCGAAACTGGTTCGATTACTGTCCGGGCTTGGGTGGAACCATTAAAACTCTGGGTGGCAGTGATTGATACGGGTTCAGGTATTGCTCCTGGAGATTTGCCCCATGTGTTTGAGCGTTTTTTTAAGGCGGCTCCATCTGATGAGAGTAATTCTAGAGGATCGGGTGTTGGTTTGGCTATTTGCCGCCGATTGATTGAATTACAAGGTGGCAAGATAGAGGCAGAAAGCGAATTGGGTAAAGGTAGCACTTTCCGGTTTTATTTTCCGTTGGTTTAAGGCTTAAAAATGGGTTTTTAAACGCAAAGGTACGCAAAGTTTAGCGCAAAGGTACGCAGAGATATATTAATTCTTTTGCGTACCGCTTGGGTTTAAACTTTATTAATACCCACTTTCGGGTGTTTGATAAGCCGATGGGCATGGCAACCGATCGTTCCCGACTGGCGATGTAAGGTGCTGTAATGTTGGGTTTCGTACCTCAACCCAACCTACCGAAAAATGGGGAGTATGGGGGGTAATCTCGAAGCCAGTTTAAAGCATGGGGATGAAAGATTACCCCTTCATCATAACATATCCTAAGTATCCTTAATATCAGGCAATGTATCAATTAATTCTTCAACAATCCTAGTCCTAGGAGTAACTTATGGCAAGTACGAGTATCGTTCACCCAATGCATTATCTGATAGTCTTCCATTCAGAGACTACATGGTACTTTAAACCAGGAAGTGGTGTCTTTTACAACCACAAAAACGTACCAGTTTCTCTAGATATAGAAGAGCGCTGTGCCAGATTTGGTTTAACTCCAGCCGCCATAATGATTGAATTTTTCCGACTTAACGGTGGCAAGAATGGTTACTACCTGGCAAATTTAAAATCCCAAAAATACTACTACTGCGGACCCGCCTGGTCGGACGTGAAATTCCAACTCCAGAACCTCGGCAGACGATCTCCTTACTGGTATAAGGATCTACAAAATCATAATAAACTATACACTCTCAGATCGAAATAACGTGAACCTGCTCTGAGTTGATTGTAAATAGAGCTTGATTGAGTAATCGACCATTCTGAGTGAACAATCGAAGTGCAATGAGATGTATAGTACATCCCTGCCTCATGGCTTCCAGGCATGGTGATTTGATTAATCTGTACATTGGGCTTAGAAAACCGAAGATCTCTCATCCAGCTAGAATTATTAGGCACCACATTTTTTTGGATAAACATTGCATTCGTATCCGCTCCCGCTCCTTGATAAATAGATTCAGTATTTGCCGCTGAACCTGTCGCGGGATAATTGCGGTTAAAAGCTTTATAGGCCTCACGTTTAGGTAAGCTGGGGAATAACCGACAGCCTTAGCAACATCGCTAAATCGCTCCAATTACTGAATTTATCAGGTTTTACAGGGGGCTCGGATAGGTGATTAGTTACTAATAGTTAACTAACCCACAAACAAGCGATGAAAAGCCGAACAATTATTGGCTGGCTTTTAACGCTTAGCGCCAGGACTCCAATATGATTGCCGTTACCATTAGCCAGCAGACAAGAAATGAAAAACGCAACAGCCAAGTCCATAGCAAGTTCAGCACCATCAAGACTACTTGTATAGCCCCAAAATTAATTAGGATGATGGAGCCGCTCACTAAAAGTATTATTGTCAGCAGCCAATACTTCATTATCTGCAACGTCAACCTTAGAAACAGATTATATTTAGCTTTTTTCATGGGCTTCAGTATGCAATTAAAGGTACAAAATCGTAGCCAGTATCAGACTTAGGAAGATGCCGTGCGTAATTCCTGTTTTTTTCAGAGTCGGATTTTTCCCCGTTCCTCTCTAATGTGGTGACAGCTTTAGCAGATTGATGAGTCTGCTAAAGCCATATATCTGACGGCTGTTGAGTCATGAAATAATTCATCTATCGGACTTTCAGCTCTCCAAATGGCGAGTTAAATTAACGTCTTTCGTCGCTCTCCAAGGTGTTCGGGGCAGGCGCTAACGCGCTCCCAATGGAGACTGCTCACATTCGCAGGGCAAAGGCCCCAGTTGGTTGTTGAGTCCAAACAACTCTTTTTCAACGTCGCCTAAAACCTCTAAAATTTGAGTCAGAGTCAGGACTTCATCATTTTTTTCGAGTTTTAGCTGGAGGATTTCACACTCGCGTTGGACGCTTTTGATGCGCAAAAAAGCAGCTTTTATCTCTTGGTTCATCACTATTCCTAAGCACTACGGTTGTTAAACCCATTATTACCGTGGGCAAAGCCCCATGCCAAATTGCCCATGCAAAATACAGGAAACCTTATATAATGGGATAATCTGCTTGGGGAATGCTTGAGGAAGGGCTGTTTGCTTGGGGCAGACGAGAATCTTAACAATTTTTTAAGTTTTAGTCATGGCAAGGAATATTGGCTGGGGAGACACCGTCAAGAAGAATACGTTGAGTGTGGTAAGAGCTTTGTTGTCTCTCGCGGATAAAGAGTTACACGACCGGGAGCTAGACCAAGCAGTTCAGGTTACATGGCTTTTAGAGACCGAGCTGCTAGTGACAGGAATCAGCAAAGACAGAGGTAAACCACAAGTCGGTACGACGAAACAAGCTTTAATACAGCTAGTAGAAAGCACAAACCAGCAGCTTCTTCCTCCAAACAGAAAACCAAGTACAACTGACGAAGAGCCAGAAGAATGGAAATTGGCAGCGGTTCAAAATGTTCTCGACTGCTTAAGAGAGATGAAAGTGTTAAAGGATATGCGCCCCAGATCCAGGATAAATACGCCCTATTGGATATTTATCCTGACACTGAAGCACCAAACGGCGGTAAAAAAAGTGAACCTCGAATACGTTGAGCAGAAGTGGAACGAATCTGTGAATCAAGTTAATCCAAAACCGACTGCTCCTGTTCCGATCGATGACCCGCAGCCGGTAGATTTGAAAGACGCGCCTCTTGTAGACGAGGACTCTTTCGTTGGGCGCACCGAAATGGAAGCACTAAATAAATGCATTGTCGAAGATGGCTGCCGAGTGGTGGTGCTGTGCGGTTGGCCGGGTATTGGCAAGACTACACTTGCCAGAAAGTTAGTGGAAGATATTCATAAAAATTTTGATAATGTTATTTGGCGTTCACTCAAAATTCCCCGGCCACTGGAAGAAATCATGACTGAATTTATTCAATTCCTGTCTGCCCCGCCAAAAACTAGAGCTAGCTTCCAAAATAATAAATTATCAGAACTGATAGATTGCTTAAAGGCTAAACGATACCTGTTGGTACTGGATGACTTCGAGTCAATTATGCAAATAAACGGCGCTCGTGACTACCGCAAGGAATATAATGAACTCCTGAGGCAGATAAGTGAATTAGAACATAAAAGTTGCTTATTGCTAATCAGTCGAGAAAAGCCCAAACAAATCCAAGAGATGCAAAAACAATCGGTTATTAAGCTGCAGGGGTTAAATGTGGAAGAGATAAAAAGTATTTTTAAAAAGTGGGGTATTTCTGGTTCAGATAATAATGAATGGCAAGAATTAACTGAAAAATCTCGAGGAAATCCACTAATTTTGAAATATATTGCTATTTCCATCAAGGATAATTCAGAAGAAAATATTTCTGAATTTATGCAATCTCGCGCCTTCACTGAGGATGAAAAAAAATTGTATGATGAAAAATTTAATGTTCTCTCAAAACGAGAACAGGAGATAGTTTACTGGTTAGCAATCAACCGCGAACCGGTGACAAAAGAAGTATTGAAAAACGATTTGTTCAATTTTGATACAAACGATTGTGAGTTGAGAGATAATATAGCTTCTTTGAACCGACACTTTCTTCTTGAAAATACAGCCCTAGGTTATACGTTGCATTCAGTCCTGATGGATTACGTTACTGATAAATTTGTTGAAAAGGTTTATCAAGAAATTAAGGAGGGAAATTTACAGCTATTTAAAAGTCATGCTTTGCTTAAAACTCAGGCAAAAGATTATATTAAAAGTTTGCAAATTTTATTTATTATTGAGCCAATTATAAATAAACTCTTAAAGGAGTATCAAGATCCAAATACTCTGGAAGCTGAACTATATAATATTTTATTAAAAATCCGCAATAAGTCTCAAGAATTGATAGGATATGAAGCAGGAAATGTCCTCAATTTATTAACTAAATCTAGTCAAAAATTTAATTTGGAAAAGAGGAATTTGTCTAATTTAACTATCCGCCAGGCAGATTTACAAAATGTCAAACTTTATCATGTAAATTTTGAAAAATCTCGCTTTAAGGATTGTAAATTTTCTAATTCGCTGGGTGGCATTTTGTGGGTAGTATTTAGCCCTGATAATAAATTTCTAGCTGTAGCTGATGTCAACAGCAGGATACATTTATGGGAGATAAGTTATGCTAAAAATGATCGTTTAATATTAAAACCATATTTTATTTTAGAACGGAGTGATAACCGTGATGACTCTGAGGGTCATCATGGGTGGATTTGGTCACTTAGATTTAGTCCAGATAGCAAGTATCTCGCCAGTGCTGGTGATGATAAGACAATTATAATCTGGGATGTTAAAGATAGAAAAATTTATAAAACTCTTACGGGACACAAAGACACTATAAGGTCATTAAGTTTTAGAGAAGATGGAATTTTAGCGAGCGCTAGTGACGATGGAGATCTTAAACTGTGGGATATTAGGAATATTGAATCTCGTGAATGTATCCGTACTCTTTCACCCGATCCTAACGAAGCACGATCGAGAGTAAGGTCAGTAAGTTTTGATCCTAAAGATTATCGATTTTTAGCTAGTGCCGGCGATGATAAAATAGTAAAAATTTGGGACATTACTACTGGGAAATGTATTCAATCCCTGAGAGAGCATCAGGATTTAATAAGAACCATAACTTTTAGTTCAGATGGTCAAAAGCTAGCTAGTGCTGGTCATGATAAAATAGTGATAATTTGGGGTAAGGATAGCAAAAATAGATATAGAAAAATAAATACTCTTAAGGGACATCAGGGCTTGATAAGATCTGTTGACTTCAGCAGATGTGGAAAGTTTTTAGTGAGCGCTAGCGAAGATCAAACCGTGAAGCTTTGGGACGCAAGCTCTGGTGATTTTATAGGTGATTTGAATGGTCATACTAGCTGGGTACAGTCCGTTAGGTTTAGCCCCGATGGTAGGATACTTGCTAGCGGAGGTGCCGATCGCACGGTCAAAATCTGGGATATTAGCAAAGGGTGTCTTATTACTCTTCAGGGGTATACTAATTGTTTGTTTTCAATTGCCTACAGTCCGGATGGTAAGAAACTGGCTAGCGGTCATGAAGATGGTATGGTCAGACTTTGGAATATCGAGACTGGAGACTGCCAAGAGTTCCCAGGACATACTGACTGGGTTCGTTCGGTTACTTTCTCTTCAGATGGCAGATTTATTGCCAGTAGTAGCGGAGATAGGACTATTCGACTATGGGATTTAGAAAATAAGTCAAAATTATCAGAATTTCAGGATGCACATGAAAGCTGGATAAGGCAAGTGAGATTCAGTCCAAACAATAGCCTTTTAGCTAGTTGTAGTGACGATAACACCATCAAAATTTGGAACCTAAAAACAAATAAATGCATCACAACTTTAACAGGACATACCAATTGGGTGCGGTCCATTAGCTTCAGTTCGGATAACCTGCTGGCTAGTGCCAGCGGAGATAAAACAATAAAGGTTTGGGATATAGAAACTGGACAATGTATCCAAACATTGGAAGGACATGACGATTGGGTATGGTGTGTTGCCTTTAATCCAAATGGAGATATCTTAGCTAGTGGCTGCGGCGACGGAACAATAAAAATATGGCGCTTCAACGATTCTAATGGTAATTGGGAAGAATATCAAACTTTAAGAAAGCACCAAAAATCAGTTCGATCGGTTGTCTTTAATTCGGATGGGTCACTGATCGTTAGTGGAAGTACTGATAAAACTGTTGTCATATTCGATCCTCAAACCTGGGAATGTATTGGAGAGCCAAAACAACACAAGGACTGGGTCCGTTCTCTAACCTTTAGTAATGAAGGAAACCATTTAGCTACTGCTAGTCAAGATGGGTCTATACATCTTTGGGACGACTTGCAAAACTCCCAAGCTACAAACACCCTGGAACTATCTAAACTTTACCAGGGGTTAGATATTACTGGTGCTATAATTGTAGATATCAGTGGTGCTAGAGAGTTAAATCCTTCAGAAATAGCAACGTTTAAAGCTTTAGGTGCAAAATAGGCGTGAATAGTAGCAGAGTAGATAGGTTATCCTCTACACCAAGAATCCGTTTCTACGGGGTTCAAGACTTAGACAAGCTTCCTCAGTTACAAAAACTGTCATCAGCCGACCGCAAGGCAATGAAAGCGGTTGCTCAAGTTCTTCCCTTTCGTGTCAACAACTATATAATAGAAAACCTCATTGATTGGGACAACATTGCCAATGACCCAATTTTTCGTCTAACCTTCCCCCAGGCAGAAATGCTGGCTCCTGAAAACTTAGACAAGGTACTTTGGCTCCTAGATAACAACGCCTCTCCAGAACATATGAGTGAGGTTGTAAATTCAATTCGTTTGAGCTTAAATCCCCATCCAGCAGGGCAGATTGAATACAATGTTCCTACTCTAGATGGTGAACCAGTAGCTGGGATTCAACATAAATATCCTGAAACAGTACTCATCTTCCCCAGCGCTGGTCAAACCTGTCACGCCTATTGTACATTCTGCTTCCGCTGGCCCCAGTTTGTTGGGATGGACAATATGAAATTTGCCACACGCTCCTCATGGCGCTTCCAGGACTACATCCGTCAGCACAAAGAAGTAACAGATGTTCTGATTACTGGCGGAGATCCTATGGTTATGAAGGCTCGGCATCTCTCTCTATATATCGAACCATTACTAGAGCCAGGCTTTGAACATATCCAGACTATCCGTATAGGCACTAAATCTGTAGCCTACTGGCCATACCGCTATACTACGGATGAGGATGCCGATGATGTTCTGCGACTTTTGGAGAAGGTAGTTATAGCCGGAAAGCATCTCGCTATTATGGGACACTATGACCACTGGAGGGAAATCGAACCAAATGTTGCTAAAGAAGCTATTGGGCGTATCCGCTCTACAGGAGCACAAATCCGTACCCAAGCACCCCTAATGCGACGAATTAATGATTCTCCAGAAGTGTGGCAGAGGATGTGGCAGGAGCAGATTCGCCTTGGCTGTATTCCTTACTATATTTTTATAGAACGGGACACCGGAGCCAAACATTATTTTGAAATACCTCTAGTCAGAGCCTGGGAAATTTTCCAGGAAGCTATTCAAAAAGTGTCTGGGTTAGGTCGAACCGTTCGGGGTCCAGTGATGTCAACATTGCCAGGTAAAGTGGTTATAGATGGTGTTGCTGAAATTTATGGCGAAAAAGTCTTTGTGCTTTCATTTATTCAAGGACGTGACCCCAACTGGTGTAAGCGACCCTTCTTTGCTAGTTACAATCCTGAAGCGACCTGGTTATCAGGACTGACTCCAGCATTTGGGGAGAGGCATTTTTTCTATGAAAACCGATTAGAAGAAATCTCGCTTGACAAGGCACATCGCAGTCTGGAATCTGGGGAAGTCCGGGGTGCGATCGCGCTACAAGCTCTAGCACCACCAGATAAATGAAAGACCCTCATGAATGAAAAAGTAACCCACGGGTCACTTTTGGAGTCGTAGCGCGATCGCCCCAGCCTTTGGGCCGATATCGGAATTCTGATAGTCGGAATCGTCCTTCATTAAGCTATGCCGAAAATCCCCCGTGTTTTAACCGTGGGGAGATGTCAAAACTTGTAAGACGCTATAGGAGGCTCTGCCTCACCAAAAGCGTTCCCAGGCTGAGCCTGGGAACGAGAAAAAGGTTGGAGCCAAGCATTACGAAGGCTGCTGAGCGGGGAGGACTCCGGGATGCACGGTTAAGTTGAGCGTTTGCCCGTTACGATGCAACTCCATCTGTAAGTTGCCACCTACCTGGCTTTTTTCTACAGATTGTTGGAGAGAATTTGCGTCTTTAACTGGTTGACCGTTTATTTGTTGTATTACATCACCGCGACGTACCCCAGCCTTGGCTGCTGGTGAAGTAGGCATCACTTTGATAACTAGGACTCCTCGATCGTCATCTACACTAAGACCGGAGTTAGGATCGCTGTTAATCGTTTGTTTCAACTCAGGTGTCAGTGTAGTCATCTGGATACCCAGGTAAGCATGTTCTACCTTGCCTTTGCTGATTAATTGATTGGCGATCGTCTTGGCTGTATTAATGGGAATGGCAAAGCCTAATCCCTGGGCACCCTGGATGATGGCTGTATTCATCCCAACTACTTGACCCGTGGCATTCAGTAGTGGACCGCCAGAGTTACCGGGATTGATTGCAGCATCGGTTTGAATAAAGCTTACTCGCTCGGCGGGAACGCCTACTTCGCTGCTGGTGCGACCTGTGGCACTGATAATGCCGCTGGTGACGGTGTTATCTAACCCTAGTGGGTTGCCGATCGCGATCGCCCATTCTCCTGCTTTCAACTGGTCGGAATTCCCTAAGCTGACTGTTGGCAGATTATTAGCATCAATTTTTACCACCGCTACGTCAGTCACTGAATCTGTGCCTAAAACTTTGCCGGGAAAAGTCCGGCCATCTTTGAGCGTCACTGTGACTTTATCAGCACCATTGACTACGTGAGCATTGGTGAGTATTTCTCCATTACTGTTGATAATGAAGCCGGAACCAGTACCCCTTTCAACCTGCTTTTCCTGTGGCACTGGTACTTGTGAACCAAAGAACTGGCGGAAAAACGGATCTTTCAAGGCATCTGGTACTTGACTGGTTACCGTTTTGGTGGAGTTAATTCTCACCACCGCTGGGCCTACCTTGTCTACCACATCTGTGATAAAGTTACGGTCTGTGGCAGCCAGTGGCGGTATAGCCGCAATCGTCTTAGACGCCTGTAAGGGCAGCTCGTTGTGTGATGCTAAATAGCTGCCACCAAAGCTGGCACCCGCACCGAAAAGCACTAGGGAGAGATAGGTAATTCCCTTTCTCCAACCCATGACGGCTTTGGTGTCTCTGTGGTTTGGTTGCTCTAAGTTATGATCTCGATCGGGATTTTGACGTTGCATTTTTAACACCTACTTAATTTCAGACTTCGCTGCGGTGGGGATGGGTTATATATAGCTTCAGTTTCTATTTCCGCTCCTGAAAACCATGACAAAAACTGACATGGCACGTAAGTCGAGCAGTTTTACTTACGGTTCGAGCGGGGGCTTCTCATCCCACGAGTAGAAGTGCCTTGTGGCTTCCTGCCACGT
>CASBRB010000498.1 GCA_949127975.1 Oscillatoriales cyanobacterium PMM_0019 | reverse complement strand
TTACTCCCCTCTCCCATTTTGGGAGAGGGGCCCTTGGTGTTAGCGAAGCGGCACGAAGTGCGGGCAATTTAGAGTTGGCAGGGCTCACTTTTAAGCTCAAAATACAAGGGTTTCGGAAGATGTGGGTAAGGACAAGCCTTTAGCGATGTAACAAGAAACGAGAAGATTGAGGCAGAGCCTCAAGCCTTCGTTCCCAGGCAGAGCCTGGGAACGAGAAAACTCCCCCGATTTCCGGTCAATCCCAGAGCAGTACCGATGGTAGCACTTCTGGGTACGCCAACCGGAGTAACTCGTAGCCAATTCCCGCCGTTCCCTGGAAGAAACTGGGGCTGAACACATGGTTAGGCAAGTTAGGAAAAAGTTTGAACCCAGACTGCTCTGCTCGTGCTACCACCACAGCCGCCCAGAGTCGGGCAGTGTCTACTAAAGGTTCCCGCCCTAGTTTTTCAGCAGCCACTAACAGCAATTCTATCCGACCAAATTGACCGCAGCAGAGTTGGGCTAACTCCAGCCAATCAGACTTCTGGGTAGTTTGCAATGCTACTTCCACATCTTGACGGATTTCCTCGGTGTCTAAAATCGACAAACCGCCCAGCCGTGCTAACCCAATCCCAGTAGCGCCATGACACCAACTAACCTGAAACCTAGTTTCACTGCTTTGAGGATCGCCCATAGAACGGAAATCGGGCCAATTGGCGGAGGCTGACGAAAAAACATGGCTTTCATAAGCAATTGCCTCACGAGCAGCGTCCTTATAAGCGCTATCTTGGGTGACTGCATAAAGTCGCAGCAGGGCATAAGCAATGCCAGCCGCTCCATGCGAGAAACCTGTTAACGGTTTTTCCTCAAAAGTTTTCCAAGCTTTGGGGGCATTATCAATGCTAATGCGAGAGTCAAGCAAATGTTCACCGCAGACTCTAGCCCGATCGAGAATAGCACTAGAGCCAGTTTCGCCATAGAGCGCCAACAACCCGAAAATCGTCCCGGCGGCTCCCAGCGTTACATCCAATAATCGATCGGCCCTAATCAGTTCGGGTGTAATTAAAGAAGCAACTCGCTGAGCATCATCTATATATATAGTATCCGCTCGAAATTGGCTAATTTTCACTAAAGAATAAATAATGGAACCAAGCCCTGTAGCGCCCCCAATACCAACTCGCCGAACAAATCTTTGCTTAGAGTCCGGATCTGATGTCAGTAAGAATTGATTTAAACGCTGTAAAGCACCAGTAGCGAGTTCACGAAATTGGGTGCTGCCCGTAACCCGTTCCCAAGCCGTGAGAAACAGGGCAATGCCACAGTTGCCATTGTAGAGACTCTCGTCTAGGATCTGGAGTTGGAATCGATCGGCATTAGGTATATACTCCAAGCCAATCCAGTTGATACTCCCAGACTCCTCCCAGATTGCTGTACTATTAATTTCTGTAGCAATATGATGAGCATGGTTGAGCAACTCTGTAGAAGTCAAAAGGCTGACATCGCTGCTTGTGACAGTCGGAGCAGAAATTTCTACCCCCTGCTCAGTTCTAGAAGTCCGCGCTGCTCTAGCATAAAAAGCCCCCCGAATAATTGCCACCTGTTGAGCTAAATCAGCCTCATTGAGTAATGCCAGTCTAGAGATAACTTGGCTGTAGCTGGATTCTTTAAAGTATTCTTCGATAGATGAATCTAGTGTCAAGAGGACATCGCTATCAGTGGATAAACTAAAGTAAGGAATATCCAACTGCTCCATAGCTTGGATTTCGCTGTGTAAAATCCGCCAAACCTTGGGCTTCTCCTGAGTTGTCAGAAAAGCTCGACTGAGGATATCTAGTTCTATGCTGCGATTAACTCCATTCCGAAGCGCCTTGGGTTCAAAACTCTTTTGTAAAACTACACCATAAACCTTAGTAGCGCGAAAAACGAAACGCACCTGCTGCCCTTTAAACGCTGCTAGAGGACTATCCGAAGCTAGCAATGCCTGTTGCTGCTGTATTAAAAAGTGATAAATCCGATTAAACCCTTGAACTATATCATCCACATAGTCATTAGGCGACAGAGGCACCCCATTTAACATCGGCACATTTTTATTGAATGGCAATATCTGTGCCCCGTATGCCAGGTGCATATCATCTGTATTGACAGACTGCCATTGTCGAACTTTTGACCTTATTTCCTGAGATTTAACGCCTCCCAAACCGCTAATATCGTAGGCGATGCGGTTATCTTTATTAAAATCCCAACGAGGCAATAAACCTATGCGCAGGACTGAATCAGCAAAGATTTGATTAATAGCAGTCTCTGATAAAAGTGCTTCTGAGTCTTCTATAGGTGTTATGTCATGGTGCATCAGGGTTTCCATATCTATCAGCACCAGATGTTCGCCATTGGCAATTAAATTCTCGCTGTGACAGTCAGTGCCTCTCAAAACATACAGCAAGCATAGCAACATTCCTGCCCGTTGATAGAAGCGCTTAGCTGCAACTTCGTCTTCACAGGGTTGCTGCTCGACATATTCCACCCAGCCATAAGTTCCGCGATTGAGTACCTTCAGAATTTTGAAGCTTAAAAATCGTGATGGGGAAGATTCTCCCCTACCCTCCTGCTCCCATTTCTGATTGCACCATTCTAAAAACTGGTTATAGGCGACTTCTAAACCTAAGTCTTTGGGTTTATAAACAAGTTTCAACCCAGACTCAAAGGTAAGGGCAATTACAGAGCGACCCCGATTATGGTAATCTGACAGAGAAGCTTTGATTTCAACAACTTTGTTGATTGTTAATTTTTCGCCTTGTGGAGCGATAAAAAGTTGCTGAATTTCAGATAAATCAGCATGAAGTCGTTGTAAAAATTCTCCTGTTGCTTCCACCCATAAATCAATGACAGTTGCTATTAACCTGCCCAATACTGGGTATCTTTGTAAAAATCCCAATATTTCATATTGGAACATTTCCACAAAAGAGTTGTATATTTTTTTGTTAGGTGTGCCTTGAGTATCTTCTACCAAATTCGGTAATTTTTGCCCCAGCGATCGAAAACGGGAAAATTCAAATTCCAGGGTTTTCCCGCAGATGTGTACCAGTCTTTGGAGTAAGCTGCGTTCTAAACTATGTTGGGCTGTTTCAGAAAGCAGTTCCCAGACATCAGGGGGTGTGGCGTTTAAAATAGACTTCAAATGATTGAGTAATCGCCGTCGCCCTACCAACAAGGCAGGCAGTAGCACATCTTCAAACGGCAGCGGCTTTTCAGCATCGAAGGGGAATGTAGATTTTGCTTGTTCCCAGGCTCTGCTTGGAAATGGGGTTTTGGATTCATCAGCACTGGTAAATTCTGAGGCAGTTTCAATAATCTCTGCCAAGGTACGTGCCCATGCTGGCATCAAATTTGGCACAACAGGCTGAGTCGAGAGATAAGGTAACACATCCTCAGGTTCCAGCCCATCCCACAGTAGTCGTTTGTGAAATTTTTCCGAATTTCCCTGAGCAACTACCTGACACCAGCGAGCCATTAGTTCATCGCTTGTCTGCTGTTTACTAACCAAGGCACTATCAACCAGCTTAGTTTGAAAGCGTTCAGATAGATAAGTAGCCTGGGCAACAATTTGTCCTAGCTCAGATTCTGTAATTGCCATAAAATAACCTGTGGGAACCAGTCAAAAACTATTATAGAATAATTGTAGGTTGGGTAGAGCGAAGCGAAACCCAACAAATCATCCTAACCGTAGGGTACAGCCAGCCACAACCCAACCTAATAAACTATTATAGAATAATTGTAGGTTGGGTAGAGCGAAGCGAAACCCAACAAACCCATTCTAACCGTTGGGTACAGCTAGCCTCAACCCAACCTAATAAACTATTATAGAATAATTGTAGGTTGGGTAGAGCGAAGCGAAACCCAACAAATCCATTCTAACCGTCAGTTACAATTGTGGTTTTTAATGTTAGCAAAGCTTTCGGGGGGGCGTGGTGGTGCGTTAGCTTTCTTCGTAAGGGCTAAAGCCCTCACTACAAACCTGTAATGTTAAAATAAGAATGTCTGAAAGGCTTAATTCTACTGATATCCTATGATATGGGTTAAATATAGAAAATTTCTTGTCCAATACCGTTTTATATTATATAGTCTGGTAGCAGGCTCGGTTCTCCTTCCGTTGCTGCTCATACTATATGTCAATGTCGCAACTAAAAGCCGCCGCTACACCGAGTTCGCTACCGTTCCAGCCAAATCGATCGCTGTTGTCTTTGGTGCTGGGGTTTATCCCGATGGCACCTTATCTCCCATGTTAGCCGATCGCGTAGACGCTGCTGTTAAACTTTACCGCCAAGGGCGTGTACGCAAACTTTTGATGACTGGAGATAACAGTACCTTAAATTATGATGAGGTAAATGCTATGAAGCGGTATGCAATGAAACTCAGCGTTCCAGTCCAGGATATCACATTGGATTATGCGGGGTTCAGTACTTACGAAAGTTGTTACCGTGCGAAAGCCATCTTTGGTGTTACCCAAGCCATATTAGTTACACAAAAATATCATTTGCCTCGTGCTGTTTATACCTGTCAGCAGCTCGGAATTGATGTCGTAGGGCTGGGTACACCGGATTGGGATAATTATGGTATGATTATTCTACCTTACAGTTTGCGTGAGGGAGTCTCTACTGTCAAAGCGATGTGGCAATTGCAGGTTACGCATCCTAAACCAACGTTTCTTGGTTCATTTGAGGGAATCAAATAGAGATTGTTGGTGCGTTAGCTTTCTTGTTAACGCATCCTACTGTATTTGGATTATTTTTGTTGCTTAGGAGCGTTAGATTAAAAGGTTTGTAGTGAGGAAGGGCTAAAGCCCTCACTACGAACCTTTTTAGGGCTAAAGCCCTCACTACGAACTTGCTCCTAGGCACCCGCTGCTTTGAGCAGTTTTACAACTTCTGGGTACCTGTTGAACTCCGCAATCATCAATGCTGTACAGGCACCCCGGTTTGTCACGTTGACATCCACACCAGCGTCTATCAAAATTTTTACGGCATCAACATAGCCTCGGTGTGTTGCCCACATCAATGCAGTGGCACCAGCACTGTCAGTAATATTGACATCTGCACCGTTATCTAGTAAAATACGCATTACTTCTGTATTGCCACGATCGCTTGCCTTCATTAAAGCAGTTTTCCCGTCATCCGCTTTGCTATTCACATCAGCACCAGCGTTGACTAAAACTTTGACTGTTTCAGTATGACCGTGCATTGCTGCTATGTTTAAAGCTGTCTCACCAAAGTTTTTGGTATTCAAATTTGCTTTTTTCTGTAACAAAGCCTCTACAATTTTGGTGTGACCGTGCAACGCTGCCACCAGTAAAGGTGTATCGCCGAGCTTATTTCTCGCCTGGAAATTAGCCCCTCGGTTAAGTAGAATTTCTACAACATCAGCATGCCCTTCTACCACGGCTAAGTTGAGTGCTGTTTCGTCCTCTTTGTCTTTGGCGTTGATATCGGCACCGCGATCGAGCAAAGCTGTTACAATCTCTGTGTATCCTCCTGCCGCTCCTGCCATTAGCGCTGTTTCCCCATCGGGGGTTTGGGCATTGACATCAACCCCAGCCTCAAGCATTGCTTGGACAACTTCTGCGTACCCGCCATCTGCCGCTAGTAGCAAAGCTGTCTCACCCGTTTTGTCTTTAGCATTGACATCAGCACCATGAGCCAATAGCAGCTTTGTAGAAACTACATCACCAAGCTCTGCTGCCTGCATCAGGGTGGTTTTACCATCCCTCGCTCTAGTGTTGGCATCTGCCCCATGTGCTAACAAAGCCTGTACTATCTTAGTATCGCCTCCTCTTAGTGCGATCGCTAGAGCGGTTTCCCCTCTGCTGGTGACATTCGCATCAGCCCCGCCATCCAGCAAAACTTGCACTACGGCTGTGTTTCCAGACTGGGCTGCCAGCTTCAAAGCAGTATCTTCATCTTTATCTTTGATATTGACATCAGCACCAGCATCGAGTAAACCCCTTAAAACGCCAATATTACCTTTTAGGGATGCCGCCATTAGGGCAGTGCTACCGTCATCATTTTTAGCATTCACCTCAGCACCATGAGCGATTAACGTCTGCACCACGTCAATGCAGTTACTGGCTGCTGCCAACATCAATGCTGTTATTCCAGTATTTTTTCTAGAATAGTTGACATTAGCCCCGGCACTTAGTAAAATACGCACTATTTCAGTGTAGCCCCTCTGGGCGGCAAACATTAAAGCTGTGAAGTCATCTTGACTGGTGGCATTGACATCCGCCCCCTCAGCCAGTAACGCTTGTAACCTATTGATGTCGCCACTACGAGCTGACTGTATTAATAAGATTTTGCTTTTATTAAAGTTCATGCTTCTGCCTCGTTGCCTCCCCTTGCTCAACTTACCGCGAAATGGAAGTTTGTCCAAGTAAACGGGGATGGCTCGTGGTATGCCATTTAACGATCTTTAAAGAAAGTTGTTTTTATGCTAAGTTTTTTAAAGAAAATGAGACAATCAGCCGTTACCTATGAATTTGGAAAACCCCGCATCGCTTAAAATTTGGCTAGATTTCATTCACCCCCCCTTGATGTTGGCACTGCTAGCAACGTCAATATATGCCCTGTACTTAGGGATTAAAATACGCAAAACCAGAAATGCAGAAGGAGAACTCAAGAAGGAGTTAATCAAGGGTCGGTTTAATGTCCGACACTACCAAGTAGGCTCCCTGCTTTTAGGGTTGATGGTTATCGGTACGCTTATCGGCATGGGATCTACCTACATCAATGAACACAAACTGTTTTTTGGACCGCACCTGCTGACTGGACTTAGCATGACGGGTATGATTGCGGTTTCAGCTTCACTGTCACCTTGGATGCAAAAGGGTCACGATTGGGCTCGCAATACCCATATTGTTTTGAATGTTGCTCTACTAGGACTGTTTACCTGGCAGG
Source organism: Oscillatoriales cyanobacterium PMM_0019 (assembly GCA_949127975.1). Lineage (GTDB taxonomy): Bacteria > Cyanobacteriota > Cyanobacteriia > Cyanobacteriales > CASBRB01 > CASBRB01. The sequence continues at coordinate 7,291 of CASBRB010000498.1, read as the reverse complement.
CTGTGAGCGGTCTGGAAATTTTACAAAGAATCATTAGCAAAATGTGATTTTTTTTTGACTTGCCTGTGGTTATCGGTTCCACCTCCGGGTGCATCAAAATTATGCCTGATATTCCCCCCGTTGTTGGCCCGGATGTAGGGATGATGAACAAATATCTAGTGTTTTTTGTGGGATTTGGGTTTAAAAGGTATATCTAAGCTGCAGTGAAAGTCTTGCTGCACCTTGTAGGTTAACCGACGAGAAACTTGTCCCACTATTTTGCTCAGGATGTTATCACCTGTGTTTTGGAGCAGCGATCGAGATAACTTGTAAATAAACTTAGGAAACTGAATATAAACATTCAGATCCAGTTGCCACTCGACTCGTGTAATTACAGACGGCATGTTTGATTCCCCATTAACATCCCCTGGTGCTTCCACCAACTTCATAACTGCATTAAAGTCAACATCATAGCCCGGCGGCACATAATTTGGCACTGGGATTGTCCGGATGCGGTAAACTCCTCGATCCTGGGGCAAAAGATGCAAGCCAATTTTCGGCTCTACTTGATACCCAAAGGCACCAAAACGTCCGATTACCAAAGCGTAGCCATTGTCTCCGAGGGGTTCTACTTTCATGGGGTGGGCGCAGCGGCTAAACCAACTTTCGTGAGCGTCCAGATACTTAGCCACCGTTTCGACTGGGGCATACATCTCCATACAGTCTACAAAGGTAGTCTGGAAGCGCATCGGCTCACAGGTATTCGATGATAAAGCTACTTCAGCTTCCGGCTCGATGAAACTTGGCTCTAGATTCAAAATTTCTTCGGATACTTCAAGCGGTTGATGTTCCATAAATAGCAATTCTTGATAAAGTTAATACAATTGGGAAAGTAGAGTTTACTGGCCAACTAAAAATTCCCTATTTCGATAGCATAGCTTACGAGTTATCATCTCTACCACAGGGAATATACGGAGATAGCGATGAAAGCATTTGTAGCAGGAGCAACAGGTCAGACTGGTCGCCGCATTGTCCAAGAGTTGGTCAAGCGCCAGATTCCCGTCCGAGCCTTGGTTCGGGATTTGGATAAAGCTAGAGAGATTTTACCATCTGAGACCCAACTGGTGGTAGGTGATGTTTTGAAGGTTGAAAGTTTAACTACAGCCCTTGGAGATAGTACGGTGTTAGTGTGTGCCACTGGTGCTAGTCCCACCTTTGACCCCACAGCTCCGTACAAAGTGGACTACGAAGGGACAAAAAATTTGGTGGATGCTGCTAAGGCAAAAGGAATTGAGCATTTTGTCTTTGTATCTTCCCTATGTGTCTCCCAATTATTCCATCCGCTGAATTTGTTCTGGCTGATTTTAGTGTGGAAAAAACAAGCTGAGGAGTATATCCAGAAAAGCGGTTTGACTTACACGATTGTGCGCCCTGGTGGGCTCAAAAACGAGGACAACAGCGATCGCGTCGTCATGTCGGCAGCAGACACGCTGTTTGATGGCTCTATCCCTCGTCAGAAAGTCGCGCAGGTATGCATCGAGGCATTATTTCAATCCGCCGCTCGGAACAAAATTGTGGAGATTGTTGCCAAGCCAGAGGCTACAGACAAAAGCTGGGAGCAGTTGTTTGCCAATATCATTTGAAATGTTGCCAGGTTTAAGGCGTGGAGTTGGTGTTATCGGGTTGATGTTCTTGCTCGTTAATTGCCAGGGTGGACATCAACTGCACCAGTCCGTAGATTTACCTACAAGCATCTCTACACCGCCGCCGCTGGTGATGAAAGGGGGAGATCCCTATATTCGCGCCCTGATGCGAACCATCTCTGCTAGTGAGGCTAACGATCCCCGACCTTATTCCATTATTTACGGGGGTGAGCATGTGTCAGATCTGAGCCATCATCCCGATCGCTGTGTGCCGATTGTTGCTGGTCCCAACATCAGAAACTGCACAACGGCCGCTGGGCGGTATCAAATGATAAACACAACTTGGGATGACATGGCAAGACGCTATCACCCCGCACCATCAGTTTTTTTAGTTTGGAAGTCTTACAGTTTTGAACCGAAATTTCAGGATGCAGTGGTTTACGCTTGGCTAAGTGACAAGCAATCTTGGGGGGTAGATATCTCAGCTTTACTGCGACAGGGGAAGTTGAATCAGGTATTGCGGTTGCTTTCTGGCACCTGGACAAGTTTGGGCTACGGAATTGAACCCAATTCCATGACTAGCAAGTTACCAGCGATTTATCGGCAACTGCTCAAAGATGAACTACGGGTAGTAGGATCAAAAAACACCCCTAGTCTATAATAGCTAGGGGTGTGTATTATCAGGGTGCATCTACGTTTTAGTTATTCCTAAGATGGCAACCAATATCCGGATAATTTAAAATTTATACCACCCAGGGTCATAAATAGTGCTTTTAAGCCGATTTTTCTCCACCCTTACGCTTGCCTGGCTTGGCAGATTGGGAAGGCAGAAAGCGATCCAAAGCCGCCTTTAGCTGTTCAATCTCGACTTCGATATTGCCTTCTTTAGCCGCACGAGCAATACATTCGGTTAAGTGTTCATCGAGTATAATACGCGCTACCCGATCGAGCGCTCCTCGGACGGCAGCAATCTGTACTAAAACATCAGGGCAGGGGCTGCTCTGCTGCACCATAGTTTTAATGCCCCGAATGTGTCCCTCAATCCGAGAAAGCCGATTGATAATTTGTCGTAGTGATTCATCGCTGTGGACGTGAGGATGGCTGTGGAAGCCATCCTCATGAGTATGCCCCTCAACGGGTAGCGTTTCGTTAGTTAGCGGTTTTGATCCAATCATTACTTGTATCGTGACGTTCTCCCCCGCTAACCCTGACGGGTATAACGGGGGCTTCAAAGATAGAATATCCATTACTAACAGAGTAATCTATCTCTAAAGTTTTACAGTTCAACGGGTGAGTATCCTCTAGCCCTCCCTGTGCAGAAACCATGAGTCCCACGGGTTAGAGTCGATAAGGGGTTCTTCACTCCCCTCTCCCTTTCCCTCTTACAGGGATTGGCTTAAAGCCTATTCTTCGTCGTCATCAAAATCATCATCCAAGTCATCATCCAAGTCATCATCCAAGTCATCATCCAAGTCATCATCGTCCAAGATGGGCTCAAAGTTGGTGCCGGCAAATTCGGCATCAGGTTCAACCAAATCCTCTTCCTCAAGGTCGGATAGATCAGATGGGTCATCTAAACTACTGTAGACGCGGGCAGACCGATCGTCCAAAACGACATCTATGGGGTCTTCGGGAGCCACACCAGGGCCTTCTGGATAGTAACCATTGACACCCATATTATCGGCACCATCTCCAAAAGTGTCAGCCAGGCTCTGGTTTTCATAAGCATTGTATCCAGTGCCTGCAGGAATCAAACGACCGATAATCACGTTTTCCTTCAAGCCGCGCAGCCAGTCAGACTTACCTTCGATCGCTGCCTCTGTCAGTACCCTCGTAGTCTCCTGGAAGCTCGCAGCCGAAATAAAACTGTCCGTATTCAGGGAGGCTTTAGTAATCCCCAGTAACACAGGAGTATACTGTGCTGGAGCACCACCAGTGATTCCCATCGCCTCATTCACCTGTTCAACCTGGCGCAGTTCGACTAACTCTCCAGGCAACATGGTGGTGTCTCCACCATCATCGATGCGCACTTTAGATGTCATCTGCCTGACGATAACTTCAATGTGCTTATCAGAAATATCAATCCCCTGTGACTGATATACCGACTGCACTTCATTCACCAAAAACCGCTGTGCCTGCTGCAAGCCTAACAGTGCTGCCTCATAAATCCCCAAGTCATCCTGGTACAAAGCAAAGAAAATCTCCAAAATTTCATGAGGATTAGCAGGTCCATCTGTCAGAGCCTCGGCGGCAACAACAATCTGCCCATCTGATACGATTAAATTCTGGCCCATTCCTAAAGGATACTCCGTTAGCACCCCAGTATCCTCAATTACCTTCACCTCCGTAACTTCATCGTCGCTGCCATAAACCACTGATACTGTTCCAGCTCGTCTGGCTAAAACACAAGCTTCTTTGGGTTTGCGTGCCTCCAGCAATTCCTCAATCCTGGGCAAACCTTGGATAATATCTCCGGTCTTCGATCGCTCAAATACCAGCAGCACTAGGTTATCTCCACGCTGCACCAAGTCGCCATCGTCAATGTGTAATACGGCTCCTGGGGAAACCCGATAAGGACGGGCTACACGTAGAGCAATATCGTAAGAGGGTGGGCTCCCTTCGACATTCCCTTTAATGGCTCGGACCACTAGCACTTGCCCAGATTCTTTAATCTTTACTCCTGGAGCAATTTCAGTTTCGGCTACTACTAATTGACCGGGCTTCACTGTTGGCTTCTGGGGTATATTCAGAGTAACTAGATCTTGACTGCGTACTACCAGTACGCGGCGGACTGCTTCGGTGCCTTGGCGGATACCGCGCACTTCTCCAGAGTCCTTGCACTGAATTTCGGTTCGTGCTACCACTGCACCAGGTGCGATCGCGTCTCCATCCTCAACCAATAACCTGGTTTCGGTACTTCCACTCAAAGGGTCTCCCCCAGTATCCCGACGAATCACTAATGATTCTAAAATCACTAATTGTAAGCGCATTGATTCTGAATCCGGGTCAGGTATCAGCTCAATGTCTGCCGCTAACTGGGTACTTACCTGCTGCAAATCCATTTCCAATACTAACTGAGTGCGCAGCAACTCCACCCCTTCGACTGACTTAACCCGTTCGCCGTCTTTATATGGAATCCGCTGTACTGTGCGTAACTCTATCTTGCCTCGTCCAGATTCTTTAATTGAATCTTGAGCTGGTACCCTCGGCGAATCCGGTACCTCAAACTCGATTACTGGACGAACTAATAATGCTGGACCTTCTGGAGTTTCCACATATTCTGCATAGCGCAGTTCTGTCACTTCTGGCATTCCAGGCATCGGAGAAAGTCCTGGATGAACTATTGTATCATTTGCTGCCATGCCCTGTTCGGGGTCATCCAACAAATGCAACTCCCCTGGCTTAATCACCATTTCCCGGAGGATATCATTTTTCTGCACTACTTCTACTATTCCAGAAGTCATGCAAAAAATATCTTTGACTACCTCCATCCCCGCTTCCACATATTGCCCATCTTCCACTAGCAACAAAGAGATGTCTTTATTTACTTCATGACATTCTTCGGGAATCCAGAGTAATGTACCACCCTTGACTACTTCATAACCCTGTTTCGCTTTACCTTTGCGCTGCACCTCCACTCCAGCATATTTAATAATTCCACCAGTCTTAGTGCGATAAGTATCATCAATCAACTCTGCTACTGGAGCATGGTTTAGGACTTTAGTCCCCGGCTGGGCTAACAAAGAAAACTTCTCGTTCTCAGTGGTATAAATTACATAATGCTCCCGTCCGCCGACACTTTCGCTGCTAACTCTAGCTTGATGCAGTTGTACTGAAGCGGTGATGATATCAATTTCCCGATCGCTTCTCAAGCGCACTACACCACCATTAGCAGAAACTAACTTAGTTTCAGCCAAAACACTTCCAGGATGTACCTGGTCCCCATTTTTCACCACTGGCTCAGCTCCGGGTGGCAGATTATATACCTCACCAGATAATACCCAAATCAACCCACCCCTCGCCGCCGACCGAGTAGTATTCCCCTGGCGATCGGTCTTTTCTTCAGCCATCAATTCAGCAAAAAATACTTCTCCCGCAATATCGGTGGCAACATCTTTCACTGCCTTTTCAGTCGAGCGCCTGGCTTTTGTCAGTGCTACTTCTGCTAATAATTGCCCAGCAGTAACCATCGTTCCTTCAGAAACCAATAGCAACGAGCCAGCAGTCAGAGAAAAAGTCTGGGGTTTTTCCGGGCCTGCTAGAGGAGTTACAATTAAATCCGCTGCCATTTCCACTTGTTCCCGGTCTTCCCCGTGACGAGTTCTTACCGGACGTGTGCGCAACCCTCGGAAACTGCACTTCCCATCTGCATGCGATCGCACCTGCCGCGCTACCTCTCCTGTGAACACTCCACCTGTATGGAATGTCCGCATCGTTAACTGCGTCCCAGGTTCGCCGATGGATTGGGCGGCGATAATCCCTACTGCTTCTCCTAAATCGACAAAATGAGCGTGAGCCAAACTCCAGCCATAGCAACGTTGGCACACTGAACGTGCCGCTTCACACGTCAGGGGCGATCGCACTATGACCTCTTCTACTCCGGCAGCGGCGATTTCCTTAAGCAGCGGATCGGATAAATCTTGATTCCTGGTAGCTATTACAGCGCCCGTGCGCGGGTGAATCAAATCCTCTGCTAATACCCGCCCCAGCAATCTGTCAACTAATGGAATCAAGATACGCTCGTTATCTTGCATCGCCCCTACTTTGAGCCCTCTTATGGTGCCGCAGTCTACTTCCCGGACTATTACGTCTTGGGAAACGTCTACTAAGCGTCTGGTTAGATAACCAGAATCGGCCGTTCGTAAGGCGGTATCTACTAAGCCTTTTCGGGCTCCGTAGGAGGAAATGATATATTCTGTGACTGTCAATCCTTCCCGGAAGTTGGTTTTAATTGGTAAGTCGATGATCTCTCCTTGGGGATCTGCCATCAATCCACGCATTCCTACTAGCTGCCTCACTTGTGATAGGTTTCCTCTAGCTCCAGAGAATGCCATCATGTATACTGAGTTCAGTGGGTCGGTTGCTTTAAAGTTTTCTACTACTTCGTCTTTGAGCGCTTCTGATGTGCTGTTCCAGGTGTCTATTACTTTTTGGAATCGCTCTACTTCTGTGATTTCTCCTCGGCTATAGCGTGCCTCTGTAGCCTTGATTTCGGTTTCGGCTGCTTCTAGCATTTTTCGCTTTACTGTGGGCACTTTTAGGTCGTCTATGCTAATGGAGATTCCGGCTCTTGTGGCGAATCGGAATCCTAGGTCTTTTAGCTTGTCGGCCATTTGTGCTGTTCGTTGGGCTCCGTAGTTGCTATAAGCCCAGGATACTAGCTTTTTTAGTTGTCCTTTGTCTATTACTCGGTTGTGGAAGGTTAGGTTTTTGATCATTTTTTTTTGTTGCTAATGGTTGCCCGGTTGAGTTTTTTTTAACGCCAAGGACGCCAAGGTTAGCGCAAAGGTACGCAAAGGGTGTTGTTGGTTTTGGCTGGGGCTGGCTGGAAATTGGAGGCAGAGCCTAGGAATGAGAATGACTCCTGACTCCTGACTCCTGACTCCTGACTCCTGACTCCTGACTCCTGACTCCTGACTCCTGACTCCTGACTCCTGACTCCTGACTCC
>CASBRB010000497.1 GCA_949127975.1 Oscillatoriales cyanobacterium PMM_0019 | reverse complement strand
TCACATCGCCTCGCGAATAACCCTCCTCGTACCCACCCCTAACCCCTCCCGGGAGGGGTTAGGGGTGGGTACGAGGAGGGTTATTCGCGAGGCGATGTGATTAATCTTTTCGGGTTTATCGATTGGGTAATGAGTCTCCCAGAAGATTTAGAGCGGGAGTTTTGGCAAGAAATACAGCAATTAGAGGAGTCAAGACGTATGCCATACATTACGAGCGTACAAAGAATTGGTCGTCAGGAGGGTCGTCAGGAGGGTCGTCAGGAGGGTCGTCAGGAGGGTCGTCAGGAGGGTATAAGAGAAGGAATTTTAGAAGGGATTGAACTAGGTTTGGAGCTGAAATTTGGCAGTAGTGGGCTAGGGTTGCTGCCAGAAATTATTCAGATAAAAGATGTGGAGCAATTAAGGGCAATTAAAACGGGACTAAAAACTGTGAATACCCTCGAAGAGCTACGGCAGATATATCAGCAGGCTGGATAAACATGGCTCTCTCTTACATAAGACTAGGCTTTTATCTACGCGATCTACAATTCAAAATAAATTTTTGATATTGTACGAATGGGGCTGCAATCCGCTGTAATACATCTGGGAATATGATAAGCTAAGAAGCTGAAGATTCTTAGAAAAACAGCATAAATTATGAAGTTCCTTCACCCATTAGCTGCCTTAGTGTTAGCGCTTATTCTTCTGTTCTTCCCTCTATCGGCACAAGCTGCTAGTTCTTCTGTCATCGGTAGGGGCGAGAGCAATGAAACTCTTAGCGGCAAGGATTTCTCTGGTCAAAGCTTAGTTGGCGCTGAATTTGCTAATTCCACCTTGGAGGAAACTAACTTTAGCAATGCTGATTTACGAGGCGTGGTTTTTAACGCTTCTACCCTGCGGGGTGCTTCTCTGCATGGGGCGGATTTTACCTATGGAATAGCTTATCTTGCTAACTTCACGGGGGCAGATCTTAGTGATGCGGTTTTTACCGAGGCGATTATGGTACGCTCTACTTTTGACAAAGCGGACATCACTGGTGCTGACTTTACTAATGCTGTGTTAGATGGAGTTCAGGTAAAAAAACTCTGTGCTAGGGCAACGGGTGTGAATTCTAAAACTGGCGTCGCGACTCGTGAGTCTTTAGGTTGCAAGTGAGCACCTAGATTTTTACTGCACTGTTGAAGAACCCCACCCCTTCACCCCATCCCTCCATCGTCAGAAAGTTGTCCCAACCCTACATGGTAGCTAATTTTCTGCTCTTTCCCCCCTTCTCCCTTGATGGGAGAAGGGGTTGGGGGATGTTAGCGAAGCGGCACGAAGTGCGGGTGATATTGAGAGAATGCCCTAACCATCTTGACTGTTGATTTGCGGAATCCGATCGGGAAACGTTGAAGTACTTCAGTGACTGCCTCATCCGGCAATTACCGTTGTTGATGGAGTCTGTATCCTATAATACCACAATGCGATCGCTGTGGTTTGTCGATAAAAATCATCTTAGGATAATCACTCATGTCTTCAGTAAAATCGAAGCTTCTACTTCCTGTTGTTGGCACTGCTGTCCTCGTAGCAAGTGGCGTGGTAGCCTATAATTACTTAAATGGCTCTTTTGGAGATGGGACGAATCCTCTGTCTAGTGCCAAAGTCATACCAAGTAGTGCATTGATGGCAGGTTTTGTTACTACCGAGCCACGAGCTTGGTCGCAGTTGCAGCAGTTTGGCACCCCTGAATTCCAAAAAGTAATTGCTAAACGCATCACCGACTTAAACAATGATATGTTGGCTAAGTCTAATATTGATTATGAAAAAGATTTGAAGCCTTGGCTTGGGAGTGTGATGTTTGCCATACTGCCATCATCTCCTACGAAACTGGCACAGGCTACATCAACACCTCCACAGGCATCAAATATCCTAATAGTGGTAGGAATAAACAATAAATTTAACGCCTTCAATTTTGCAAAAAAAATGAAGGACAAGCCAGGTATTCAAACCACAGAAACCGACTACAATGGCATAAAAATAGCAGAGACTATAGATAAAAGCAGCAAGACTTATACAGCTTTGTTGGATAATCATTTAGTGGTAGCATCAGCTAGGAAACCTGTAGAACTAGCAATTGATACGTTTAAAGGACAGCCTTCATTGGCTAGTAAAGAGGGTGTAGCTAGTCTTATGTCAAAGGGTGTAGACATAAAAAACCTCCTAGCTCAATTTTATGTGCCTGACTATAGCAGTACGGTGCAGGAATTAATCGCTGCAAATCCTAATGGACTACCATTTGCCCCAGACACCCTGAAGCAAATTAAGCAGGTGAAGTCTATAGTTATGGGCGTTGGAGTGGATAATGTGGGTTTACGCATGAAGGTTTACGCCGCAATAGACCCCTCTGCTGTCTCAGTCGAATACAAACCGACTCCTGGCAAGGTAGTGGCTCAATTTCCAGCCTCAACTATAGCCCTGATTAGTGGAGCAAATATCAGTAAGTTCTGGAATGCGACTGTAGAACAGTCTAAAACATTACCCCAAACCCAGCAGGCAATTGACTCGGTAAGGCAACAACTGAAAACTATCAATCTTGACTTGGATAAAGATATATTCAGTTGGATGGATGGAGAGTTTGCCCTAGCAGCAATTCCCTCAAACCAGGGTATACTGGCTCCTGTGGGGTTTGGTGGAGCATTGGTGTTTAAAACAAGCGATCGCGCCACCGCAGAAGCTACTTTCAACAAACTCGATACAATTGTCAGGGGCTACTCGCTGACAGTAACGCCAAGAAATGTGCAGGGTAAATCAATCACAGAATGGCAACTCCCACAGCAAGGAGCTTTGTTAGCACATGGTTGGCTAGATGGAGAATCGGTATTTGTGGCTCTGGGTGGTCCGATGACTGATGCGATCGTCACCCAATCAGGGCAGTCTCTGGATAATAGCGAAACCTTTAAAAATGTGACTGATTCGTTACCGAAGCCAAACGCAGGTTACTTTTATATTGACATGGACAAAACCATGTCCCTGGTGAATCGCTTTGCATCTCAGGCACCAAACAATACCTTACCGCCAGAAACAAGCGCCATCCTCAATTCTATACGTGGAATTGCTATAACAGTTACTGGACCGGATCGATCGACCAGTCAACTTGATTTATTGCTAGCACTCAAACCTAAAAGTGCTTCCTAGGTCATTTCTCTACAGGAACCGATCTAGGAGTGCGATCGCTTATATAATGGCGATTGGGTACGGTATCTCCGTCACTCGTGCTTCTAGGAGTTTGTGGTTTGGCACATCCATTAGCTGCGCCAGATGGTCTGCCTGGAGGTACGGGCCAAGATGTACGATCGGGATTATTACAGACAACGCTGACTATCGCCCCAGGTGCAGGTAGCAGCAAATCTCCTTGACAAAGCACTGTACCAACACTTGTCGGTTCATAGTCGGATAAGCCTTCTCGCTTTAGCTTTACTTTCCCCTGGATACTGGCTACAGTTCCAACTTCCACACAGTTATTCGGCGTTGTCTGTGCTGCTACAGTTTTGCCGATCGAGATCCCATCGACCGATCCTAACATCAAGCAGACTAAGAAAATCGATGCACTTTGTTTCATGGTTTGCTTCCGGGACGTTCTAAGCGTTGTTGTGCCAGGTGAATCCATTTGTCCTCTTCTGGTAGTTTAGGCTCATAGGCATAAGCGAGGCATTTTTCCCACTGTACCAGGGCACCTCGGTTATCCTTCTTACCTTCCAGTACCTGTGCCATCAGACAATAAGTAGTAGATTCCCGCTGTTTCAGTTGCATGGCGTGTTCGAGATCCTGTTTGGCATCATCATAGTAACCTTGCCCCAGCCGTGCCCAAGCACGATTTTTCAACATTGTATATTTTAAATCTTCATCCTTAGCTAGCGGCAAACCTATCCGCAATATATCTATAGCTGCATCAAATTTTCCTTCCCGTATATACAAGCGGGCTTCGCTGTTGTAAGCTTCGATTAGTCCACTAGCGATCGCTTTTTGGTATTCGGCGTGAGCTTTTCGATAATTCTCTGGGTTGCTGCCTAGATCTTCATACATTGCTCCCTTGTTCTGGTGAATTGCTGGAGAATCTGGATTAATTTTTCCTGCCAAAGAGTAAAAAATCTGGGCTTCGGGTAGTTCGCCAGCGAGGTGATTTTTTACTCCATACCAATTAAAAAGCCGCGACACTCCTAACCCACCAACAACTATGCCTAATGAGAGCAACAAAGGCACCCCAGGCTTGATGAACTTTTTAAAATTAGACAGATTGAACGTGGTGCTTTCGGAATTAGTTTCATCAGATCGATCGGTTTGGGAAGTTTCTGTCTCAGTCTGGGTTGTAGTTTGGATGCAGGGAGCAGTTGACGAATGCGATCGAGCCTCCAATAATTTTATTAAAACATATTCAACATTTTTCTTACCAACTTTCTTATCTGTCACCTGTGACAACAGTTTCCACAAGTCACGGATAATAAACTTTTGGATATATTCATTGCTGTAGTCTCCATAACGAAGATGTTTAAGCAGCTTACCTTCTAAAACTTGCTGAAGTAAATCTTGCTCAATATCCTTGAGATGAGTACCTGTCTTTTCAAAAACCAAAGTATCGACAAACTTGACAAGCTGCGAGATGTCGTCAGTATCCATTACTCATCCCAGTTGAAAAAAGTTTTCTTCGATTGTAGCAAACCACAAAAATAGTTGTAGATTGGGTTGAGGAACGAAACCCAACATATTGTCCCCTGGTAACACCGAAGGGAGGCAGAGCCTCCTCAATCTCATTCCTAGGCAGAGCCTAGGAACGAGATTACGGCAGAACAAGATTACCCTTTCTCGTTCCCAGGCTCTGCCTGGGAACGCTGTTTGGAGGC
>CASBRB010000496.1 GCA_949127975.1 Oscillatoriales cyanobacterium PMM_0019 | reverse complement strand
GGGTTTTCCAGCAGTGTGTTCGTTTGTGAACGATCTGCTGGATAAGCAGACGTTGGGCGCGATCGCTTCTGGAGGAACTCAATTAATTGCCTTGCGATCGGCTGGATACAACCACGTAGATATAGCTGCTGCAATTGAACTAGGGATGAAAGTTGTTAGGGTTCCGGCTTATTCACCTTATGCAGTTGCTGAACATACACTAGCACTGATTTTATCACTCAACCGCAAAATTTATCGTGCTTATGCTCGTGTACGCGAAGGCAATTTTTCCTTGGAAGGACTTTTAGGATTTGACTTGCATGGCTGCACCGTTGGGATTATCGGTACTGGCAAAATAGGTTTCATCGTGGCACAGATACTCAAGGGATTCGGGTGTAATTTGCTGGCTTACGATCCTTATCCTAATCCAGAATGTACAGCTTTGGGCGTGAAGTATGTAGCACTAACTGAACTTTTTGCAAACTCTGATATAGTCACCCTTCACATCCCATTGACACAGGAAAACTACCATATTATTGATGTTCAGGCTTTAAGTCAGATGAAAAATGGTATCATGTTAATTAATACCAGTCGGGGGGCACTGATTGACACCAAAGCTGTGATTGCAGCTCTTAAGTCTGGTAAAATTGGCAATCTCGGCTTAGATGTTTATGAGCAAGAAACCGAGTTATTTTTTGAAGATTTATCTAATTCTGTGATTCAAGATGACGTTTTCCAGCGGCTGCTGACGTTTCCTAATGTACTCATTACCAGTCATCAGGGATTTTTTACTAAGAACGCCCTCAAAAGTATTGCGGAAACTACCCTAACTAATATTTCTGATGTAGAAAACGGACGCCCCTGTGCCAATGAAGTGCAAAAATGAACAGGAGTCAGGAGTCAGGAGTCAGGAGTCAGGAGGCAAGCTAGGTGATACCTTAGAAGGGAATATCGTCGTCAAAGTCAGTCGGGAAATCATCATTACTTTTCTTAGGCTTTGGCGAAGATTCTGGAGACATTTGCAAATCAATCCAGTCTTTTACCAGTTGCAACGCCTCTTCTTCCGTCTTAGCGTTATGGACAGGAATCATGCAGTCGCCCCCTGCGCTCCAAACCTGAACGCAGAACATTGGCCTTACTTCCAAGAGCCAACCTTTGTAAATTTCTGCCGAACTCATATTTTACACCGCCTAGGACGCTCAGAACTTACGCACACTGGCATATATCGGGGCAACCACAGGGGGTTTGCCCCTACGAACCCGCTATATATCGGGGTAGTGCGTAAGTCCTGACGCTGTGAAAACCCCTTTTTTGACCGTAGCACGTAAACTGATTTTTACGATATGTTTTGGGAAAATAGGTTTTTAGGTCAATTCGATGAGAAAACTGGTCAATCAAATTTTGAGTTGGAGTAAGTACCTGACTCGCTTGATGCTGCCAGTGGTGTTGATGGTTTTAGTAACTCAGTTGGTTGCTACCCCCGCTAGTGCCACTGGTGTCTATCAAATGCCCAACCTGAATGTTGGCTCTAGCACTTGGGTGCTAGATAAAGCTGAGGTACTCAGCCGCATCAACGAAGGCAAAATCAACAACGCCCTGGAGAAGTTGGCAAAAGACACAGGCAATCAGGTGCGCGTCGTCACCATCCATAGGTTAGACTACGGTGAAACGGCACAGAGCTTTACCGATAAGCTGTTTGAGAAATGGTTCCCCACGCCAGAAGCTCAGGCACATCAAACCTTACTGGTTCTAGATAACTTAACCAACACTACTGGGATTCGCTCCGGCGACGCTGTTAAGTCTATTATGCCTGATAACATTGCCAACAGCGTGGTGTCGGAAACTTTGATGGTGCCACTCCGGGAAGGGGATAAGTATAATCAGGCGTTTGGGGATGCAACCGATCGCCTGGTTGCTGTATTATCCGGTAAGCCAGATCCTGGCCCCCCTGTAGTGAAAGATACGGTTCAGGTAGAAGGCACCTTTAAGTCGGCAGAAGAAACCGACAAGGGAAGCTCCACCATTATTGTGGTGGTACTATTAGTTGCCGCTACCGTTATCCCAATGGCTACCTACTACTGGTATCAAAGAGGTTAATCCTGAACGTACTCTTGCCCATTGAGTAGAGCAATCTCAGCCCGGACAAATTCCCGCCCTAGATAGGCAGCATGATTCAATAGAGTAACGGGACAGGGCTGAGTTTGCTCCAAAACCTTCACGCACAGTTCCTTAGCAGTTCTGCCTGTGAACAACGTACTGTTAGTACGTTCCACCTTGCCCCGTGCCGGGATAACTTTGCCAGTTTCAGGATCGACGGCTAAACCGCGATCGTTAATAATGTTACTGAAAAGTTTAGCACATATCAGCCCCGCTTCTCGATCCAAGTAAATAATGAAATAGCCTCCAGGGTCAAGTTCAAGATGACGCCCAGAAAGTTTGTCATCAATTGCAGCCAGTTCTTGAGCAGTTTGAATCATACTTCGATAATACTATTACCAATTACCAAACATCAAGTTGGTTAAGTGTTCAGTTCAGGTTCGCACCGAGTAAAAGGTATCTCCTGATTAATAGCGTCAATTTCCTGCAGCTCAATTTCGTTAACTTCTCTAATATAAGACCGCAGGATGTGACTTAAGCGCTGGTTGTAAAAGCGGTGGATACTGTGATTTGGTGTTGCTGGAAAGCCGCGACGTTTTTTATGACGCCCACCAGCACCGGGATCGAATACCTTAATACCGCGATCGACTGCCCACTCAATTGGTGTATAATAACAAGCATCAAAATGCAAGCAATCAATTTCTTGTGAGCTTCCCCAATAGCGCCCATACAGGTTGTCGCCTTTAGTAATACAAAAAGACATCCCGATCGGCTTGACGTCATCATACTCATTGTATGCTGCGACAAACAACACCCGATGGCAATAATTGGGATATAGCTGTTCAAAAAAACGGCGAGTTAGATATTTACTTCCCCACCAGCCAAACTTGTCACAGGTATCACTGTAAAAGTGGTACATTAAAGGAAACAGCGACTTAGGAATTTCTTCTCCCGTCAGCGTCTTTAGCCGTAATCCAGCTTTTTCCACTGCTTTGCGTTCCCTTTTGATGTTGCGGCGTTGGTTGGCGTTGAAAACTGCCAAATAATCATCAAAGGTATTAAACCCGTCGTTCTGCCAAACATAGCCGTGGTGTAGCCAGCTAGTGAAGCCGTGACGTTCCATTAGAGTTCGCCATTGGGGGTCTACATACAGGAAATGACAGCCAGAAATCTGATTGCGATCGCAAAAATGATCTATAGCTCCCACCATTAACCCTGTTAGCTCCTCCTCATCTTCACCGGGGCTGATTAAAAACCGATAGCCTTCAGCAGGAGTCACTGGAGACATTCCCAACAGTTTCGGGTAATATTGCACTCCCAACCGATGAGCTAAATCTGCCCACTGGTGATCGAAAACAAATTCTCCGTAACTGTGCCCTTTAAGGTAAAGCGGCGCAGCTGCAATGAGCTGCCTGTTTCGCCACACGGTTAAATGGTTTGGTAGCCACCCAGTTTGAGCGGTGGCACTACCAGAAGTTTCTAGGTTATTTAGCCACTCCCATTCAAAAAAGGGGGTTTTCAGCGGTTGAGCAAGAGCATCCCACGCCGTCTGGGGCACTTCAGCAATTTTGTTAATCCAGGCAACCGAGTAGCGGGGCTTGAGTTGTTCCACCATAGTTAGGAGTCCTGTTTATCAATTTTAGGTATTAAAACATAATGGAGAAAAACTTCCTGCTCGATAGTCTTGACGCTTAGGAGTTTTAGACGCGGTGCCATATCCGTTGAAAATCCCACACCATCCACCGGAGTAGGTGCTTTATCACCTCCGAAAATTAACGGGCACACCGTCAGCCAAAATTCATCAATCACATCAAATGGCAGTAGGGATGCCACTAAGTCGCCACCACCCAAGATGCTCACCCGTTCCATACCCAGTTGTGCCAACTGTTGGAAAGCTCCAATCCAGTCAATTTCTGCTGCTGATTTCTCACATACCACAATCCGATCGAAATGTGGACGTCCTTCCCAGCGTTGGCTACCAGCGCTGGTGGTGAGCAACCAACGAGGTATCGGTTGATGAAAAAAGTTTAAATCCGGTTCAAATGCGCCACTGCCAGAGCAAATAATCTGTACTGGTTGTGCTGGCTTTCCGAGAGATTCTCGTTGTTGGATTAATTCAGGATTGGTAACTCTCATCGCTGTGCCGCCAGAGCGGAGGGTACCAGCACCAACGAGGATAGCATCGGCAACAGCCACCTGGGTTTCTAGGTGTGCTTTATCGTTAGGGGAACCAAAGTTGGCAGGCGAACGGTTGACATCGGCAATTTTGCCATCGGCACTCATGGCTAATACCACTGTCGTGTGCGGTCGATTCCAATTAGAATTCATTTGGACGAATGTAACTTGGTAAGACTATCATAGTTTAAGGTACCAATGTCTCATGGCTATACTAGGTCAAACCTCCTTTCGTCGGATTTTGCTGTCGCGCATTTTGCTGGTGTGCGTGCCCATTTTACTGATGGGGGTGTATGTGACCTACAGAAAAGCAGTCTCTAGCCTTCAGGAAACTGCTCGCCAAAATCTTACCGAAAGCGCCGTCAGAAAAGGTGAGAGCATTCATGAGTCTATTGAGGCGCTAAAAACTAATCTGGCGACAGCTAGTGAAACGGTAGTGCTACAGTCTGGTTCGCCAGAGGCAGTACAAAAATTTCTAGACAAGCTGGCTCCAAAATTGCCGACAAAAGTTGAGTGTGTTCAACTGACTGATATCCAGACTAATCTGCTTACTGCCAGTACCTGTGGCTCTAGCCCCATTAGTACGGTGAGTGCTAATAATTGGCCACTGCACTCGATCGAGCAATTGCAATTATACAGCAACTTGATTATTACCACACAATTACCCAGAAACACACCGACCACCTCAACAAGTCAACTTAAATTATTGTTAAGTGCGCCGGTTTATAACCCACAGGGTAAGCTGCTTTATGCTCTCAGTGTTGAGTCAGCCCTGCTACTGCCAACCGACCAACCAGAGTCAGCCCAGCGTGGGTCTCTTGCTGGCTATACGGTGGTAATTAATCAAGATGGCACTATTCTAGCGCATCCTATTGCCAGTCGGGTGGGCAACAATATTGCCAATGAGGTAGATGGGAAGCGACTCCAAGGTGCAATAAAAAACGCCCTTGCTGGTAAGAGTTATTTTGTGCATCTGTATTCATTTGAAAAACCAGGGGTAGAATCGTTAGCTGGCTACACCACAATTCCCAGCCCCATTACTAGTCAGCCGCCGCAAAAATGGATTATTTTAGCTGTCCAGACTAGGGCAAATGCTCTGTTTGACCTGACATTAATTGGGCAGCTATTGTTGATTCTGACGTTAAGCTTGATAGGGGCAAGCTTGCTGGCAACGCTGTATATAGCTAGAGAACTGGCACGACCAGTGGAAAAATTAAGAGACTATGCCCTGAATCAACAGTACCTGCACTCTACAGATCGGGTTCCCTATAAGTTTAAAATTAGGGAGTTCAATCAATTGGCTACAGCCCTAGACAACATGGTAGAGCGACTGAAAGCTGGGGCAGAAGAACTGGAAACAGCCTGGAAAGAAGCTAAAGCTGCTAACCATCTGAAAAATGAGTTTTTGGCTACTACCTCTCATGAGCTGAGAACCCCGCTCAATGGCATCATTGGCTGCATTCGATTGGTAAAAGATGGCTACTGTGACAACCAGGAAGAAGAATTGGAAATGTTGCAGCGAGCAGACGAGGCAGCGATTCATCTGCTGGGAATTATCAATGATGTTCTCGATATTGCCAAAATTGAGGCAGGTAAGCTCGATGTTGTTATGGAGCCGATTGATTTAGGTAAGTTGCTCAAAGAAGTGATTGATTTACAGGCTGTTTCTATTCAGCAGAAGGGTTTGCAGTTCCACACTCCCGACATGGGTTGCGCGATCGCACTTCAGGCCGATCGTGCTAAACTTAGGCAGGTACTAATGAATGTAATTGGCAACGCCGTCAAATTTACTGAATCTGGCAGCATTACCATTACCACACGGGTAGAAGTAAGAAAAAGTCCGCAGTCTCGAAGTCTAAAGTCAAAAATAGCAGATTCTCAGCAATCCCAGACCTCTAACTACCCGATTGCCGACCGCAGGGCGAAGCCAATCGCTCTTACTTCAGACTCCGAACTCGTGGAGTGTGTCGTTGTCACCGTTCAAGATACAGGGATTGGCATCGATCCTGCCCAACAGCATAAACTCTTTCGCCCCTTTGTGATGGTTGATGGCTCAACCACGCGGAAGTTTGGCGGCACAGGTTTGGGGCTTGCTATCTCTGGCAACTTCATAGACCTGATGGGAGGTAGCATTATTTTGTTTAGTGAAGGTGAAGGTAAAGGCACCACCGTTGAAATTAGTTTGCCTACTAGATAAGCTTCGCTGTTATAGACTTAAGACCTCCCAACGAGTTACTGCACGCAGTGTTCGTATTTACGAACACAAAAAACTATTCTATATTGTGTCAAATTTGAACTATTATAATATATAATACAAATGTTACTTGTTACGAGAGGTTAAACTTTTATCCCGATAGATAGTGGCTAATAGTTTTACCGATGGCAGTACACCTTTATTTACGGTGATGGAGATATGGCTAGTATTAATACTGGTATCGAGTGGACTGACAAAACTTGGAACCCGACGACGGGCTGTGATAAGGTTAGTCCGGGCTGCACGCATTGCTATGCCGAAGCGCTTGTAAGGCGTTTCCCAACAAATTTTCCTAACGGATTTGCCTTGACGCTGCACCCAGAGCGATTGCAAGATCCATTACGTTGGCGCAAACCCAGCCGTATTTTCGTTAACTCAATGAGCGACCTCTTTCACTCGGAAGTTCCCGTTTCTTTCCTTAAAGAAGTTTTTGAGACGATCGGTAAAACTCCTTGGCATGTGTATCAAATATTGACCAAACGACACGAGCGTTTGCTTGAGTTAGCTCAATCGTTGGACTGGCCTGATAACCTCTGGATGGGCGTCTCTGTTGAAAATCAGAACTACGTTAGCCGCATTGACTACCTGCGACAAGTTCCTGCAAAGGTGCGTTTTCTTTCATGCGAACCGCTTTTAGGCTCTTTACAACTAGATTTAACAGGCATTCACTGGGTTATTGTTGGTGGAGAGTCTGGACAAAAACATCGTCCGATGAACTTAGAGTGGGCTCAGAGCATACGCGACCAATGCCAGGAGGCTGGGGTGGCATTTTTCTTCAAGCAGGTTGGTGGCAGAACGCCAAAAGCTGGAGGTAGATTATTAGATGGAAATATCTGGGACGAGATGCCTTCATTGTGGCATCTTCATATCCAGCGGTGGGAGAATGGTAATGTAAAACTTATCAGTAAGCTAGGATGATCGACTCTTACTGCGAATGTGGGAACGTAACCATTACATCGTCTGCGAATGTAATCTCCCCTTTGTACTTCCGTCGCGCCCTTGCAGATGGCTCCGCTGTTATTTTACCTCGCGCTTCGAGTTGGTTAAGAGCTGTTTTGTAATTCTTTTCAATATAGCGCTTACCAACATGGTGCTTGTTATAAACCTCTTTCATAGGCATTGTTTGACCCGCGAATTCATCCAGTAACATATCGGCGAGTTCATCAAGCGGTCGTGAAAGCTCGAAAAGCAATGGTTGTGCTTGTGTAGCTGGATTATACTCAAAAGATGGCACTCCTTGTTCTGTAGTAGAACTTTCTTTTGCCATAATGTCTTTCATTATTTCATAACCCCTGACATGTTTGCTGACAAAAATAAGGTGATGGCTAGTACGGTTGCCAATATCATTTTTAAAACAAAAGGGTAAAACATATTTACCTCCCATTTTTTTTAGAGCTTCGCAAATAGCTTCTACAATAGTTAGCTCTCGCTGGTGGGGTTGCATAACTTTCAGTTGTTCCCTAAGAGTTTCTGCACGTTCTGCGCCGAACAACGCTTCCATGTGTTCCCTAACTGCACTGTTATTCAGCCCCATATTTATCCGGTTGTAGTTAAAGAAAAATATACAGTCACAACCCCAGTTTCTGACTACTGAGTTAATCAGTTGCAGCGACAACCCTTTGTAACCCCACGGATCTACAAAAAAAAGTGTAGGAACGAGTTGTTTTTTTTCAAATTGTTTAACTATTGTTTGACCGACCTCTTGGTTCATAACTATTGGTCTATGCGCTAAAGTCAATATTTCTGGAATTGAGTCTATTGCTGTTTGAAGCGAACGAGTATTATTTTCATCTATATCGTTAAAAAAAGTAACTAACATTTTTCGTAAATCTGGGTCGTTAATTGCACGTTTTAACACCCGTATTGGCGTAGATTCCAAGCCATCATTATAGCGTCCTAGCCCAGCAAATAAATCAATATATGCGATTTTTGAGTTTGATTGTTTTGATTTTTTTGCGGTTGATATAATTACTTTCGCCCAAGCATAAAATTATTTTTCAACTATTCTAGCTTTGACCAGAGATTGTTCTTTTTGTTCCTCAAAGAAATTATTGCTCATACTTCATTTAATATCTGGTAGATTCTGTCAAATACAAAAGTTAACATCAAGCTAACCGCTCACAAGACCGTAGCGTAGCTGTCCGTAGGACATCGCTGGATAAAGCAGTCGCTCAAGGCTCGGAAACATATCGACTCTTATCCCAATTATCCCACCCTTATGACCCACATTCCGCACCCCCAACTCCAACCTTGGGTTGGAGTTGGGGGTGATGGTCTTCAAAAGAAGGCTCAAGCCAAAGATCGATAAATAGAATTACTTATCAAGTTTCAAGTATTTATCCTTAAAGAGGAAAAGATTGTCACATAGCAACTTTGATGAAATAATCAGAGCAGTTACGCTTTATAATAGCTGGAGTTCGATCGCTTCTCCCCCTTTTTGGAGCGATCGATCCAGACAACTGAGAATTTGCACTAGCTCGGCTCCCACCCATGCAGAGGAAACTGATGATGGCGTGTTTTGACAAATGTCCCTCAGAAAGCGATCGCACACCAGCCGCAGGGGTTCCTTTAGTTCTACCTCCAGCACTTCACGACTTTGAGCTACTGGGGTAAAGCCATAGTCACTTTGCTCCAGACTTCCATGCTGAAGTACCAGGGGCGTCTCTGCCAGCATTTCATCAAAAACCAACGTTCCCTGACTACCCACAACCCCCAAACGTCTCTGTTTATCAGGATTGAGCCAGCACAGGTGGATAAATGCTTGAAAGCCACTAGGGTAGGTGAGAGTCACCCATACTAAATCTTTTAAAGGATGAAGGATATAGGGTGAAGGTTGAATTAAACCATTGTTGTTATGATTGAGAAAAACGCTGCCAGTGGCTTGGACTTTTATTGGCGTCTGCCCCAGCCAATGATTAAAAATAGCGATATCATGGATGGCTAAGTCCCACAGCACGTCAACATCTGTGCGTACTGGGCCTAAGTTAGTACGGGTAGCGTAGCCATAACGCAACTCACCCAAGCGTCCCGACTTGACGACATCCTTGCCGCGTTCCACAACTGGGTGGAACAGATAAGTGTGATCTACCATTAGTTGCCGCCCCTGTTGTTCTGCAAGGTTACAGAGTTCCAGGGCTTGTGCTGGATTGAGGGTTAAGGGTTTTTCGGCTAAGACATGATAGCCCTGTGAGAGCGCATCGGCAATTAAGGTGTAATGGGTTGAAGCTGGGGTAGCTAGAGCTACTGCATCAATGTCCGGCAACTGTCGCACAGTTTCCCAATTCGACGCTAGCACCACACCAGCATCAAAATTGAACCGCTCTCGACAAAACGCTAACCGCTCCGGGTGTGGATCGACTACCGCCACCACACGGGCTTGGGGGTGTTCCAAGAAATTTCGCACTAAGTGGACGCCCCAGCGCCCAGCTCCCAATATAGCAATTCCAGTTTTCATGGTTTACCTTAGTCACTACTTCCAAGAGGATAAATTCTTGAACCTGATATTAATAGATCCCAATCCCTTGTTATGTGAAGCCTTTAAAGAGTATTTCAGTTATTTACCAAACGTTGAAATAGTCAATAACTATTTCGAGTGGTT
>CASBRB010000495.1 GCA_949127975.1 Oscillatoriales cyanobacterium PMM_0019 | reverse complement strand
TGCTAATATAATAGGCGATAGGTTATTGTCCTTTGCAGGCCACCTCATGCGTATTGCATCTGGATATCAAAGATGGGAAAATTTGGATTCAGCATGATGGTACTGAAGATGCGATCGCCGCCAGAAGAATTTGTATTTTCTGCTCGAAGATTGCTCGAAGATTGCTGGCTTAATACATAATCTTAGAGCACCGAAGAAAGTAGTACGCTCCAGACGTTCGCATGAGATGAGTGACATGACTTGTATCGACTATTTTTATCGCCTCTTGTCCGCAAGAGATTACAGTGCTTACGAACTGCTCAATAAAGGACAAGAAAAAGGATTTGCTGACACCGAAATTACAGAAGCTCTAGCTCAACTCCAGAGCAAAGGTTATCAGTCAGATACCCGTTTAGTAGAAAATCTGATTTCCTCATCTCAAGGCAAGTACGGAAAATCCGTAATCAAGCGAAAGTGCTATGAAAAAAGGATTGCTGCCGAGCTATTCGAGCAAGTCTGGCAAGAACAAGTTGAACAAAATGACAGTGATGCCACAGAGCAACTTACTGATTTAAAAGCCAAAATAATGCGGAAGTACAAGCTTAGTGATTTTCAACATATCGATCCAAAAACCAAGGCTAAGCTAGTAAATTATCTTCAGTACAGGGGGTTTAATGCCTTTGAACTATTACGGCAGTGGCAGCAGGAAGAATAGACTTCTTTCCAAAGTGAGCGTAGGCGTAGCCCGCCGTAGGCATCGGTTTCACCTGTCTAATATTTTTTCGTATCTTCGGTACTTGTTATGCTAGATCAACAGTTGATATCATGTCCGGTCGAATCGTTTATATAGTCGCATTAAGTAGGGTGTGTTAGCGTCAGCGTAACGCACCGAAAATTAGCATAATTATGGTGCGTTACATTTCATTAACGCACCCTACAAGAGCCATTAAGTAGGGTATGTTAGCGTTAGCGTAACGCACCGAAAATTAGCATAATTATGGTGCGTTACATTTCATTAACGCACCCTACAAGAGCGACTCAAGCACTAAATGAAATTCTTTCAGTGCTGGTAGAAAGTTCTGGTTTTCGTGACTAGGGCGACTAAGTTTAATCAGGGCAAAGCGCTGCACGGGTGTCAGGCTTGCCCAATGTTCGGGTGCCATCGTCACGCTAACTTCCTTAGCCTTTTCCTGAACAGTATCAGGCACTGCGGTGGCATCCATCCAGGCAGGGTGAGCTTCAATGGGTAGGTTGCTTGGCTCTTTGCCAGTGTGTTCTACAACCAACTGGATCAAAAACTGCCGATATGCTTCTGTTTCCTCTGTTGTTGTACAAGGCATCTCTACAAGCTCCTCACGTTCCGCCGTTATGAACTTGTGCCAGTCTTGCAGTTTCAGTTTGATGCCACAAGTGTCTAATTTTAAACGTACCTGCATGGGTATACACCGCAATGAATCGACAAAATCTGCTTCAAATTGAAAGAACTCAGTCATTTTATTCTCCGTTTTCATTACAGTACTGTAGCACTGCCTCTACATATAGCGGTTCGTAGGGGCAATCCCCCTGTGGTTGCCCCTATATATGCCCAGTCTTCTACAGTACTGAAGATGTTGGGTTTCGTTCCTCAACCCAACCTACAACTCCTACAGTACTGAAGATGTTGGGTTTCGTTCCTCAACCCAACCTACAACTGTCTCCTGTTCATTCAAGTGGCTCTTTATTAATACTACGAATAATCCAGTAACTGATGGAAAGAGCCAAAATGGCACTCGCTAACCCTAATAACTCTCCACCTCCAGTTTTGTCTAATTCAAGAATAATTATTTTCCGAGATGCGGCAATTAAAGAAGTAACGATTACTAACTCTACTTGAATAACATGTTTTTGCTGGTAAGCTGTGATATTTTCTAAAATCTCTATGGCTATCAAAACATTTAAAAACACCCCAAATAACTTAACTAAAGATTCGTTAAAAGAGCCCAGTGAGGTGGTAAATATTTCTTTAAAAAGAATAACTCCAATGTCAGCTACTGCGATCATAATCACGCAAATCATGGCAAGGGAGAGGATTTTCGAGATAACGCTTTCTATCTGCTTAATAAGGGATAGAAACTCTTCATCATTGCCAGCAGTTTTGATTTTCCTTGATATGTTCCTCAACCAGCCCATTTTACCTAATTTATCCAGAAGGCGATGCTGAGAGTATATTAGATTTTGCGGGTGCTAGCCAAGTATCAGTAGTCTTAATCTGGGCATTAATTGGCACCAATTGCACGGCGCAGGCTTTTAATTCTGGTTGCAGGGAGTCGGGGCAAGATACTGGATGGGTGAGGGCGTTGGCTTCCGCCTGCTCTGCCCAGAGAGCGCCCCAGTGCATGGGTACGAAGACTGTACCGGGGGAAATCGCCTGCGTCACTTGAACTGGAAAGCGAGCCAAACCGCGACGCGATCGCACTTCCACCCATTCGCCTTCTTTGACACCCAACCCTACTGCATCACGAGGATGAATCTCCAGGAAAGGTTGAGGATGCATCTGCCGGATTTTCTCAATTCTACCTGTACGGGTTTGGGTGTGCCAGTGACCGTAGAGCCTGCCAGTAGTTAAAACAAAAGGATAATTTGGATCTGGCGGTTCTGCCAATCCCCGGGAGTGATAGGCACCAAAGCGGGCGCGTCTGTCGGGGGTATGAAAACGTAAATCTGTGTAAAGCCTTTTAGATTTTGGATTGTTCTTCCCTACTCCAAAATCCTGTTCCCCACCTCTGTTATCGGGGCAGGGCCATTGAATTGGTCCTTCAAGCTGTAGTCCTTGGTGACTAATACCAGTTTGATCGCAGGGGCGATTGCGAGTCAATTCTACAAATTCTGCATATACTTGGGCAGAGTCTTGGAAAGCAAATTTATCGGCAAAACCCAATCTCCGTCCCACTTCGGCAAAGATTTCCCAGTCTGGTTTAGCATCTCCCACAGGCATTTTGAACGCCTGACACAGGGTGATTACTCGTTCAGAGTTAGTCATCACCCCAGTTTTCTCGCCCCATTGGGCAGCAGGCAGCAGCACATGAGCATAGGCAGCGGTTTCCGTGGGATAGTAGGCATCTTGGTAAACGGTGAAAGGCGATCGCAAAAGTGCCGCCTTGGTGCGCTCTAGATCCGGCATACTTACCGCTGGATTTGTCGCTGCAATCCAGAGAAACCCCACCTCGCCTGCTTCTAAACCTTCGATCATCTCCCAAGCCGTTCTACCCGCAACAGGCGAAATTTGCCCTTCTGGGAGTCCCCAAAACTTTTCAACTTCTGCTCGGTGGGCGTCATTTTTAACAACTCGATATCCGGGCAAAAGATGGCTCAATCCACCAGCTTCCCGTCCGCCCATAGCATTCGGTTGCCCCGTAAGAGAAAACGGTCCTGCTCCTGGCTTGCCAATTTGACCAGTCATCAGGTGTAGGTTAATTATACTGCGTACCTTGGCGGTTCCCTCTGAAGATTGATTAACGCCCATAGACCACAGGGACAAAACCCGCTTAGATTCAGCCCAATACTGAGCCGCAACCTCAATCTCCCGCTCAGAGATGCCACACTTCCTGGCTACCACTTCCGGCGGATAGTGTCCAATTACCTCAGTAAATGCCGGGAAGTTATTAGTGCATTCTTCAATAAACTCACTATCAATGTAACCCCAGCGCAGCAGTAGGTGAGCGATGCCATTAAGTAAATCGATATCGGTGCCTGGTCGAATCGCCAAATGCAAATCCGCCGCCTCGGCTGTAGGGGTGCGGCGCGGATCTACCACAATCATCTTGACATTTTTGTTCTTTTTGTGGTACTTTCTCAGACGATTGAACACGATCGGGTGACATTCAGCGGTGTTGGTGCCGATTAAAAAGGCACAGTCGGTGAGTTCTAAATCGTCGTAGCAGCACGGGGGACCGTCAGAGCCAAAGCTTTGAATGTAACCAGCGACGGCAGAAGACATACAAAGGCGCGAGTTGGCATCAAAATTATTGGTGCCCAGACACCCTTTAAACAGCTTTTGGGCGATATAGTAGTCTTGCGTCTGAAACTGACCAGAGCCATACATACATAAGGCATCTGCACCTTGCGTGGAAGTAACTGTTTGAATCTGCTGCACCACTCTAGCATAAGCTTCCTCCCAGGAAGCACGTCGAAACGGCTGTTCTAGGGAATTTCGTACCATTGGATAGAGCAATCTGTCTTTGTTGAGAGACTCAGCGATGGTGGCACCTTTAACACAAACCATCCCTTGGCTGGAGGGATGGGAGCGTGAGCCCTGAACTTTCCACATTGGATATCCTTGACTATCTCTATTAGTCGGCTTACCCGCTTGGGCTGGCGGGGTTACTTCTAAGCCGCAGCCGACGCCACAGTAAGGACAAAGTGTTTTAGTCGCTTCAGTCATATATGTTTCCCCTAATAGCTCTTTTAATCGATAGGTATGATTACTTAATTCTAAATTTATTAACAGCACTCAGCAATTTTTCGGGCTGAGTGCTGAATCTTACCGCCGTCTAGCCTTCGGCTGGCTCTTGTCCATCTAGCAGCATGGGATCTTTTGCCACTTCTACTGCTTCACCGTCATACTGTGCGGCGAAGGAACCCTTGGGCTCTTTGAGGAAGAAGGCAGACAAGCTGGCACAAATCAACGCTGATACGGCTATTGTGCTAAACAAAGTTTGTGCATCAGTAAAGCTGAAAACCGTCAGAAAAATCACGGCTCCGACATTACCGTAAGCCCCAACATTGCCCGCAATCTGACCAGTGACTTCCTTCTTAATCAGTGGCACCATCGCGAAGGTAGCACCGTTGCCTGCTTGGGCAAAGTAAGCGGATAACATAATAACTGCTATAGCCAAGGGGATCGGCCAAAATTGACTGATACTTTGTGCTAGCAGATAACCAGCCCCCATGCCAACGGCGATGATCGTTAGCGTCCACTTGCGACTACCGAACTTATCGGAGAGTAAGCCACCACTAGGACGAGAAATCAGGTTCATAAACGGATAGCTTGCCGCAATCATCCCTGCCAAAACAGGATCGAGGGCAAACGTCTTCTGAAAAAACGTCGGTAACATGGAAGCGGCTGTCAGTTCTGCGCCAAAGGTGGTGAAGTAGGTAAACTCTAGCAGGGCAACTTGGCGAAACTGATAGCGCTCGGCTGCTGAATAAGTTTTGGTGCCACTAACGACTTCTCGGTTGACTTGGTAAGCTTTATATGATTGGAAGGCATACAGCCCAGCTAACAGCACCCAGCTTACAAGCATTTGCTCGTTGGTGAGGAATTTAATGTCATCTTGAGCTAAACGCCAAGCCAATAAGCCCAAAGCAAAAATCAACCCAAAATTCATCACCAACATCGCATAAAAGCTTCTGGTACTGGTTACTTCCAACCCTCCAGCGCGTTTGGCTTTTTTGTAGACTTTGCCAGGAGGCGTGTCTTGGACGTTGTTGTAATAAATCACTCCATAGATGGCGGCAACGATACCTGTCAGAGCGATCGCCAAGCGCCAGTTTAATGCTCCCCCAGCTACAAATGCTGTCGCTGCTGCTATAGAAGGCAGCAAAAACTGCGCCCCAAAAGCACCAAAGTTACCCCAACCGCCATAGATACCTTGGGCAATGCCAATTTCCTTCGGGGGGAACCATTCCGCCACCATCCGGATGCCGACGACAAATCCAGCTCCTACAACCCCCATTAGTAGACGGCTTAACACTAATTGGTTAAAGTCCTGGGACAAAGCTGTAGCGAAACAGGGCAGGGCGGCAAATATCAGTAGGCACGAGTAGGTGAGCCTGGGACCAAAGCGATCGAGAAGCATGCCAATAACAATCCGTGCTGGAATCGTCAGAGCCAGGTTACAGATACCCAAAGTCTTGATTTGCCCAGGCGTTAGATGAAGTTCCTGCCCAATCGTTGTGGCAAAGGGAGAAAAGTTAAACCAACAGGCAAATGAGAGAAAGAACGCCAACCAAGTTAGGTGCAAAGTGCGGTATCGACCGCTGAATGAAAATAAGCTTTTGAGCATACAAAACCTACCTAAAACAGGAGACAGGAGTCAGGAGTCAGGAGTCAGGAGTCAGGAGTAAAGCCCTTACTGTGACTGGATTTGAGATTGAGAGAATGTCAATACCGCTTTATACGGTTGCTATACCTAGGGACAAGACCGAATCTTGCCTTTAGGGTGATAATTCAGTTAGTTGTTAGCAACTAGCTGCTAACAACTGATGATTGCAATCGGTTAAGCATCGAGCGTGATTTTTCCTACTGCCCGTCCGATGCAGGTCAAAATAAACCCTTGTTCTCGATCGCTATCTTCTAAACCTTCGGGTTCTCCCTCATACACCACATTTCCTTCTATAAGCTTTTGCTTACAGGTTCCACAGCTTCCAGATCGGCAGCTACTAGGAATTTCAACTCCTTCAAGTTCAGCCACATCGAGGATGAATTTGTCCCCATCGCAGTTAACTTCTTTCCCAGACTTAGCGAAGACAATCGCAGCGGGTTGGGCAAGATCGGGCGTTTTTACTGGTGCTGAAATAACTGGGGCTGGTAGTTTGCCATTGGCGTGTCCGTTAACCTGGATGTGGTCATAAGTAGTTGGTTCTGGTTGCAAGGAAATCTGGGGAAGATTTGAATCCGAACGCTCCAGGAGCGCCCCCTGCTCTTTAGGTTGAGCCCCAAAGTGTTGAATCAATAAATCCCGCAACACTGGTTTCAAGTCTTCACAAGGAATCCCTTTCTGCACACAGGTGCCTAGATGTGCATCCTTACCAACCTTGCCGCCCATCCAAATGTCAGCGCCTTCGAGAGTTTTGCCATTTTTGCGCGTCTTCGTACCCATCAAACCAATGTCTGCTACTTGCGGTTGCCCACAAGAGTTGGGACAACCTGTCCAGTGAATTCGCACTGGTGCGGGAGTAGAGAGTTCTTGTTCCAGTTCCTTAATCATCGCCATAGCCCGGTTCTTCGTTTCAATTAGGGCAAAGTTGCAGAACTGAGAACCTGTACAGGAGACTAGCCCCCTAGTCAAAAAATCTGGATTGATAGAAAAGCGTTGCAGCAGTGGCTCTTTTAGTAGTGGTGCTATGCGAGAATCAGGAACGTTGGGAATAATCAGGTTTTGTTCGACGGTGAGGCGGATTTCTCCACTGCCGTAAACTTCTGCTATCCGCGCCAAATCGAAGATATCCTTGGCGTACATGCGTCCCACGGGAACGTGCAATCCGATGTAGTTCAAGGCTGGTTGCTTCTGGGCATGGATGCCGATATGATCCCGTTTGTCCCAGAGGATTTCATCTTTTTCAGCAGCCTGTTGTAGGGGATGCCCCAGTTGTTTTTCAACTTCGGCGCGAAACTTTTCAATTCCCCACTCATTAATCAGATACATTAATCTGCATTTTTGCCGATTCGCTCGCAAGCCGTAGTCCCGATATACCAGTAAAATTGCCTCACATAGGGCGACGACATCGCTAGGATCGACCCAAGCATGGAGAGGAATTGCGGCTATACTAGCCTTGGCTGAGAAAAATCCACCAACTAGGATATTAAATCCTATGGTGTTATTTTTATAGGCTGGGATAAAGGCAAGGTCGTTGATTTCGGCATGGACAGAGTTATCGCGGCAACCTGCGATCGCAATGTTGAATTTTCGGGGCAGGTTGCTGAAAGAGGGATTACCTTCACCATTGTTAGTAATCATGTCCTGAACTTTCCGACACAAGCCTCGTGTATCAATCAATTCATCTGCATCGATCCCCGCCACAGGCGAGCCGGTAATGTTGCGCACATTGTCCATGCCTGACTGGATACTGGTTAAACCAGCTTGGTGCAAGCGGTTAAAGATATCTGGCGCATCCTCAATCCGAATCTGCCGCAGTTGGATGTTTTGCCTAGTAGTAATGTCAGCGTTGCCCTCATCCCCGTAGCGTTGCACGATTTCTGCCAAAACTCGCATTTGCCCACTGGTTAAAATGCCATTAGGTAACCGCAGCCGCATCATAAATCTACCGGGAGTAACACTGCGATAGAAAAGCCCTAACCACTTCAACCGATAGTCCCGGTCAGTTTCGTCCATCGCCTCCCAGCCAATCCGGGCAAATTCTTCTAGTTCTTTTTTTACCTCTAAACCGTCTTTCTCTGATTTTAATTTTTCAAATTTGTTTTGGGTTTCCTTCGCTGGTGCTGTTTGTACCATATGTTGTAGCATCCTCCTTTTTCTAGGTATGAAGTCATTACAAGCTAACCTGACATAATTAATTGCAGGTTATTTTAAAAAACTTTCTTTTTATAAAAGACCTTGTATCTTTTACCTTAGATATTTTAATCTAGAAAGTTTGTATCCATTGTTACCAATTTAGTGCTTGATTTTTAATATCTTTCTGATGAGAGTAGTGGAATTGTCCTGAGTATGAGCAAAAATGGTGTCTCCGTACAACTTAACTAAATTTGATTCCCTGAAATAACTGCGCCCAAACATCGGTTAATTGACGCTAGTTTTTACTTGCTTATTAGTTAATTTATGCTAGATAAATAATGAAATTAGTATCTATTGTTACCAAATATTTAGTTTTATGAAGTTTATGCATGAGGAGTATGCTGTTTATACATAAACAGGGATTGCCCCTACGCAGACTGGGCATATATAGCAGGAGTCAGGAGTCAGGAGTCAGGAGTAAAGCCCTTTTATTTCTCGTTCCCAGGCTCTGCCTGGGAATGCTGGAAAGGAGGCTCTGCCTCCACCGACCGGGAACACCACCGCAGGAGCAATCGGTGTTCTTTCTCGTTCCCTCCTTTAGCGATGGAACGAGAGACGGGGCAACCACAGGGGGATTGCCCCTACCCAGACTGGGCATATATAGGGTAGCCCTGTCAAGGTGCTATAGTACTGAAGAGGTTGGGTTTCGTTCCTCAACCCAACCTACAACTACTATTCTCGTTCCCAGGCTCTGCCTGGGAACGAGAAAAGGTCAGAGGGCAACCACGAGGGTAGGGGGTGCTACTACACTCCGCACCGGAGTGGGCTGGTGTGTGGAATTGGGAGGCAGAGCCTCCACAAGAGCGTTCCCAGGCAGAGCCTGGGAACGAGAAGAAGTGAGATCAACCAAAAATGACTCCTGACTCCTGACTCCTGACTCCTGACTCCTGACTCCTGTTCATTCAAGACAGGGCAAAAATTTGTGGTTTCTGGGCTCGTAATTCAAAGCTGTTGAGGTACTCAACCGGCTTACTGGGGTCAAAGGCCACTTTGTCAAGGAAGATATCCGCTGGCTCAACCTTCATCCGCTCACTGGGAAACGGAATCTTGAGTGCCTTAGCGACTTCGGAGTAGATTTCTACAGGATAAGCTCGGTCTATAATTTGGTCGGCATCCTTAGGATATTCCTTCTGCTCCAACTGACTCCAACGAATCATCTGCGTCAACAGCCAGACTGCGTGGGAGCGCCAGGGATAGTTGGCATTATCTGGCTGTTTGAGGTAGTTCGTATGAAGGAAGTGGAACAGGTTGAAATCGGGAATATCTTTAACCCTGGCTTTGCCATCGAAACCGCCGTAGTCGTATTTACCCAGCATTGCCGCTTTGACATATTCCACTTTGGCATTGAGGTACTGAGGATCTGAGATAATATTCGCCACTGGCAAGCGGTTCTTTTGCACGTCACAATATTGGCAGGCTTCCAAGACGGCAGCAACTAAGGCTCTAGCAGTGGTAGGATTTTCCTGTATCCATGACTCCATCGTCGCCAAAACTTTTTCTGGGTGCCCGCTCCAGATATTGCGTGAGACATCAGCGGTAAAACCAACCTGCTCAAACACCGCCCGCTGATTCCAGGGCTCGCTGACGCAGTAGGCATCTATCATCCCGGACTTGAGTTTATCCACCATTTGCCTTGGTCCAAACGCTATCAACTTAACATCCTTGTCTGGATTAATCTTCATCGCAGACAACCAGTAGCGGAGGTTGTAGCCACCCATTGAGATGGGGTACTCTATGCCAAAGGTGGGCGTCTTATCCGAGCCCTTGATATATTTGTAGAAGCTGTCTGTAAATTCCTGAAAGTTAAGGTATTCCGTTGCCGGACGAATGCCTCTGTCCCAGGCTTGCTTGGAAAGAGTAATCGCATTGCCATTAAGGTCTAGCGTCATCAGGGAAACCATCGGAGCCTTATCTGGACCGAGTAGGGCGAACATCGGCATCCCAAACAAAGCCTGAGAGGCATCCAAACGCCCTTTAAGCAAACCAGTCCGCACACCTGACCAGCCAGGTTCTTTGCTTATAGTGACATTAAGACCGTACTTCTGGAAAAAGCCTTTTTCTTTGGCGATGATTAGAGGGGCAGAGTCCGTGACGGAAACGATGCCAATCTTCAGATCGGTTTTTTCTAACTTGCTAAAGTCAAGCCCAGGCTTTTTAGCACCAGAGGTGCTATCGCCTCCTGATGAACTAGAATTTCCATTGTTACCACAAGCTGCAAAGGCAACTCCTGTCGCTGCCAAACCGATGTACTTGAGAAATTGACGACGCTCCATCTTTATCCCATCACTTTGTTTTGCTGTTCTATAAAACTTGCACATTACTGGACATTGCTGAACAATGCACAACAATGATGTTTACTTCCTGCTTCACTGCGGACTGTCGGCAGCACCCGCTCCACAGGCTAACCCCCCCGAACCAGAGGTTTTTGTTAGATTAATTGCTGCGTTCAAATCACGGTCAAGAATCATGCCACAATCAGGACAGTGATAAACTCTCTCTGATAAGGGCATCTTCTGTTGATAACCACAATTAGAACACAATTGAGAGCTAGGATAGAATCTATCAACTATTGCTAACTCAGAGCCATAATTTTGACACCCACCCCTAACCCCTCCCGGGAGGGGTTAGGGGTGGGTTGGCGACGAAATTCACCAAACCCACAATCAGCAATTGCTCTAGCTAGTTTATGGTTCTTCAACATTCCAGAGACATTTAGATCTTCAATTACAATCTTGCTGTGGTTCAAAGCTTTAGAAAGTTGTTAATTTGTGAAGATGATCTGCTCTAATGTTAGCTACTCTATCATGTAACTTAGCTACTTTCAGAGATGCTTTTTTGTAGTTTGATGAACCAGAAACTTTTCGACTTAGATCGTGTTGCCGTCTCGCCAGCTTCTTGGCTGCTTTCCTTAAAGGCTTCGGATTTGGGAATACTTCACCTGTGCTGAGTGTAGCCAATGCGTTAACTCCCAGGTCAACTCCAACAGTACCAAATTCTTTTTCTGTTGATGCTGCCGTCTTTAACTCAATGGCAAAGCTAAGATACCAATCACCTGCCTGTCTGCTGATAGTTACTTTCTTTACCTGACAGCTTGGTAGTTCTTCCCAAGTTTTCACCCATCCGATGAATGGTAACTTCTGCTTATAACCACCTATCTTTATCAGTCGTTCACCACCACCATCATCCAGTGTAAAACTATCATGGTGATATTTCTTCTTAAACTTTGGGTATTCTGCTAGTCCTTTGAAGAAGCGATCGTATGCGTCACCTAAATTTATGAAAGCGTACTGATACACCTTTGATGACAACTCAGACATCCAAGGATACTTCGGCTTGACGTGATTGGTAAAAAACTTCTTCAACTTATTGGCAGTTGGCTTTAATCCCGACCTGTATGATTCCATCCACATCCGTAAACCCCAGTTGTACACCCAACGCCCATAACCTGCGTGTTGTGCCATCAGAGTTCTTTGCTGATTATTAAGTTTTAGCTTTGTCCTGTAAGCAATGTACATATTATATCGCATCTCATCTATAATCCCATTGTAATGAAAATATTATTGATATGTCAAGCGATGAAGAACCGTCCTTCGATCGATCTATTATGCTTAAGGCTTGCACCAAGTCAAAATTGAATGCATTGTGGATGGGCATTGGCACAGTGGGATGATATCTCACCAGACCTAGGCAATTGATGCAAGCTCGGACAAAAGTTGCTTTACTCCCTTCCCGCCAGAAGATTTTGTATTGTCTTCCCCGGTGCTCGAAGATTGCTCCCCCTACATATGCCCGTCTCGGCGATCTGAGAATCCCCCAGTTCTAAACCGGAGGAGCGTCAAAAACCTAAAATCGACCTAGACTTATCGAGAACTTCATCTGGATCGAAAGGTTTAGTCATATATAAATCTGCACCTACATCTTTACCCTTTTGTTTATCCAACTCCTGCCCCTTAGCTGTCAACATTATAATGTAAACATCTGGAATCCCAAGCTCTTCTTTAACAGTGTTACAAACTTCAAAACCATTCATTTTAGGCATCATGACATCCAGAAACACCAGCGAGGGCTTTTCTGTCTTTATCATCTCCAGTGCCTCTTCACCATTAACAGCCGTCAGTAATTCTACACCTTCGTCTTCTAACTCCTCCAGGGTTTGTTCCAAGAGGGCTCTGATATGAGGCTCGTCATCCACAATTAAGATTTTTTTTGACATAACAGCTCCTTATAGTAGCTTAAAAGGTTATCTAGCTATACTAATCGCTCTAACTGCCCCATTCTGTCGCTTAATTTTAGACTGGCTTTTGGAATACGGCTGAAGTGGAACCTTAATCCAAAACTCTGCTCCTTTACCAGGCTGGGAAAAACAAGTTAAAGCACCGCCATGTTTTTCCACCACAATTTTGTAGCTGATCGACATTCCTAGCCCTGTTCCCTTCCCTACTGGCTTGGTAGTAAAAAACGGGTCGAATAATTTGGCTTTAACTTGCTCCGTCATCCCATGCCCGTTGTCTCGAATGCGAATCAAGACGCTATTGTTATCTACAACATCAGTACGAATCTGAATTGTAGGTTCTACCTGTGAATTTTTTCCGGCAGGCGTTATGTTATCCAAGGCATCGATCGCATTAGCAATTATGTTCATGAACACTTGGTTGAGCTGACCGGGGTAACATTCTACTAAAGGTAATTGATGGTACTCTTTAATTACCTGAATCGCCGGACGAATTTTTGTTGATCTTAAGCGACTTTCTAGAATCAGCAGAGTGCTATCGATTCCTTCGTGAATATCCACCTCTTTCATCTCGGATTCATCCAAACGGGAAAAGTTACGCAAGGATAAGACAATCTCGGTGATGCGGTTAGCTCCCAGTTTCATAGAAGATATCAGTTTGGGTAAGTCTTCTAGGATAAAGTCTAGGTCAACAGCTTCGGCTTCGGCTTGAATCTCTGGTACTGGCTGAGGATAGTGCTTTGCATAAAGGTGTACCAAGTGAAGTAAGTCTGTGACGTATTGATGTGCATGGGTGATATTGCCAGATATGAAGTTGACGGGGTTGTTAATTTCATGGGCAATACCAGCGACAAGCTGCCCTAAACTGGACATTTTCTCACTCTGAATTAGCTGAGCTTGGGCGTGCTGCAATTCCTGCAAAGCTTTTTGCAACTCTTGGGCTTGGGCTTGGGCTGTAGCGGCAGTGATACAACTTTGTTCGTATAGTTCGGCTTGGTTAAGGGCGATGGCTAATTGATTGCCAACGGCTTGCAACAGTTCAACTTCAAAGTCACTCCAGTGGCGAACTTCGTTACAGTTACCGCAACTAATCGCACCAAGGGCACCGGAGCGAGTCTGAATCGGCAGCGCCATTAAAGATGTGAACCCCTGCGCCACAAAAAACTGCCGCATTACAGGCTCTTTAACAGTTTTAACGTCCGAAGTTCGCAGCAATTTTCTGTCTAAAATTTTTTGTGTAAAAGAACCCATTTCTTTAGCAGAGTAGTTACCAATCAGCGTTGGTATTTCGGGATTTCTGGCTTCTGTAACAACTTCCCAGTAAGAAGATTTTGAATTTAAGGCGTGGTCTTCAGTTTGGTTTTGTCGATACCAGATGAATTGACAACGATCGACCTGTAGCAGATTACGAATCTCACTCACAGCAGTTGATAAGATGGTATCCAGGTCTAGTGAATGATGTATCTGCGTCGCCAAACGAAACAGCAAGGCATCCCGGCGGCTTTCTTTGAGCTTGTTTTCATGGAGAATGGCGTTTTCCATCGCCGATGCTGCCTGTAATGCCAGCATAGAGAGTATTTTTAAATCCTCTGCTGTATAGTTTACTGGTGTCGTACTACTAATTGCGTTCGCGGTAGCGATGCGGAGCATTATCGCTCCAATTACCTTATTTTTAGTCTTCAGCGGTACAAATATCAAGCTAAGTTGCTCTTGAGTTTCAACAAATCTGGGATCGGATAAAACATCATTAACTATTTCTCCCTTTCCGGTTTTCACTACAGTGTCAAAAACGAGCTCATCCAGCTTTAAACTTTTTTCGTTAGCGCATTTACCGAATTCTGAGATTATCTCTAGCTTACCTGTCCCTTCATTGCGTATAATAACTGAGCCACTGTTTGCCTTTGTCAGTCTCCTAGCCTCATCAATTACCAAAAACGCTACTTCCTTCAACTCTATGCTTGCAGTTAGCTTTTCGGAAATATTATGAAGTAGAGTTATTTCTCTATACTTATCCAGCACTTCATTAGCCAGTGCTTTTTTATCTAGCTCTTTTTTAGCTAAATATAAAATCAGCTTAGCGATCGCCGATGCTTTTTCATCTCCAATTACCCAGCCAATTATCTCACCTGAGACTTCTACCGGATACTTATTGGTTTTATTTTCTCTACCTCCATTAATAATTACTTTACCTTCTGAATCTTGAATCACGATATCAGCCCCCATCTCTTTTATAAGATCGGTAACAACAGATAATCCTTCTTTTTTAGCCAAAATTTTCTTAAGAGTAATTCGCACCATAAGTTTTTCCCCTGTTCTCATTTAATTATATAGCAGGTATTTTCTGCTAATTTGTAACTGCCGTTACAAAAAAATAATTTCTTAAGCTCCGGCAAGGCCCGATCTGCACAACTCCCAGCTAGCCTAAGCGATCAGCTATCCGCATTTAACTTGCACTTTTTATGCCCCAAGCGGCTAAACTGACAGCCCAACAGCCTAGCGGGTTTAACTTGGGTCGCGATATTCGCTCAAATCCACTTGCTCATCTTGCAAAATTAAGAATAAGACATTTTCCAGTCCTTTTTCAAGTCGCAAGGTTTTCACAATATTATGCTGCTCTAAAAACGCTGCATTAGCAACGATCGTATCCGGTTTTACTGCTAGGGCTTTGGTCAACAATTCCTCTCCATTTACTGCTTCAACTACACTATATCCCTTAGCTTTCAGTACCTCTACTAACGTTTTCCATGCTGACAGATTTTCATCCACTACCAAAACTTTCTTTCTAGAAACCCCTTGCGTTATCAGCCCTTCGATTTCTTGTAGCAACACTTCGGTATTAAACGGCTTCGTTAAATATCGATCTACGGCAAGGCGATTTCCTCTTTCTCGATCCTCTACTATCGACAAGATGATAATCGGTATATCTACTGTTTCTGGGTCATTTTTCAGTACCGCAGCCACATCAAATCCACTCATCTCCGGCATCATGACATCTAAAGTAATCAAATCTGGCTTGGCTATTTTTACTTGGGCAATTGCATCTCTTCCATCTTGGGCTTCTCTGACTACATAACCTTGTGCTTCTAGTTCCTGTCTTAACAGGTGGCGTATTGGTTGTTCGTCATCTACTACTAACACTGTTTTTTTACCTGCCACTTGTAGTGGTGATACCATATTTCCTGTGAGCTCATTAACCAGGTTGTTGATATCAATTTTGTCTTGATTTCTGGCAGCTCTGACAATAATCGGTAGGCTAAAAGAAAAATTACTACCCTTACCTAATTCACTTTCTACCCAAATTCTACCGCCATGATGTTCGACTATCTGTTTACAGATAGGTAATCCTAATCCCGTACCTTTGGGTTTGTCTGTTAGGTGATCTCCTACTTGTTTGAACTTTTCAAATACTTGAGGCTGGTGATGGGGGGCGATGCCAACTCCGGTATCGA
Source organism: Oscillatoriales cyanobacterium PMM_0019 (assembly GCA_949127975.1). Classification (GTDB taxonomy): domain Bacteria; phylum Cyanobacteriota; class Cyanobacteriia; order Cyanobacteriales; family CASBRB01; genus CASBRB01. The sequence goes on along the minus strand of CASBRB010000495.1, from coordinate 10,907 downwards.
TGATGCTAACAACGATTTCATGATTTTCCTGTCTTGCCCGACAGGTTACTTCGCCGTTGTCGGTGAATTTGATAGAGTTGGAAATGAGATTGATGATTACTTGTAACAAACGGGCGTTATCCCCAATAATTAAGGATAGTCCTGGTTGGACATCTTTAGCTATCGGCAGTCCTTTAACTTCAAACAGTGCTGATGTGGCCTTGATGGCTTTATCGATAATTTCCTCTACATTTGTCGGCTGCATCTGCCATTCTACTTTACCTGCCTCCATCTTAGCAATATCTAAGACATCGTTAATTAGGTTGGTTAGCCGTTCTCCTTCAGAAACAATAATATTGATGTTTTCTCCGATTTGCCGGATGGCTTTCTGGGTTTTTTTATCATCAGCTGGCAAGATAGGAAACACTGCTTCTTCCAGTTTTTTCTTAATCAGTTTGGCAAATCCCAGTACCGAGGTTAGCGGTGTTCTTAGTTCGTGAGAAACGGTGGAGATAAAATCTGTCTTTATCCGATCGACCTCTTTTTCTTTGGTAATATCTCTAATTAGGGTAACTGAACCGAGGCAAGCAGGAATTTCATCTTCTGAATCAGTTGCGAGGATGGCAGTGGATACTGCCTTGCCATACCGATTATTTGCCAGTGCGATTTCTGTTGTAAATACTTTTTCCGGTTGTTGCTTAGTTTGCGTTACCAGTTCTGCTAACTTGCTTATCAATACAACTTTGGCATCTTTACCGAGTAAATCTGTGTTGTTTTTCTCAAACATGGGTAGCAGAGCAGGATTTAAGCGGGTAATTTTGTCATTTGTATCGGTAACCAGTAGCCCGTCTGCTAGATTATCTATAATTGCAGTTAGATAAGCATTTGTCTGTTGTAATTCGGCTGCCGATCGCTTGCGATCGGTAATATCGCGCAGGATGACAATATATTGTTGGAAATCCTGGGTTTTTCTTTGGGAAATTGTCGCGTCAATGGTTCGCTGACCGATGGTTTGCTCGCTTCTAGCTAGCCAATGTTCCGGTTCAGAAGGCAACTGAGTAAAAAACTCATTTAGGTTATGGTTAACTAGATCGTTGGTGTTGAGGGCGAACAGTTCTGATGCCGCAGGATTTGCCTGACGAATTATACCGTTTTTATCCAACACCAGAATGGTATCCAAAACGGTATCTAGAGCAGTGACAAACAAGTTCTCTGCTTGTTCCCGTGCCTCAGCAATGGCAGTAACCTGGGGCAAGCTAGTCCAACAGGCGATCGCTACATCGACAAATGCCATACTCAGGATTAGAACTACAAACAGATTAGCATTAACAGAGCTGGGAATGCGATCTATGTTTGCCCTGACAACCCAGCCGATAGTGGTAGCGCTACAAACTAAGAAAATCAGTATTCCCACTTGAAGGGCTAGAAAGTCCTTAATGTGGCTAATTCCTTTATGTTCCCTACGCCGCAGCCACCAGGCAGGATGAAATACAGCAAAGGGAAGGCGACGGATGGCAAAATCCGCCACCAAAATAATTATCGGTAGCAGAAGCCCTACAGCCAAGTCTTGCCAACTCCATTGCAACCCCCCAACTACTAAAACAACAGCTTCGACTAAGAAAAAACCTCCTGATAACCACCCCCAGCGTACCTCCGCAGCTCCTCGACGCAGCCACAAGCCTAGATGAATCGCCATCATTGCCGACAGGTAGCCAGTACCAGTTACCATTACCACTCGATTGACATCTCCCCAAACCAAACAGGCGATACTGAGCAAAAAACTAAAGATGAGGGCAGGTTGCAAAACACCTTGACGAGAAACCACTGCCCATACAGGGGAAAGGAGTCCGTCAAGGGCGAGTTGATACAAAATGCGGGGGGAGTTGGAAATCGCAGTAGCAGAACTGAGCAGACATCCGGAAGCAATCAAGAAGGTGACAAGAATAGAAGCAGACGCTCCCCAAAAGTGTTTGGCAGTTGCTAATAAATTCAAAAAGCCACTGTCTCCTAACCCTGGTTCGGTAGCTAATCGCGCCATCAGCCACGAGCCGCCTACATATACGGGTACTATCGACCAGGCAGCGAAGTTCAAACAGCGTAAAGTTAAATTGGGGCGTCGGCTATCAGCGACAAATGAAGAAGCTGTTTCACAGCCATAAGCAGCGTAAACGGCGACAAAAAACCACTTAGCCCATTTTTCAAAGGTCAAACCTGGCAAATCGCTGGGCAACAACCCAGGGCTGGCTGGAGAAAATACTAACCATCCCAATCCTTGAAAGCAAAATGTCAGCAAAAACCCGATTGCTGGCAGGAGAAAACATAAGTGTAAAATAGCTAAGGCACGGGTGCCGCTAAAAGCAACTATAAACGGAACTGTTGTAAATCCAATTTTTAGGATAGTTTCGGGGCAGTATATTCCTATAGGATCGAGATTGTTCTTAATTAGCTCGGTAAGGATGATGGCATTCATCGGTGGTACTGATACCCATCCGAGGAGGTATCCAATTGCTGCATAGCGAGCAAGCCAAGGATATTTACTCAGCAGCCGAGTTGTGTAGTTAGGTGTGCCCCCCGATACATCTATCCACTGCTGTCCTAAGCGCTTTACTTGTAAGTTGAGCAGAATGCCTACTATCGCCGCAGGCAACCATACTAAAATAGCGTTTTCCCCTATGTCGGCTTGTAAACCTGGTGCAGTCCCAAGCCACAACAGCAAACCGCTCAAACCAAAGCCCCAGGTTTCTAGGGGACTCAGGATTCGGGGCAGGCGGATGAGCGATTGCCGATCGAACATTCGATTATTATTGACTTGGTACATTGAAAAAAATTGAAATACGTTATCTAGCTACAGGCAAGCGAACCGAAGCTGATGCTCGTGAGCTTTCATGCTCCCAAATGAAATCAGTAAAATTGTTGTCGTTGGAACCGATGGCTAAAAGTTTTAGTGGCGACTTATGGTTCTAGGGTGCTACCAAAGCACTTTTGCCGCCTATCCTAGGAACAATGTTGCACCCCCTGTTTAGTTATATTGTAACTTAGTTCAACGTTCAGATTCAAGATTTCAGATTTTTTTGGGTAAAAACTTGAATAACTTTGACAAAATCCAGTGTAGCTGATAGATTTTTATTCATAGTATAACTTTGACGCGAACTCGGATTAACTATTTTTCAACCGAACTAAAGACAATCCGTCTACAGCAGGTTGTAATAAAAGCTTAATTGTGGTGTGGAAAGCTACTCCTACCTCATAGAGCGTAGGCGCAGCCCGCCGCAGGCATCGCATTGAGGGAGCGAAGCGATTGCCTCCAGCCCCGGTACGGGTACGATTTATTGGGGGTCTTAAACCGAATGGCACTTAATTAAGCCACATAGAAGGCTTTTATGCAGAGGGCAGAGGGCAGAAGGTAAGAATCTTTCATTCATGGTGGTGAGCGCTCGCGCTCATGATGACTGCCTTCTACCTTCCACCTTCATCAAAGCATTAATGCATAAAAGCCTTCTTAAAAACCTTCAGCCTTCTGCCTTCTGCTCTCTGCCTTGCCTCTGGAAAATTCAAAACTTACGTGCCATTCGTCTTAAACCCATTTATCTATCTCCTGACTACTGCAACAGTTCGACGCTTTGCTTTGCCTTAATCCACGACTTCGTAGTGCGCACTAGAGAGGCTGCTTTTGTCGAGCATCGACATGAACTTTCCAGCGACCTCATTGTCTGCATCCGCCTTCGGTCCCCGCGAGGCACTCTCCATGTCCTTGTAACGAAGAACGATCATAAACTCGCCGTCCTTGCCCTTAGTCGATTCACGGCGCTCAAGACCAGGGAGAGTCGGCGCGACTTCCTTGGTGAAGCGCTCGTTGATAGCCAAAAAATCCTTTTCGTCGGTGCCCGGCTGAAGTCGAAACTTAACGATGTTGATGACGGCCATCGGAACTTCCTTTCAATGATTGAATGATTGCATGGTAACACAATCAGGACTTACGCAAGAACCATAGCGATGCCTGCGGCGGGCTACGCCTACGCCGGACGCTGATCGCTGTTTAATCAAATATAGAACTTACCATTGACAAACTGACCCGAATGTCTATTTAGACTCTATAAACAAAAGGCAGCAAGCTTACTTTACGGAAAAAGGTTATTTTGCCAGCGACATTCCATCATTGGGCATCGGCATTAATATCGTCGCTAATAAAATATCCGTCTCATTAGTAGAAGCCAATTCTTCCAAAGTCAGGCAACAAATATCAATCAGCATTACAGCAGGATTAATAGGGTTTATCTGCTTAGCCTCAAAAGCTTCTAAATTTATAGCCGCAGCAACGACTAAGGATTGCAAAATTTTAAAGCTGCCATCGGAAAGATTGCCTCTGTAATTTTCTAACCTACCTCCCTGGCGGTAAGTAGGAAACGACTCTAAACCCATAAACCGCAAAAACCAATCAGCCCGATAACATCCATTTGCGGCGACAATTCCCCGGTAATCAGCAATCAACTCGTCAAGCAGATTATTTCGCATCGAGCCAAACACGCGACGAGTAAAATAATGGGTGGATTCATGCTCTAGCCTTATGGTAAGCGAGAGTCGCCACCACTCTGGTTCAGTGAGTCCCATGTCTTGAGCTGAAACGTTGCTGTAGTCCCCCAGGCTTAAGATCATAAATCTGTCTTGATATAGTTCTTTTTGGGGAATTAGCAGTCGAAATTCCTCAGCCCAGGCAGCACTTGAGTCGTTATCGGGATGGGATGCTTGCCATTGTTGCCGATATTGGCGAATTCTGTCCCAGTTATTAAAACCTGCTACCATACAGGCACCCATAGAAGCGGGAACTGGTTTGGGTTCATTCCGCTTCGTCAGCGCTTGCACTAGGGAAACAAAATCGTCTCGGTTGGCGGCAATAATGACGGGTATAGCTCCAGCTAGGCTTTGATGTAAGATTAACTGTAGTTTCTCGGGTTGCTTTAACACCAAACCAGTCGCCAACTCTATACCATCGACTGAAACTCCCTTGCGAGTAGCAGACTGGTAACCCTCCCTTTGGCTGATGTTTTCTAATATAGGAAAGCGTAACTGTACTAGCCTTTTTTGCAAGGCTGAGTAAACCCCGATTTCTCTCGCTTCAGTCAGATAACTTTCCCAGGTAGCAATATGAGGTTCCGGCGGGAGTGGGAATTTTATCGGCACAGCCAAACTACTTCTGTCGAAAACATTTTCATTGTAAGCAAGCAACTCTTCAAGCTCCGAGCCGCTAGCACCTCTAGCTGCGAGAATACTGGCACGAAATTCCCGAGAATTCATAAAAAATCAGAATTTAAAATGAGTGTATGAATCGTCGTAAATTTTTATCAATCATGGGTGTCGGGGGGGTGTCGAGCTTCATGCCGCTAGGAATGGCGCGGTGTTTTGCCCAGCAACCGACTGCGACATCTTTATCATCCGCAATTACCCAACCACAGAAAATAGCTTTAGGAGATCCTGTGAGCAACTACCAATTCCCCGATAATTTCCTCTGGGGTGCTGCTACCTCTGCCTATCAGATAGAGGGTGCTGCCGCCGAAGACGGGCGCAAACCGAGTGTTTGGGATACTTTCAGCGCTGTCCCCGGACATATTAAGGATAACTCTACGGGTGCGGTTGCTTGCAATCACTACCACCTCTACAAAACAGATGTGAAGCTGATGGCAGAACTGGGCATCAAGCACTATCGCTTCAGTATCTCATGGCCTAGGATTATACCTGATGGTCGTGGTGCTGTCAATGAAAAGGGTGTGGATTTTTACAAGCGCTTGGTTGATACTCTACACCAGTACGGCATTACACCTCATGCTACTCTGTTTCATTGGGATAGTCCGCAAGCGCTAGAGAATTTATACGGCTCTTGGCGCAGCCGGGAGATGGCTTCAGATTTCGGCTCCTATGCTTATGCTATTGTTAGTAGGTTGGGCTCAAGCATCACCGACTGGATAACGCTGAACGAAATACCCAGCTTTACACATTTGGGCTATGGTGTCAATACCTCACCACCTCTTGCCCCTGGCACCCGTGTGAAAACTTACAAAGAGGTATGGCAGACTTCTCACAACGCTCTGCTAGCTCATGGGCTCGGTTGCCAAGCAATTCGCGCTGCCTCCCGCCGTCCCTGTACTGTGGCGCTGGTAGATAATACTTCTGTCACAGTTCCGATTACCGAGTCAGAGGCTGATGTGGCAGCAGCTAAGAAGGCTTTCCCCGTTAGTTGGCTCAATGGTGGCATTATTTATCCTGCCCTGACTGGTGCTTACAGTCCAGCAATGCTGGAAAAGTTAGGAGCCGATGCACCTGATATTCACTCTGGTGATTTAAAGACAATTCACCAGCCACTCGACTGGCTAGGTTTTAATGTCTACACTGGTGTGTATGTTCGTGCCGCTGACAATCAACAAGGGTACGAGTTTCTAGATTTCCCCAAAAGTTACCCAACGATTTATATACCCTGGCTGTATATGCTACCTGAGAGCATTTACTGGGGTATCAGTCATATTAGTGATACGCTTGGGCGCAAGGATTTGCCTGTGTACATCACTGAAAACGGTTGCCCTGCCCAAGATGAACTCAATGCCAAAGGTGAGGTGATTGATAGCGATCGCATCCTGTACCTGCGACAATACTTAAAGTCAGCTCATCGTGCCCTCAGTCAGGGGTATCCTTTGAAGGGATACTTCCTCTGGAGTTTGATGGATAATTTTGAGTGGGCTTGGGGTTATGAACGTCGCTTTGGCATCACTTATATTGATTACAAAACCGAAAAACGCCTTCCCAAGGCTAGCTTTCATTGGTATGCCGAGTGCATCCGTCAAAAGCGGGTAGTTTGATCAGAGAATGGGGTGTGGGGTTTAGGGTGTAGGGGGGGAAGACGATTATCCCTACACCCAAATCATTCATCACTCCATTGCTGCTTGTTGACGCAATTTTTCATCGTTACTAAGTCTTTGCTCGGCTACATCTTGCACCTGTTTAGCAAAAGAAGGAAATTTTTCTAAAATTTTGTCGAATGCTTCTTTTTCCAGATAAACTAGCTCACAATCTTCTGTGGCTCTAACACTTACCGTGCGAGGAATAGATTTTAAGAGCGCAATTTCTCCAAAGAAGCTCCCATCTTTGAGAGTAAGAATAACTGTTTTTCCATCTTCACCAATTACCTCAACACTGCCTTTGCCAAGGAAATACATACTATCCCCAATCTCCCCTTTTCTCACAACAAATTCGCCAGGGTTACAATTCCGGGATTGTAAAGCGAGAAGAATTTCTCTAATCAACGCTGACTCAGCAGTTTGTAACAACGGAACTTTTTTAATCATATCTTTATACAACTCTTTCTTTTGAATATATTGTTCGTCGTTACTAAGTCTTTCCTCAGCTACGGCTTCCACCCGTTCAGAAAAAGTAGGAAATTTTTCTAAAACTTTGTCAAATGCTTCTTTTTCCAGATAAGCTAGTTCGCAATAATCTGTAGCCCGAACGCTTACCGTGCGAGGAATGCTATTTAAAAGAGCAATTTCTCCAAAGAAATTCCCATCTTTGAGAGTAACAACAACTGTTTCTCCATCTTCAGCGATTACCTCAGCACTACCTTTGTTAATAAAATACATACTGTCGCCAAGTTCCCCTTTCCTAACAATAAATTCACCAGCGTTACAAGACCTGGACTTTAAAGCTATAATAATTTCTCCGATCAGCTCCGAATCTGCATCTTGGAACAAGGGGACTTTTTGAATAATCTCGCTATAACGATCTTTCTTTTCCTTATATTGCTTGTCCTTATCAAGCAATCGCTCAGCCTCAGCTTTCACCCGTTCAGAGAAATAAGCATATCTTACTAAAACTTTGTCAAATACTTCTTTTTCCAGATAATACAGCTCGCAATAATCTTTCGCTCGAATACTGGCGGTGCGAGGAATGCTTTTTAAAAGAGCAATTTCTCCAAAAAAACTTCCAGCCTTGAGCGGAAAAACTCTTCCATCTGGCAGGATTACCTCAGCATTACCTTTGCTAAGAAAATACATGCTATCGCCAATGTCACCTTTTTTTATAATGTATTCACCAGGAGTAGAAATCTCGAATCCTAAAGCTACAACAATATCTCGAATCAAATCTGGCTCGGCGTCCTTGAACAATGGAACCTTTTGAACGAGTTCTCTATTGAGATAAAGTTTAACTTCTATAGACAAAGCTTTAGGAAGATCGGCAAGAGTGTCAAGTTCATAATTTCCTGTACGGTGTTCCCAAGTATAATTGTAGTAATCAATTATTTGCGATTGTAAAGCTGGAGGAATATTTTTGTATTTCAAAAAAGCACTAACTGTTTGCATTCTTTGCAGATAGTAAGCTTTAGCTACATCAAGGTTTGCCAGCAAATTGACAATATTTCCGAGAACATAACTGTAAAAACCAACTCCCAGTAACATGATAACAAGTGCATAAATCCTTTGTGCCCTTGTCTCAGGAACTATCTCGCCATACCCCACACTTGCCAGGGTAGTAATAGCCCAATAAAAACCCTCAAAATATTCCGAAAAATTTAATGTATTGCTTCTTGCAGGCTCCAATATAATCCAAACACAAGCAGCCCAATGTGCCGTGATAAAAATAATAACTAAAAAATTTATCAACCGAAGCGCGTTAAAATTTGTAATATTTACTTGTTCCAATTTCTGAATAAATTCAACCAAACTCGCTGCTTTAAAAAGTCTAAAATAGTTTAAACTTTTAGCTTGGGGAAAGAAAGAGGTAAGTAGTCCAATGGGTAAGGCAGCAATAACATCAAAATATAACAAAGGTTTCCAAAAATTTGGCTTTGGGTTACCGTCTTTGGTTTCTTGGTTATAAGAACCCGATCTAAATTTAATAATTACATCGGTAGATAATAATATTGTAAATATCCAATTTATACCATTATAAAAGTTATAAGAAACCTCATCCATTATTGGAAATAAAGGTACTTGTAAAATAGCACTCAGTGATATAACTACAATAAATATATCCCAAACTTGTTTGAATTTATTTTTGGGATCGATCGGGTTGGTCCATATGGATTGTATATTCATCGTCTAAACCTCCTTAGGCTGAAATTGCCGTGTTACAATATTATAGCAGATGTTTTGGTAGTCGATCGGATTAGCGCCAAGCTCACCACCTCTCCAATGGTAATATAGCAAGGCTTTTTACTTTCCGCTCTCCTGAGCCAAGCGAGCGCTGGCGCAATCCCTAAAGTTTAGGCAAACTGGAACCCATGTTGAACTTTTTAGAACAAGCACAGAAAGCTGCACAGCAAAGGAATTGGTCATTAGTCAATCAATGTCTGCTTTCATTGCCACTGGGTAAAGAAGATGCAGCAAGCAACCCAATTGTTTCCCCTGACTGGGAGCAGGTGTATAAGTTGGCCTTAGCAGTCCTCTATGGCGGAGATTTTCAAGAGCGATGGGAAGTAGCCAAGCTGTTTCCTAAACTAGGAACTAGAGTTCATGCCCCCTTAATTGAAATCCTAGAAGACTCTGAAGCTGACATGGAGTTGCGCTGGTTTGCCGTTCGCATCCTAGGGGGATTAAACCATCCTGCTGTAGTGACATCCTTAGTTGAGTTGCTGAGAACGTCCGAGGAGGAAGAATTACTAGAGATGGCCACGGCAGCACTAGCCAATCTCGGTTCTTGGGCTATAGATGCCCTGACGGATTTATTGGCAGAGGAAGAATCGCGGCTGTTGGTGGTGCGATCGCTCGCCCAAATCCGCCGTGCCGAAACTATTACTCCCCTGCTTAGTATAGCTCAAGATCCACAAGTGGCAATAAGAGTAGCTGCTATTGAAGCACTGGGTAGCTTTCACGATTCCCGCATTCCCCCGGTTCTGATGGCAGCATTAGATGACTTGGCGGTAGCAGTAAGAATTGAAGCAGTGATGGGGCTGAGTGTACGCCGGGATCTCCGGGAGGAATTAAACTTGGTTAACCGCCTAAAACCCCTGCTTAACGACGTCAGCTTGGAAGTTTGCTCTGCTGCGGCAACGGCACTAGGGCGCTTGGGAACAAACGATGCTGCCCTAGCTTTATTTGAGGTACTAAAATCACCTACGACGCCAATACCTTTACAAATAGTAGTTGTCAGAGCCCTAGGCTGGGTGCTGACATTAGATGCTTTAGACTATCTGCGACAAGGGCTAACCAGGATGCCTGCACAAGTGTCTCAAGAAATTGTCACGGTGCTGGGGGCTCTGGAGTCGCCAGATTTAAAGCCGAAAGCTGCTGATATTCTGATTGAGTTTCTCAATTCTAAATTGCCAGTAGTTCAACAAAGCGCAATCAGACAATCTGTAGCACTGGCATTGGGACAACTGGGAGACACTGGTGCTATACACCATTTAATTCAAATGCTGGCAGATTCAGATGACAGTGTTAGACTGCATGCGATCGCTGCTCTCAAGAATTTAGCACCCACCGCTGCCCACCGACAATTACTGCAACTGGCTGTATCCGATAATTTGACACCCGAATTAAAACAAGGGGTAGCTCACGCGCTCCAAGAGTGGTAGAAAAAGAGTAGTTATTTTGATATTACTTCCCTGCCTTTTTTTGGAGTGCAGCAAGCAACTGGGGTCTAACTTTATTAGCCCATAAGTCGAAGTCAAAACGGTCACTAATGGGATGAGGGTATGCCTGATTTTCTAGTGGTTTTTTTTCTGTGGTATTCATGGGACGGAAAAGACTTGAATGTGAAATAAGAGTGGATAGGTTAGAGGGAAGGATATACACATTCGATGGTAGACTTAAGTTTTTGTTATAGAACCCTCCTTTTGGAGGATAGAAAAATTTTTCTGCATCGTCACAATGCAGAAAATGCAACACACACTCAAAAAGAGTACTCCAGCCCGCCCCGGTGTAGGGGCACCCCCTACCCCCGTGGTT
>CASBRB010000494.1 GCA_949127975.1 Oscillatoriales cyanobacterium PMM_0019 | reverse complement strand
TGTCATTACCTTTATTTTCCAACAGTTCCGACACATCATAACGTCTGTGTCCTCCTCCTGTACGTATAGGTCTAATCTTCCCCTGCTCCTCCCATCTGAGTAGGGTTCTAGTCGTGTACCCAATAGCTCTGCTGCTTGTGCGAGCTGTAATTCCTGACATAACACCTATAACATAACTCATGCGTCAGGAATTGTCAAGGTAAGGCATGAATTTTTGGTACTGTAGCATAGCCCATTTTAGGTAAAACCTTCCTTATCCAATCTAGACGTTCCTTGTGACGTATTTGTGACTGTTTTGTGGCATAATCATAAATCTTCTATCTTTAGGATGATGAATTACTACATTCTAACAGCTTTCAGGGATAAATTCAGGTCTTGCCTGCTGATTAAGCATAATTAGTTGTTCTAACTCTTGCCAATTTTCTTGTTCTATCAGTAAAATTATACGATCTAGGCAATGTCTGTACTGATGGAGCGATCGCAACAACTCGGAGCGATTGTACCGTGCCATCATCACCCCCAGTTCTGGGTTTCCACCCCCAACCCTGCTGGTATCGCGAAAGCCGGAACTAGCTAGCTGTTGGGCTAATTTGAGAATGGTGGCATCAGGTTCACTGATACAGCTTCCAATCAAGCCAGTACTCACCATTACTGGCAGGTGTGAAATCCAAGCCACAGCTCTATCGTGATCTTCTGGACTACAAGAAATCAAGTTAGCACCGAGCGATCGGGCTATCTCTTCTACTATATTAACCGCTTCTTGGGGCGTAGTTTCTACCGGCGTTGTCACATAGGGGGCCCCTACAAATAAGTTGGGGCAGGCTGCTTCTAAACCACTTTCCGCTTTGCCTGCCATTGGGTGCCCGCCCACAAAGTTATGCCACAGAGGGGCAACCGCCTTCACCACTGGTGTTTTGACTGAACCGACGTCGGTTAAAATTGCGTTTGGGGAGAGATGAGGGATCAGGGAGCAGATGGTTGGCGCTAGAGCCGCTAAAGGCGTACAAATAAATATCACCTCTGCCTCTGCCAGGATATTTAGCTGTGTGCTGGCATCATCGACGACACCAAGCTCAATCGCCCGCTGACAGTTTGGTTCACTACGACTGATACCTAAGATTTTGTGCCCCATCTCGCGCAAGTCCCAGCCTAGCGAACCCCCAATTAGCCCTAGTCCTACTATACCAATCTTCATAATTTATAACATGGGTTAAATCCAAAATCCAAGGTCTATTATTTTAAAGTATTGAAAAACCCATCCCTTTTGGGGGATGGGGAGAAAGATAATTAGGATTTCTGGGAATCGTGACCAACAACTTGTTTTTTGAAGTTATTAATTTCGTCACGCAACTCTTGGCGAGTGGAGGATTGGAGCAAGTATCGGTAAACAAACCAGATGGTGTAGCCAATCCCCACCAGTTCAAAAGTCGGCGCTAGTAGGGGAATATCATTAACCGCATCCAGCACTGCTAGCGTCAGTTTCAGGGCAACAATGGCTGTAAAAATCAAACCCAGGGTAATTATGGGGCGTTGATTATCTATCACAAACTTGCCGATGTAATCTGGCAGTTCCGATAAGATTGAAGAAACTTGTTTGCCCCATTCCCTCCACTGTTCGCTTGTTTGTTGTGTATTAGCTCGCATTGGGGCTAAAACACCACCTTTTTGGGCGTTGAAGTCTCCCATTTTGTTGGTAGCTTCTTGGGTAGTAGTTTCTACGTATTCCGATGGTTGATTTGTGGTCATAACTTCCTTATTGATGGTTATTGGGACAAAAATCTCGTTTCCACGAGGTTGGTAAGTACAATTGCTGGATCGATCGCTCTTGCCGATCTTATCAAAAGCTCCAGGTAAACTTCATACGTATCAGCATTTTTCGGTTAAAAACCTGTAATATCATGTATATAGCCTTTATAACCTCTCCCCAAAGCAGGAAGCAACTATGGCATCGTCTTACTCTGCTGTTCGTATTCCATGACTTTGGCATAGTCGCCCAAGGCATAGCAAGCAACTTTGAGACTGCGTAGCGTCTGCTCCTCCACTCGTCGGTCTTGGATGGTTCGCACCACAGCTAGTCGCTGTTCATAATACTCGATCGCTTTGGCATAATCTCCTAAGGCTTCCGATGCTACTCCCAGATTGCCCAGAGCTTGCTCTTGCGAACGGTAGTCCTCAGTTGTCCGCACGAACGCTAACCGCTGCTCGCTATACTCTATAGCTTTAGCGTAGTAACCAAGGGCATGGCAAGCAGTGGCGAGATTTTTGAGAATTTGTCCCTCAACTCGATTGTCGCCTATAATGGCAAGTGCTAACCGCTGCTCATAATATTCTATAGCTTGAGGATAATCTCCCTGAGCGTAGCAAGCGTTACCAAGATTTTTCAGAATCTGCCCCTCGGTTTGACGATCGCCCAGGGACTGCACTACAATTAAACTTTGCTGTTGGTAATCTATCGCTTGGACGTAGTCGCCCAGTCCTTTATATGCTAGTCCCAAGTTATTGAGAGCTGCTACCTCGCTTTTGCGATCGAGCAGTTCCCGTGCCAGAGTGAGACTTTGTTGTTCATAATCAATAGCTTTAGCGTAATCGCCTTCGTGACGATAGGCATTGCCGAGATTTGACAGCGCCTGTGCTTGCATCCGTCGCTCTCCCATTGCTCGAGCGATCGCTAAACTTAGTTCAGAGGATTCTCTAGCTTTGGCAAAGTCTCCTAGAGCATAATACGTATATCCCATCCGACCCAAGGTTTTTCCTACACCGCACTGGAAAGAAATTTCCTTATAGAGTGACAATGCCTGTTGAAAAGACTCAATTGCCGCTTCAAATTGACGGTTTTGGTACTGCTCAATGCCTCTATCGAGCACCTGGTTTGCCTTTTCTGCCAAAGGCGAGTTTTCTTCGGGTGCTTCACTTTGGCTGCTTTGATTGGGCGAGGTAGTCACGTTGGGTGCTGCTCCCTGGGTATCAGCTGACAGATAACATCATCCCCTATTCGGCGGCAAGAATGGCGTCTTGTATCCATTATTGCTTCACCGTTTTGCATACATCTTCCATCAGGAGGAATAAAAAGTTTTAATCGAATAAAATAGTGAGGAGTTCTATGCACTCAACTCCAATTAGTCCAATTTGTTGGACAATTTATGATCTAGAATTTTTTGAGGGCGATCGCGTTAATTGTTATTCCAGATGTGGGCAGATATTGTAGGTTGGGTTGAGCGATAGCGAAACCCAACAAGTTCTCAACTCCATTCTTCAATGGGGAGATGTCAAAATAGCGAAATCCACTCTTGCAAAATAGGGTTAACCAACTCAGGAGCTTCATCTTGGGGACAATGCCCGACACCTTCTATGGGAATAAATTTTTGTACTTGAGGGAAATTAGCCAGCTTTCGCCCTAGTACTACTGGTTCCCAAGGATCTTCTGTTCCCCATAATATAATTGCAGGGCAGGGCAGTACAGCTAAAAGGTCTTCAGGTAGTGGTCCCGAAGAATAGCGCGTGAAAGCTAAGAATACTTCTACAGCCCCCACATCAGAGGCTGGTGCCATAATCAAATCGATTAGTTCATCTGTGACTGCCTCAGGATTTTTATAGGCTTGCATGAGAATCTTACGCACCACCTTAGGCTTGGCTAGTTGATTAAAAAACAACTGACCAATCCACTTAACTGTCAATATCTGTTGTATAATAGGAGTGCCGTGTCTTCGATACCAGGGTAAAGTTGCGCGTTTACGGTCATGAAGCAGTCGCAAGGAACAATTGAGCAGAGCAACTCCTAATGCAATATCTGGATTATCCACCGCCGCCTGCATGGCAGCAATACAGCCAATGGAATTGCCCACTAAAATAGCAGAACCTCCCGCAACCTCCCGACAAAAATCTGCTATTTGTTGTCCCCAGGTTTCAAACGTATACTCAATCTCTATGCCCGGAGTAGGTTTGGCTGAACCGCCAAAACCGATTAAGTCGAGAGCATAGCATCGGCAAGTTGATGCCAGCACTGGAATATTTTTCCGCCAGTGCCCCAAAGAAGCCCCAAAGCCATGTACAAAAACAACTGCCGCTCCACTGCCTTGCTCCTGGTAGCATATTGGAAAACCCTTCCAGAGCCAAGTTTTAGTGGTAGTGCTAGTTTTGGTCGATTCGGTTAAAGGCGTCATAGTTAAAATTAACTTGGCTTTGCCATTATCTGTGGCACTGTGTCAAGATCGGGGAAGTGAAATCTTTTATTGTTTGTATGCGATTGGCGTAATTATAATGCAAACTTCTACCGCTGTCAAGCCATTTCTGGGTGCTGAAGTTGAAGCGTCCTACGAGGCATCAAAAGTCGTCATTTTACCGATTCCCTACGAGGCGACAACCACTTACCGCAAAGGCTGCGAAAACGGTCCAGATGCTATTTTGGAGGCGTCTCAACAAGTAGAATACTACGATGAGGAACTAGATCGGGAAGTTTGCCTAGATGTTGGTATTTATACTCATGGTCCGATCGCGGATACGCGGCATAGTACTGTAGCAGCCCAAATAATGCTGCAAGTCTCTCAAGAAAATGTATCCAAACTGATTCGAGACGGCAAGTTTGTGATTGCTCTAGGTGGCGAACACAGCATTACGGCTGGTGTTGTTGAAGCATATCGGCAGGCATATCCATCTGAACCCTTCACGGTGATTCAAATTGATGCTCACGGCGATTTGCGCCATGAATACGAAGGCTCGATTCATAACCATGCTTGTGTGATGCGGCGAATTTTGGATATGGGGCTGCCAACTTTACAAATTGGCATTCGCAGTATTTGTAAAGAGGAAGCAGATCTGATAAAAGAAAAACAACTGCTGGTATTTCGGGCGCGGGAAATAGCCTCTAGGCCTGATTGGATAGAACAAGCCATCTCTACTATACAGACACCGCGAGTGTTTTTGACCATTGACTTAGACGGAATTGACCCCACCATTATTCCAGGCGTCGGTACACCAGAACCAGGTGGATTGCACTGGTATTCCCTGACTACTTTTTTACGGCGAGTCTTTGAAACCCATCAAGTGATAGGCTGTGACGTAATGGAACTAGCTCCGATTGTAGATTCTGTAGTATCTCAGTTCACAGCCGCAAAACTTGTTTATAAACTAATTGGTTATCAAGCAATAGCTCAAGGCTGGTAAAAGTAGCAAAAAATTGTTGTTCATCATAGGCAGGCACAAAGATGCTCACGAAAAAGACGGATATTATAGGCAGCTATGCTCCGGATTTTGAACTGCCGGGGGTTGATTCGCAAGTTCACCATCTCGCCCGTTACTTAAAAACTCATCAGGTGGTGGGGGTGATATTTATGTGCAATCACTGTCCGGAGGTGAACCTATATTTAGAGCGCCTCAAACAGATTCAAACCTCTTTTAAGGATCGTGGCTTTACCCTGATTGGCATCAACGCTAGTGATGCTAACCAGCATCAGGAAGATAGCTTCGAGAACATGAAAACCTTTGCAGCAGAAAAAAATCTCAATTTCCCCTACCTCTGGGATAGTACCCAGGATGTGGCTCACAGCTTTGATGCCGAGAAGACTCCAGAGGTGTTCCTCTTAGACAAAAACGGCATTCTCCGCTACTGTGGGGCGATCGATGATAATGCTCAAGAGCCAGAAGCAGTGCAGGTGCATTATTTACGAGATGCTCTAACCGCTCTTCTAGCAGGCGAAGCAGTAACACTAGCTTCGACGGAAGCAATCGGCTGCTCTATCCAATGGGCGCAATAAAGAATCTCACCGAAAAGGGAGAGGGTGTTGGGCATCCACCGACTTCTTAACCTACACCAGTATATTTCTACCTGTTTGCTAGTATCTTAAGTTGGAGGAAACTTAAGTTGAGAAAATGGTAGAAGAGTGGGCATAACTTACCAACGGGTTTTACTGAAGTTGAGCGGTGAAGCCTTAATGGGCGACCTAGGCTACGGCATCGATACTGTGGTAGTTCAAGAGATTGCTCAGGAAGTGGCAGACGTAGTCAACAATGGCGTCCAAATAGCGATCGTTGTCGGTGGCGGCAATATCTTTCGTGGCGTCAAGGCAGCGGCAGCCGGGATGGATAGGGCAACCGCTGACTATGTAGGCATGATTGCCACCGTAATGAATGCCATCACTTTGCAGGATGCCTTAGAACAAAAAGGTGTACCAACGCGAGTGCAAACGGCGATCGCCATGCAGGAGGTGGCAGAGCCTTATATCCGTCGTCGTGCCATCCGCCATTTAGAAAAAGGTCGGGTGGTAATTTTTGGTGCGGGTTCGGGGAACCCATTCTTCACCACCGACACTACTGCCGCCTTGCGAGCCGCAGAGATTGATGCCAATGTGATTTTTAAAGCTACCAAAGTAGACGGGATTTACGATTCAGACCCCCATCTGAACCCCCAAGCCCGTCGCTACAAGAGCATCACCTATGGGCACGTCCTCACCCATGATTTACGGGTAATGGACAGCACCGCGATCGCTCTATGTAAAGAAAACAACATCCCGATAGTCGTATTCGATCTCACTGTCAGGGGTAACATCCGCCGAGCCGTCATGGGAGAATCTGTGGGAACTATTGTCGGGAGTGGGGGTGACAACCTTCTAATTTAGCCAAATTTATTCCTGTGGATAGATACTTTCACAGACTTGACGAAAAAGCTACCCAAAGCTGATGGGTGGTGTGGTGACAGATGAGTAAAATCAAAACCAAGTAGGTGTAATGTAAATTGAGGTTTTTTTTGTGAAAATCGCTGACGTTGAAAGCAATATGCAAAAATCTGTTGAGGCAACTCAACGGTCTTTTAATACTATTCGTACCGGTCGTGCTAATGCGACGCTGCTCGATCGGGTGATGGTAGAATATTACGGCACTCCCACTCCGCTTAAGTCTCTGGCAAGTATTAATACACCTGATGCCAGTACGATTACAGTTCAACCCTATGACAGAAATAGCCTCAATCTGATTGAAAAGGCAATTTCCCTGTCAGATATCGGCTTAACCCCAAATAACGACGGTTCCGTTGTCCGGTTGAATATTCCCCAGCTAACTAGCGATCGCCGTAAAGAATTTGTTAAAATAGCGAGCAAGTTTGCTGAGGAAGGGCGTATTTCCATCCGCAATATCCGCCGCGAGGCTGTTGACGCAGTGCATAAACAGGAAAAGAGCCGCGAAATTTCTGAGGATGAAACAAAAGACTTGCAGGATAAAATTCAGAAGCTGACTGATAAGTACATTGCCAAAGTTAACGATTTACTCGCAGAGAAAGAAAAGGATATTACCACCTTGTAAAACTG
This sequence comes from Oscillatoriales cyanobacterium PMM_0019, assembly GCA_949127975.1. Taxonomy (GTDB): domain Bacteria; phylum Cyanobacteriota; class Cyanobacteriia; order Cyanobacteriales; family CASBRB01; genus CASBRB01. Next base: position 362 of record CASBRB010000494.1, on the reverse strand, counting down.
ATGGCGATCGGTAGCTATAAAAATTATCGATCGCCGATCGACTATCACCCATTATTTACTTAACTATGCTTCAAACAATTCCCGCTAGAGATATCACTCTGCTTGACTTAGAAACCAAATTTGGACTCCTACTGAATGAGGATGAAGAATTTTTCCGGGAGTGGCAAGATTCTTTACCGTCAATCACTGATTTAGAAAAGGAACGACTCGATCGAGTTAAGGCGAGTTATTCCAATTTACTTAAGTATCCTCCATTGCTAGAAAATACAGTAAAAATGGTGGTGCTGTCTCCCCTGTTGGATTTAGCTGGCTTTTATCTACCTCCTTTTCGGATTAAATCGGAAAGTTCTATAGAAATTTCA
>CASBRB010000493.1 GCA_949127975.1 Oscillatoriales cyanobacterium PMM_0019 | reverse complement strand
GGAGAAGGGGTTGGGGGATGAGGGTGATATTGAGAGAACTATATAGGGGCAACCCACTTGGGGATTGCCCCTACATCACCTTAACAGGGGCAACCCACTTGGGGATTGCCCCTACGTAACCTTGAAAGGCGCAGACCCCACCCTACAGATCATATAAAAAAGACGTCCACTTAAAACGGACGCCTAAAATTAATTTAACTGGAAAAACGCTCTAACCTCGTAAAGATTCAGCACCGCCGACGACTTCTAGGATTTCCTGGGTGATGGCTGCCTGCCGCGCTTTGTTGTACGTCAGCGTTAGTGAGCCAATCATTTCGGTGGCGTTGTCGCTAGCATTGTTCATTGCCGTCATCCGGGCTGCTAGTTCACTAGCCGCAGATTCTTGCATTGCCCGTAACAACTGGTTATTCAAATACAACGGCAAGAGGGCATCCAGAATTTGCACCGGATCTTGCTCGAAAATCATGTCGCGAGGAAAGGTACGCTCTTCACTAGATACTTTTTCCCGCGTTACTTCAAAATTACCACTACGGCTAGTAAGCCGAAAAATTTCATCATCTCTAGTTTCTAGCCCTTGTGCTGTTAGTGGCAGCAGGGTTTGAATTACTGGACGAGAGCTGATTAAGGAGACAAACTTGGTGTAAACCAACTCAATCCGGTCTACAGTGTCTGATAGGAACAAAGACAACAGTTCGTCAGCAACTTGGGATGCTTCGGTTGCTGTGGGGATTTGTTCTAAACCAGTGTAGGTGTTACTAATGGGTTGATTGCGACGTTGGAAATACTGGATAGCTTTGCGTCCTACTAGCACAAATTTGTAGTCCCTGCCTTCGGCTTTCAGTTCCTTGGCACGGTTTTCAGCACGACGAATCACGTTGGTGTTGTAGGCACCGCACAAACCGCGATCGCCTGTAACTACCAATAACCCGACTGTTCTGACATCCCGTTGTCTAAGCAGGGGCAGGTTGGCTTCTTCAAACCGCAGACGGTTTTGCAAACCATAAAGCACATTAGCCAGCTTGTCTGCAAAGGGGCGAGTAGCAATTACCTGTTCCTGGGCGCGGCGTACCTTGGCGGCTGCCACTAGCCGCATTGCCTCGGTAATCTTTTTGGTGTTTTTGACCGACTTAATCCGATCGCGAATGCCTTTTAAATTTGCCATATTTTTGTCACAAGTCAATTGTCAATTGTCATTTATCATTTGAAATTAGTCATTTGCCAACAATCAACAATCAATTGGGTTTCCCACCACCAATACGGGAGAGCCTTATTTTTGACTAATGACTAATGACTAATGACTAATGACTAATGACCAATTACGCAGATGCTAGGAAAGTCTTCTTGTATTCAGCGATCGCTTCCTTGAGAAGACCTTCTGCTTGCTCGTTCAGTTGCTTCTCTTTACGGATAATTTCACCGTACTGTGGCTTGCTAGTCTTCAAATAATCGCGCAGCCCTTTAGCGAAACTGAATACCTTTTCTACAGCAATGTCATCCAGATAGCCATTCAAACCGGCGTAGACAATTGCCACTTGCTCACCAACTGACAACGGCGAGTATTGCGGCTGTTTCAATATTTCCCGCAACCGCTGACCCCGTGCCAACTGGTCTTGAGTAGCTTTATCCAAGTCAGAAGCAAACTGGGCAAATGCTTGCAAATCGTCGAATTGTGCCAGTTCCAGCTTCAACTTACCAGCCACTTTTTTCATCGCCTTGGTTTGGGCGGCAGAACCTACACGGGAAACAGAAATACCCGCGTTAATTGCTGGGCGCAAGCCAGAGTTGAACAAGTCAGCAGACAGGAAGATTTGACCGTCTGTAATTGAAATTACGTTGGTGGGAATGTAAGCAGACACGTCACTTGCCTGGGTTTCAATAATTGGCAGTGCAGTCATACTACCTTCACCCAATTCGTTACTCAATTTAGCTGCCCGTTCCAACAGGCGCGAGTGGAGGTAGAATACATCTCCAGGATAAGCTTCCCGACCGGGCGGACGGCGCAGGAGCAGTGACATCTGGCGATAAGCTTGGGCTTGCTTGGAAAGGTCATCGTAGATTACTAGAGTGTCCCTGCCCTTGTACATAAAGTACTCAGCCAGACTTGCCCCAGTGTAGGGAGCCAAGTATTGCAGGGTTGCTGGATCGCTGGCATTAGCGGCAACTACAATGGTGTAATCCATCGCCCCGGCTTCCCGCAGGACGTTTACCACCTGAGCCACTGTTGAAGCTTTTTGACCAATGGCGACGTAAACACAGATAACGTTATCTTCTTTCTGATTGATGATGGTGTCAACAGCAATAGAAGTTTTTCCGGTTTGTCTGTCTCCAATGATTAGCTCCCGCTGCCCCCGTCCAATGGGAATCATCGCGTCAATAGCGGTAATCCCAGTTTGCAGGGGTTGATAAACAGAACGTCGCTGAATAATACCAGGGGCAGGCGATTCAATCAGACGGTTTTCTGTGGTATGAATGTCTCCCTTACCATCGATCGGGATAGCAAGGGCGTCCACCACGCGACCAATCATGGCGTCTCCTACAGGAACCTGGGCAATTTTGCCTGTGGCGGTAACGATACTACCTTCCTGGATATCGCGTCCTTCTCCCATCAGCACTGCGCCCACGTTGTCTTCTTCTAAGTTCAGCGCAATGCCAATGGTGCCGTCTTCAAACTCTAACAGTTCCCCAGACATGGCTTTTTCTAAGCCATAAATCCGGGCAATGCCGTCACCAACTTGCAATACTGTACCAACGTTAGAAACATTAACTTCTTGGTTGTATTGTTCAATTTGCTGACGAATAATGTTACTAATTTCGTCTGGTCTGATACTAATCATGGGAATTGTTAGTGGTTACTTGTTATTTTTCAACAATCATTTGCCAAAAGTAATTTGTTAAAGAACAAATTACTTTTGACTATGCTGCACCTAGGCTCAATCCAATGCGGCGGAGTTGTCCGCGCAAGCTAGCGTCAATCACTTGGGAACCAACTTTTATGATAACGCCCCCAATTAATTCGGAATCGATTTTAGTATCCAGTTCTACTTCATGGGCGCTGGTCATGCCCATTACTTTTTCGCGGACTATCTGCTTCTGGGCATCTGTCAGTTCTACAGCCGAAATTACTTCAGCCAGAACCGTTTGCTTTAGCTGCCGCAGGAGAACCTGGAATTGTTTGCAAATTCCCTCTAGAAATATGATGCGCCGTCTGTCTACCAGCAGCATCAAGATATTATGCGTGAATGGATGAAGTTCATCGCCAACAATTTGGCTCAACACGGCTTTTTTATCTTCTGATTTGGCGACTGGACTAGCTAAAAACTGGCGCAACTCATCTGAGCTTTCCAACAGACTCAACAAAGAACGCAAGTCTTCGCCAATGCGCTCTGTGAGGTCGTTGGATTGTGCTATAGACATCAGCGCTTCTGCATAAGGCTCTAGCACTTCAGCGCTTGCCATACTGCCTTTCATTTGGCACCTGCTCCATAAAACTGATACAAATCAAACATCTGACCTAAATCGATCATTTATACACCTAGGAGCGCGATGCTGCGGTCAATTAATTGTTGCTGAGTGGACTCATCTAAGTGAGACTTCAGTTGCGACTCAACTCGCTGCATAGCCATTGCAGCAACCCGTTGGCGCAGTTCTGCGATCGCACGCTCTGTTTCATTATTCAAATCTTGAACCGCCGTTTCTTTCATCCGGTCTACGTCATGAGCTGCCTTAGCTAAAATAGCTTCTCTGGCTGTTTGGGCATTTGCTTGAGCCCCAGAGCGGATGCGTTCTGCTTCTGATTGAGCCTGAGTTAACTTTTGTTGGACATCGGAGAGTGCCGCAGCCGCCTCTTTCTGGCGCTGCTCTGCTTCCTTAATCGCCGTTTCAATCCTCGATCGTCTTTCTCTCAGTACATTACCTAAGACGCCACGCCCAAAGTAAACCAGTACACCAATCAGAATTGCTAGGTTAATTACATTGCTTCCTAGGATGTCTAGGTTTAGACCGAATCCACCATGCCCCTCTGCTTCGGCTAATTCAGAGGCAGCTGAATGAGCCACTTCGGCTAGTACGAAAAAAGTCCCCATGATCTCCATTTACTGAATTTAGTCATCGATCGTTGGTCGTAGGTCATTAGTCATTTACTGACTAATGACTAATAACTCTACCTGTTGACCAGTTGCGCCCCTAAGATTTTTTCCAGGATTTGGCGACTGAGAGCATCCACCTGTTGCTCTAGAGATTGCATTGCTTCCTGCTTTTGCTGTTCAATCTCTTTAGCAGCTTGTTCTCGTTTAGATTGAGCTTCCTGCTGAGCTTCAGCAATTTTTTGAGCGCCTATTTTCTGGGCATCAGCTTGAGCATTGGCAATCAGCGCTTGAGACTGCCTGCGGGCTTCCGCTAGCTGTTCCTCATATTGCTTTGTTAATAGCTCAGCTTTTGCCAAGCGATCGCGTGCCCCCAAGTCATTATTTCGGATGTAATCATCCCGTTCATCGATCGCCTTAGTTAGTGGCTTGTAGAAAACCACATTTAGTAGGGCTGCCAACAGCAGGAACTGCACTGCCATCAATGGCAAAGTAGCATCGAAGTCAAACATTTATTCCCTCTTTTGCTTGAGCACCAGTTTTAATGGCAAGCAAACTTATCCCACCTGTCATAATTTCTAGCCCCCATAGTGAAAGGGGGTAACCTTGCATCAAAAAGGACTAGAACAGAAAACCGCTTTCCTGGTAGAGAAGTGGTAAACCACATCTCTACCAACAAAACCTATTATGCGAATGGGTTAGCAAACAGCAACACTAGAGCTATAACCAGACCATAAATGGTAAGAGATTCCATGAAAGCCAAGGTTAACAGCAGAGTACCGCGAATTTTACCTTCAGCTTCTGGTTGACGAGCAATACCTTCTACAGCTTGACCTGCAGCATTTCCTTGACCAATACCAGGGCCAATTGCAGCCAAACCAATTGCTAGAGAGGCGGCGATAACTGAAGCAGCAGCAACTAATGGGTCCATGTTGATTTTCCTTACCTTATGTAGAAACAAACGATTTTTGATTTTGGATGCCAGGATTGTAAATCCATTCCAAAAGTCAATTTTACATCAACTGAGGGCACTGCCAATGCTAATGCTCCTCATGTCCTTCATCACCGTGCCCTGCCATCGCTTCGTGAATGTATGCAGCGGCTAAAGTGGCAAAAACTAGGGCTTGAATGGCGCTGGTAAATAACCCCAATGCCATTATAGGCAGAGGTACAAACAGGGGAACCAGTAAAACCAGCACAGTTACCACCAGTTCATCCGCTAGAATATTGCCAAATAGACGGAAGCTCAGGGAAAGGGGCTTAGTGAAATCTTCTAAAATGGCGATGGGTAATAGGATCGGCGTCGGCTCGATATACTTCTTAAAGTATCCTAAACCCCGCTTGCTAAAACCCGCGTAGAAGTACGCTAAAGAGGTTAGCAATGCTAGTGCCACTGTCGTATTAATGTCATTAGTAGGAGCAGCTAGCTCACCTTCTGGAAGTCTGATTAGCTTCCAGGGAATGAGAGCCCCCGACCAATTTGATACGAATATAAACAAAAACAGCGTGCCAATAAAAGGCACCCAGGGACGGTAGTCTTTCTCACCAATCTGGTTTTTCGCCAGATCTCGAATGAACTCCAGAGCGTATTCCATAAAGTTTTGAATCCCAGCAGGAATTCTCCGGATATTTCGAGTTGCAGCTAGGGAGGCAATCACAAGAAGACCAATCACAAACCAGGAGGTGAGAAAAACCTGTCCGTGAATTTTCAGGTTGCCTAATTGCCAATAAAGATGATGCCCAACTTCTATCTTGGCGAGAGGTAATGAACTAACGGCGGAAAGAAAATTTAGCATTTTTCCATTAAACTAGGTTTCTCCAGGGGTTAAGGCATCGAGAATTCTAAACAGGATTTACGCCGGATGGGCATATGTAGGGGCAATCCCCCTGCGATTGCCCCTACCAACCGCTATATGTAGAGGCAGTGCGTAAGTCCCGCTAAAATTACCCAACCTACCGAGTATCAGCGAAGACAGTGATCTTAAGCATATAGACGATGATTGCGGCTTTAAAAGTGAGAAATCCCAAAAATACGGGCAGAATCTTGAGCTGATTCCATTGGCTTGCCACTATAATCAATCCAATGAACACAGCAAAGCGATTTTTGCTGAAATGGTCTTTCTCTCTGCCAAAGCCCTCCACGTCCGATGCCAACATTTTCAAGTAAACCACACAAGTGCATGCACCTAGCAAATAATTTAGGGCAATGTTCAGGGAATAAAATATCCAGACAGAGATAAAAATAATCCCAGTCAAGACAAGGGTGGTTACCAACAACTCTTGTTGTAGTTGGTAATACTCTTGCATGGATTCCCCTGGTTGTGATATAGGCTCTCCAGGTGGAGACACCTCATGCTGCCCAGGTGTGGTTGGTGGTGATTCGTCTGATAGGCTCACAGAACTTCTAGTTAAGGTGACCTCTACAGGCCAAGGCTAATCATACCATGCGGGGTAAAAAAATTATTTTTCTTCTCGTTCCGGTGAGTAGGGGCGATCGGCCTTTGGCGGCTGCGCTTCGCTATCGCCCTGTGGTTGCCCCTATATATATATGCCTTCTACATATATAGCAACTGCTTTGGCGCTCTCTTAATATCACCCTCATCCCCCAACCCCTTCTCCCATCAAGGGAGAAGGGGGGAAAGATATAGAGTTGTAGCTTGGGTTTCGCTATCGCTCTACCCAACATAAACCCACAGGGGTGATGTTGGGTTTCGTTCCTCAACCCAACCTACAAATATAGCAACCGCCTTCTACATATACCAGCTTGTAGGGGCAATCCCCCTGTGGTTGCCCCTATATCTGCTAAGTCCTGGTTCTGTAAAAAAAAATTTTTTTCCCTGCTCGCTACGCTCGTTAAAGGAAAAGGTAAAAGGGTAAAAGAGTAAAAGGGTAAAGAACTAATGAGTCCACGCAACAGAACAAGCCACCACACGAAAACCGATGTAGAGGCTCCGGTTGTCCGGAGCGTACCTGCTGCGCTGAGCCGCACGACAGTTCCCCGGATAGGTGTTCCACGAACCGCCACGCAGCAGCCGGTATTTATCATCCCCGCCAAATTCCCAAACACTGCCATCTGAGGATGCACCATTGTAATTTTCATGCCAAATATCGGCACACCACTCCCAGACATTCCCATGCATATCGTATAGTCCAAAAGCGTTGGCTACCTGAAAACTTCCTACTGAAGTGGTTTTCTGCCGATAGGTGCCTTTTGGCTCAGAGGCATAGATAGAGGTTCCATCGTAGTTAGCTACGTCAGAAGTAATTGTTTCGCCAAAATGGAATGGAGTAGTTGTTCCTGCACGGCAAGCATATTCCCATTCCGCCTCACTGGGTAATCTATAGTTGCATCCAGTTTTTTTGGACAATCGCGCACAAAATTCGACGGCATCGTTCCAGGATACCTCCTCTACAGGGAGATGATCACCTTTGAAGTAGGATGGATCGGGTTTCAGGGAGGTATTAACTTGGGGTAAGGATGCTACTGCTCTCCACTGAGCTTGGGTGACGGTAAACTTGCCTATAGAGAAAGATTTCACAGTTACCGAGTGCTGCGGACTTTCATCTTTATCCCGATCCTTCTCCGTTTCTGGTGAACCCATCAGGAAAGTACCACCAGGAATAGCTACCATTTCCAGTGTTACCCCGTTACCCAAATCTGCACTAAAAAAATTTGCTGAGTTGCGGCTACGGTTGATTATCTGCCCTTGTCTGTTTAGCGTTACCACATCAAATTGAAATTTTTGTAAATTTTTCTTTTCTCCCGATGGGAGAGGCGTTGGAGATGAGGATACCCCAGAAGAAGGATTAGATGCGATCGTTTCAGACGGTGATTTCCCCTTAAAAACTTCCCGAATCAGCAACCCTACTACTAATCCCCCACCCGCCAAGCTAACAGTTGTAATAAAATTTCGTCGTGTCTGTTGCTGCCCTCCTGATTGGCTCGGAGGCTTAGTTACAGGTGTTGATTGTACAGACGTAATTGGGATAGTTGGCGGTACTGGGGGCGGGTTAAGAGCGCGATCGATTTCCTCAATCCGTTGTAATATTACCTGAGTATTGGCAGGGCGCTTACTCGCTTCGCGTTCCATCAACTGGTCGATAAAATCTGCCAATATTGGTGATAGGGTAGGAGCATGACTGCGCCAATTTAGTTTATCGTTGTGAGGATCGTAAATTGCTGGATTTAGGGGTTCTTTACCTGTCAGTAAATAAACAAAGGTACGCCCCAGAGCAAAAAAATCTGATTGCTGCACGGCATAGCCTTTTTCTTGCTCTGGAGGAGCATAACCAGCAGTATAAATTTTGGTGTTTTGATTTCCAGCCATAATTGTGGCTGTGACTTGACGCACTGCACCAAAATCAATCAATGCTAGCTGCCCTCTAGGTTGGATCATAATATTTGAGGGTTTAATATCCCGATGTAAAAAGTTTTGGCTGTGTACTTGATGGAGAATATTAGCCAGTTGAAGCAACCATTCAAGTGCTAATTTTTCATCGATAGGTCTCAGTCCTCGCCCTTGCAAATATTTTTCTAAATCCGTCCCCTCGATTTTTTGCATAACTAGACAATGCACTGGGGTATGGCTGTTTCTAGCAAAGAAGGTAAAGTATCCATATCCTTTAGGAATTCCTGGATGATTCAACAGGTTGAGTACATCGGCTTCTTTTTTAAATAGGGATAGTGCTTTAGGATCGTCTAGGGTAAGAATTTTTAACACTTTAAGAGTGTCTTGATGAATTAACTCGTAGGTTTTTGCCATACCACCTCCTCCAAGGAGTTTAACTACACAATAGCGTCCTATTAGGAGTAATTCTGAGGAGCAGCTTTGGCAAAATACGTTATTATCAGGATTTTGGGGATTGGGGCAGCTGGGGTTGATGCAAAGGCTCATGGCGTCAGCTGGTAGGAGGTTATTGATTTGATAGTACAACTCTAGCCTGCTGAATGTCATCCGACAAATTTAAAGGACGGTAGGGGCAAACCCCCTGCGATCGTATCTTTTGGTTCTCTTCCCCCCACCCACCCCGGGGGTGGGTTGGCTCCCCTCCTGGG
>CASBRB010000492.1 GCA_949127975.1 Oscillatoriales cyanobacterium PMM_0019 | reverse complement strand
CGCGGTTAAGCGACTTAGGTTTTTATAATTGTTAATTACCTTGCCTGTGTAAGACAATATTAATGCCAATAATGTCCTTAATGTTCTACCTAAAGTCATAGATTTGGTCGGCGACCTACTACTGCCGACCACCTTACATCTGGGCTCTGCTGCGCTGAGGGCGAAGCCTTACGGTAATCCGGTAAATTAATTCCCTAAGCTAAGGTGAAAAAATGAAATTAGCCATTTTAACTACAGCCATCCTGCTAAGTGTAACACTAAAGGTGGCATCTCAACCCAAACCCTCTCCAACTCCTCAAAAACCTCCAATCGATACATCAAGCCTTAATTTGGAACTCCAGGGTGCTGTATGCTCACAAGATTGGAAACAAGCCATTAAGGTTGTCGATCGCATGATAGAAGCTATTTCCCAACCACCTGGGGATTCTTATAAATATAAGGGTGAGTTGGTAATATATAGAGGTCGATTACAGACTCTCATAAACTCAAACTCTTCAGTTCCTTTATCAGAGCTACCAGGATGCACAACGGGTCCGAGAACCTCTCCAACTAGGTGAGGTGCTTGTACTAAATAATTAATTTATGTGACAAAAGTGGACATTGCTTAACAATGTCAGGGCTTGAAATATCTGACGAAGGGACGGCAAGAAAAGCTAAAATAGAGCTGATTAGGTTGCCAAAGCTGCTCAAAAATTTAAGCTAATGACCACTGCCGCACCAGTAAAAACTCAGTACGAAGCAATTATTGGTCTGGAAACCCACTGTCAACTCAGTACCAACACCAAGATTTTCTGCAATTGTGCCACCGAATTTGGTGGAACTCCCAACCAGAATATTTGTCCCGTTTGCATGGGCTTGCCAGGAGTCTTGCCGGTACTGAACCAAAAAGTGTTAGAATACGCCGTCAAAGCTGGAATCGCAATTAACTGCGAGATTGCTCCTTTGAGCAAATTTGACCGCAAGCAGTATTTCTATCCAGATTTGCCCAAAAATTATCAAATTTCTCAATACGACCTGCCCATTGCCCAGGGGGGGTCAATCGAGATTGAGCTAGTGGATGAAGCTGATAACCATAGGCGCAAGCGGATTGGCATCACACGGCTGCACATGGAAGAAGATGCTGGGAAGTTGGTACATGCTGGGAGTTCACGCCTATCTGGCTCCACCTACTCCCTAGTAGACTTCAACCGCACTGGCGTCCCGCTAATTGAAATTGTCTCCGAACCCGATTTACGCTCTGGGCAAGAAGCTGCGGAATATGCCCAAGAACTGCGCCGGATTGTACGCTATCTCGGCGTTAGTGACGGCAATATGCAAGAAGGTTCGCTGCGCTGCGATGTAAATATCTCTGTGCGCCCAGTCGGACGGAAGGAGTTTGGCACCAAAGTAGAAATCAAGAACATGAACTCCTTTAGTGCCATCCAACGAGCGATCGAACACGAAATAGAACGGCAAATTCAAGCATTAGAATCTGGCGAGCGGATAGTGCAGGAAACCAGACTATGGGAAGAAGGCAACCAACGCACCATCAGTATGCGTAGCAAAGAAGGTTCCAGCGACTACCGCTACTTTCCCGAACCGGATTTAACACCGATTCAAGTGTCAGATGAGCAACTGCAACAGTGGCAAGCTGAATTACCGGAACTTCCAGCAGCAAAACGGCATCGTTATGAATGTACACTGGGACTATCTGCCTATGATGCTAGGGTACTAACAGACGATCGACTGGTAGCCGAATACTTTGAAACGGTTGTAGCAGCCCAAGCCAATGCCAAGCTTGCCGCTAACTGGGTAATGGGGGACATAACAGCTTATTTGAATAATGAAAAACTCAGTATTACCCAGATTGCCCTCAAGCCAATGTTTTTGGCTGAACTGATTTCCATGATTGAAGAGGGCACCATCAGCGGCAAAATCGCTAAAGAGATTCTGCCAGAGTTGTTGTCTCAAGGCGGCTCCGCCAAGGAACTGGTTGAGCGTAAGGGACTTGTCCAAATCTCAGACTCCAGCGAACTGGAAAAAATCATCTCAGAAGCGATCGCTGCTAGTCCCAAAGAACTGGAACAGTACCGCAACGGTAAAACCAAGCTACTGGGCTTCTTCGTTGGGCAGGTAATGAAGAAAACTAGCGGTCGGGCCGATCCCAAAATCACCAACCAAATACTGCTTGAGAAGTTGAACAACCAGGCGGCTGGGCAGAAATAGCTTCCCATCTGGGCATCGGGCTTCTGCTGTTGGGCAACCCCTCAATGCCTAGATTTAAATTTTTTAAGTTGCAGGGGGTTTGACCCCTCATCCTAAAAGTGCTATATTAATTTATGTAGATGCACCCTGATGATTGGGAGAGTCGCCCAAGTGGCTCTCCTGTTTTTTTGGCTTTTTTTTTAGGTTCCATACCATTTTCGCCACTGGCTACTTTTGGCGTATCGCTGCAAACCACGCTATCCGGGTGTTGGAGATGACATAGGGGACACTTAAGAAAGTGGTTACATCTCTCCACACCCAAAAAGGTTTTTCTATTTAACTGGAATTATGGAAAGGGCGGTGTTGCATAGCTCAGCCTAAGTTGAGAAAAGCAAAAATAGCCGTTCTAGTCCTCTTGCACACCTAAGAGAGCATCTATTTAGCCATGAGTCAAGCAATTGCCGTATCCTGGACAAAGGTTTCAGAACAGTTACCTCCTACCCCATCCAACGAAGACTCGAATTACAACTTGATTCTCCGCTGTCAGACTGGCATTCGGCCCGATCGCACCGCCTTTGCAGAATTAATGCGTCGGTATCAGCCATATGTTGACAAAGTTTTATACCACCTAGCTCCCGACTGGCAAGATAGAGCAGATTTAGCCCAAGAAGTCTGGATTCGGGTTTACCGAAACCTCCAGAAATTACAAGAACCAGAAAAGTTCCGGGGCTGGCTGAGTCGGATTGCCGTTAACATGTTTTACGACACCCTACGTAAACGCAAACGTAATGCTGTGCCGCTATCGCTAGATACTCCCCGCATCGATGGCGAAGACATAGCTTGGGAAATTCCTTCAGACGATCCTAGTCCAGAGGAAGCTTTGATGACACGGGAGTTTTACGAACAGCTCTCTGCCGCACTTGCCGATCTACCAGAAGCATTTCGCACCACCATTGTCCTGCGGGAAATCGAAGGAATGTCTTACGAAGAAATCGCTGAAATCACTGGCGTTACTATGGGAACAGTAAAGTCGCGGATTGCTAGAGCGAGGTCTAAACTGCAATCCCAACTAAAAACCTATGTCAATGCTAATTAAAATCCTCCCCCGTTAACCTTGTGGTATAACGGGGGACTCCAAAAAAATCAGCTTCCTTTGCGCCCCTTTGCGCAAACCTTTGCGTCCTTTGCGTTAAAAATATTTTATTCACAGTACCACAACTTGGTATAATTTTCTCTCAAACAACGCTGATGAGGAGTATAAATGTCGGACTGGCAGGAAATTCCCGGAGGAGTAACAGCACCCAAAGGTTTTCGAGCGGCTGGAATTGCCGCAGGGCTTAAACCTTCGGGTCTTCCCGATCTGGCGTTGATTGTATCAGACACTGAAGCGATCGCCGCTGGTGTCTTCACTACCTCTTACGTCCGCGCTGCCTGCGTAGATTATTGTCGTCAGCGCCTACAATCCAAACACAGTACCCGTGCTATCCTCTGCAACGCTGGGCAAGCCAATGCGGCAACTGGTGCCCAAGGCTGGATTGATGCCCTTGAATGTGCCATGACCCTAGGGCAAGCGCTGAGTATTCCCTCTGAATCTATCCTACTGGCATCCACTGGCGTTATCGGTCAAAGGATTCGCATGGATGCGCTCCGGGCTGGGATTCCTAACCTGGTTGCGGAGATTTCGGAAACTGGAGGCGATAGCGCAGCCAAAGCGATCGTTACTACGGATCTAGTTACCAAATCGATCGCCCTAGAGACAACTATCGATAACCGTCCGGTGCGTATCGGTGGAATGGCTAAAGGCTCTGGCATGATTCATCCTAATATGGCAACGATGCTCGCCTTTGTCACTTGTGATGCTGCTGTCTCTACTTCGCTGTGGCAGCAGATGTTGAGTAGGGCAGCAGATCGCAGTTTTAACCAAATTACGGTAGATGGTGATACTAGCACTAATGATTGCCTGATTGCTTTGGCTAATGGTGAGTCTCGCACGCCTGCGATTACCGAAATGGGAGCGGAAGCGGAAAAGTTAGAGGCGATGTTGACTGCTGTTTGTCAGCATTTAGCAAAAGCGATCGCTCGAGACGGTGAAGGTGCTACTTGTCTGATTGAGGTGCAAGTATCGGGGGCTCCCGATGAAGCTGCTGCGGGTGCGATTGCCAAAACAATTGCTGGTTCTTCCTTGGTGAAGTCTGCTGTTTTTGGTCGCGATCCTAACTGGGGACGAATTGCAGGAGCCGCTGGGCGTGCTGGTGTGCCTTTCGATCAAGAAAGTCTCCGGATTCAGTTAGGAGATTTTTTACTGATGGACAATGGTCAACCCTTGCCGTTCGATCGGGCTGCTGCTAGTGCTTATTTGAAACAAGCTGCTGCTGGTGCTTATCTGAAAGAGGATACTGTTTTAATCTCTGTGAGCATTGGTAATGGTTCTGGTTCTGGTAAGGCTTGGGGCTGTGACTTGAGTTACGACTATGTGAAGATTAATGCCGAATATACTACTTAAGAATTGAACCACCTAAAATAGTCCGGGAGCGTGTCAAAGAGGCACTCCAGAACGCAGAGGAAGAATTAGAGCAGGTTCGTAGTGAGGACTTTAGTCCTCAGATGAGGGCTTTAGCCCTCACTACGAACCATAAAATATTTTTTAACCTCACCTCTTCCCCCAGTAGCCCCAAAAGCACTATTTATACAATTGTTGATGGGGTTAGTAGAGTCGCCTCAAAACGTAGTCCGCCATCTCAATCAAGGCTTGACGAGAAGGTGAGGGCGGTAAATCTGGCAGGTGTTCCACCGCTAGCTGAGCGTGGTGTTTG
>CASBRB010000491.1 GCA_949127975.1 Oscillatoriales cyanobacterium PMM_0019 | reverse complement strand
TGTCTTAGAAAGACCCAAATATTAAAAACCTACCCTTGTCAGGGGGTGGGTGGGAGAAGGGGTTGGGGGATGAGGGTGATAACCTTGACAGGCGCAAACCGCACCCTACTACCAACAGGGAGAGGAGTTTCTAGTTTTAATCTTCGTGTTCTTCAAAGGGATCCCGGAGTTCCTTGGCAGGGGGACCAAAGGAAGTATAGATCGTGTAGGCGGCGATCGCAACCACTAGGGCGCAAAGAGAAATGCTAAGAACTGTTGCAGGTTCCATGAGGTAGATAATTTATTAGTCCTATCATATCTTAAAATGAGTTGAGCAATTGACTCATAATAGGTGACACATGGCACAAAGGACTTGGTTGGGAGATATCCTCAAACCCTTGAACTCTGAATATGGCAAGGTGGCTCCGGGTTGGAGCACCACCCCAGTGATGGCAGTGTTTATGGCGTTATTTTTCGTCTTTTTACTGATTATTCTGCAACTGTACAACAGCAGCATCACCATCCAAGGTGTTGATGTGGATTGGAGAAGCTTAGGCGGCTAGGGCATCCCGGCAGAAGTTTTGCTCCCAGTTCCCTCCCAACCAGCGATTGATTGGGGGGTATATTTCGACTGGCTCACCTAGCGCCATTACCAGGAGAGGGGGCTATTTTGACAACCCGTAACTCTGAAGTTTATTTTCCCGGCTCGTCCGGGTTTTTTTGAGTCCTATTATCGTCACTATATGTAGAGGTAGTGCTACAGTACCGATGATTGAAACAATGCCATTGTCTGATATTAATGCAGCGATGGATAAAGTTGCCGCAAATAAAGCCCGTTATCGAATTGTGCTAGTGTCAGAAAATTAGCCATGAGACATTAGAGGGCTAAAGCCCTTACTACGAACTTTTAGCGGTTCGTAGGGGCAATCTCCCTGTGTGTGCCCAGTGTGCCCAGTCTGCGTAAGTCCTGAGTAATTAGGCTAAAGCCCTTACTACGAACTTTACGAACTTTAGTTTTAGCGGTAACAGTAATTAGGCTATTTTAAGCGTGCTGGGTTCAGGAATAAATTCACCTTCTTCAGCCCAAGCTTCTAAGTACATTTCCATCACTTCTTCGCCATTACGAATTGCTTCGGAGCGATTTTTACCGTGAGTACAAGGCATAACAACCCGATCAGCAAATTCTGGGATTGTAATTAGGAAAAGCCGGTCTTCATCTGACCACTGAACAATCATGCTGTATGGATTCATGAATTCTCGTTTCCTCTTAATTTCTCCAGTTCTGTTAACAACCTTACTAGCTGCTTTTCTAGATAGAGTGGCACATCATCTCCATCCTTGCCAGCAATTGTCAGTGTTTTGTTGAGCAAAGGATGTCGCCAACGCTCATGGCTCCCTTTGCCGCGCTTGGGCAAATAAACAAACCCTTCACGCGCAATCTGAGATTTTAACTCTCGCATTTTCCTGGGCATGGATTTTGCCTACTTTTCTACCCGATTTTATCTTCTGCTCCCTCTGCTTTATGGTTAAATCACAGTTTAGCAGTAACTGAATGGGTTTCGGGAGTCGGTGTACGATCGATGGTAAGCAGTTTCTCAACTGTTGTAATTTTGTTTTCATAAACTGCCAAATCGAACCAAAAAGTTGTACCCACACCAACTTCGCTAACTAAGTACACGCTACTGCGATGTTTGTCAATAATATTTCTGACGATCGAAAGACCCAGCCCTGTACCTTCTAGGGTATGAACCCTGTTTTCCACCCGGAAAAATCTCTCAAATATAGCCTCCTGATCTTCTGGAGCGATACCTATTCCTGTATCAGAGACTTCAATCCGCACTTGGCGAGTTTCCGGGGAGATTTTATGATTTTCTTCAGCATATTCTAGCAGATAAGCGCGAATTGCCACCCGTCCATTAGGCTGGGTGAATTTTAGGGCATTGCCAACCAAATTAGTAAAAACCTGGAGTAATAAATCATAGTGTCCCACAATTTGCGGCAAATCGGGCTCAATTTCTTGAATTAGTTGAATTCCCTTATCTTTAGCATTCAGTCGGTAGGTGCGTAGGGTTTGTTCAACAGGTTGAGCTATGTCTACTGCATCAAAGTGATATGTCCGACACGATTCGAGCCGCGACAAATCTAAGACATCGTTAACTAGGCGAGTTAGCCTGTCAGTCTCGCGATTGGCGGTTTCCAGAAACTCTTGACGCTCATCTTCCGTTAATTCTTCGCCATATTCATGGAGAGTTTCAATAAAGGATTTAATGTTAAATAAAGGTGTCCTCAGTTCGTGAGAAACATTACTGATAAACTGGCTCTTGGCTTCGTTGAGTTCTGCTTCACGGGTAATATCTTGCACAGTCATGGCAATCCCCTTGACACTCTCCCGGTGCTGATCTAAAACAGTTGTTAAGAGAATAAGGATGGTGCGCTCTGCTGGTTGGGTAAGGGTAATTCGGAATTCGCCACTTTCGTTTTCGCCTGCGACAATTTGATACAATGGTCGTGTTAGCTCATCCTTTACTGGTGATGGTAATAAATTCAGGACGTTAACTCCCACAACGTCACTACCTTCCCAACCGAAGATGCGCCGCGCTGTGGGATTAACTAAAATCACATGTAACTCGGTGTCTAATAGCACGGCTCCATCAGCAATAGTAGAAACTAGAGTTTCTAGCTTGGCTTTTTCAGCAGTTAGCTCCTCGATATTTTGCTCTTCATAACGTTCCAGCCGCTCCGCCATCTCGTTGAAGCTGGAAATTAACTCACCTAGTTCTCCTCCCAGTGGCAGGTTAATGCGTTGCTTGAAGTTCCCAGTGGAAATGTTTTTGACACCTACTAGCAGTTCTTTAATCGGCTGAGTAATCATCAAAGCATTAAAAACAGCTCCCAAAATCACCATTACCCAGATAGAAATGAAAACAGCAATGGTGACATCCCTCGTCAAATCAGAGGAGGCAGCAACCGTGGGATTAGGGTTAATACCAATTGCCAAAACGCCCAGATATTTACCGTCATGGTTGAGGGGAACGAAAACATCTGTAACTTCCCCAGCAGGAATCAGATGTTGTCGCACCATAGGTACTTCAGCATTTTGGGCATAATTTTCTGGTAGGTGAATCCGGCGCTCAATTGTCAAAGAATTTTGCACTTCCGGCTCTGAAAAGGGAATTCCGAAGAACACCTTGCCATCTTCGTCGGCATAAAGTATGTAACAGACACTAGAAGTACTGTCATAGAAGCGTTGAGAAAAACGAGCGACTTCAGTGAGGTTATTTTCTGCAATCTGAGGTATGACATTAGCTGCAAGCAGTAACCCCAGATCTCGCCCAAAGCGAGTGTCGTTTATTTGGGCATCTTGTTGAATGGTGTTAACCGCCCAGAATGTCAAACCACTCATAGCTAAAGAAACCGCTAAGGTAGCTGCTGCCAACAGCTTAGTCTGGAGTGTAAACTCGGACCACCAACGGGCAATGATTTCTCGAATGGGGTTCAGTAGGTCCAGCATTTTTAAAAGTTATCAATTTTAAGTGTTTATTTTAAAAAATATTAATTGTAGGTTGGGTTGAGGAACGAAACCCAACATTACCAGTGTTAAGGTGGGTTTATGTTGGCTTGAGTAGTAATTGTAGGTTGGGTTGAGGAACGAAACCCAACATCACCAGTGTTACTGCTACATAGAACTTGTACATTACTCCCTTCGGGCCAGAAGAATTTGTATTTTATGCTCTCCCACCTCCCCCACTTCGCTTAATACATAATCTTAGATCACCGAAGGGAGTAAGGTGGGTTTATGTTGGGTTTCGCTATCGCTCAACCCAACCTACACCTGCTACACCAATATCCCTCCGATAATACATCCCCTCAAATTCAATGCATTCAACTGCCGCGTAAGCTTGAGCGTGAGCCTGCTGAAAATTCTCTCCTAGAGCGGTAACGGCTAACACGCGCCCACCATCTGTAGTAAGCTGGTGACCAGAAAGTCCTGGTTTGAGCCTAGTTCCCGCGTGAAAGACATTGACTCCCATTGCTTCGGCTTTCTCGATACCAGTAATTAGCTTACCCTTCTGGTAACTTTCAGGATAACCTGTGGCAGCGAGGACTACGCAGACAGCTACCCCTGGTTTCCAGACGATAGGCGGTTGTTCTGCAAGTCGCTGCTCGGCACAGGCAAGCAGCAAGTCTTCTAAGGGTGTTTCTAGCAATGGTAGAATAGCTTGGGTTTCAGGATCGCCAAAGCGACAGTTAAATTCTAGAACTTTGGGGTCGCCTGCTGGTGTAATCATTAAGCCAGCGTATAGTACGCCCCGGTAGTCAATGCGTCTTTGTCGCAAGGCAGCCAGCGTTGGAGTGAAAATTTCTTGTTCAATTCGTTTCATCAGGGCGGGTGTCACTATCGGTGCTGGTGCATAAGCTCCCATGCCACCTGTGTTTACCCCGATATCCCCTTCTCCAAGCCGTTTATAATCTTGAGCTGGTAACAAAGGGCGAATTGTCAAGCCATCCGTGAGCGCCAAAACGGAGACTTCTTGCCCAGTCAAATATTCTTCTATTAATACCTGTCGAAATTTGTTCTCAAACAAGTAATCAATTGCTGCTTGAGCTTCTTCAGTTGTGGATGCCACCGTCACTCCCTTGCCAGCAGCTAAGCCATCGGCTTTGACAACAATCGGTGCTACCTGAGCGGCAACATAAGCTTTTGCCGTTTTAGCGTCTTGAAACACAGCGGCACTGGCTGTTGGTATCTTAGCTTGCTGCATTAAAGACTTTGCCCAAGACTTACTAGCTTCAATTTGTGCCCCCTCCTTAGTGGGACCAAATACTTTGATTTCTTGGGTTTTTAAGTAGTCTGTGATTCCTAAAGCTAGCGGGAGTTCAGGACCAACTACCACCAAAGAGATATTGTGAACTTCGACAAATCTGACCATCCCCTGAAAATCATCTATCGTTAGGGGGAGATTCTGACACCGCTCCAGAGCAGCAGTGCCACCATTGCCAGGAACACACATTATCTGCCGAATCCGTTTAGATTGCAGCAGTTTCCATACAATGGCGTGTTCGCGCCCTCCATTGCCAACAAGTAATACCTTCACTTTCTCCTCGTGAGCCAGCTATCTAACTTTAAATCCTTTAGAGCTAACTTTTTTGCTGTTGATATCGCTGTTTGAATTCCCGTTGTTGCTGCTGGTGATCTACAATTGGTGCCGGATAGCCAAGGGCATCCCGTTCAGCCTCTGTAATTTTACCACTAATTAGACATTCTGTGTCTACAGATCTTAGTTCTGGTATCCACTGTCGGATATATTCGGCTTCTGGATCGAATTTCTGGGATTGACTGGTTGGATTAAAAATCCGCACTGGTTTGGGGTCCATGCCACTAGAGGCACTCCACTGCCAGCCGCCATTATTTGCCGATAAGTCTGCATCATATAGCTTCTGCATGAAGTATTTTTCTCCCAACTGCGGATTGATTAGCAAATCTTTCGTAAGAAAGTTGGCGACAATCATGCGGCAGCGGTTGTGCATCCATCCAGTTTCATTCATCTGTCGCATGGCGGCATCGACGATGGGGTAGCCAGTTTTACCTGTACACCAAGCTTGGAAATGTTCTTCGTTATTATTGTAAGGGAAGTTTTTAAAAACTTCGCGATAAGCTCCGGTTGCTAATTCTGGGAAGTGATACATGGCGTGTTGATAGAATTCTCGCCAAGCTAATTCTTGTTGCCATGCTCGGATGTTGGCTTGTGCCTCGTCGCTGCTGCTTTGTTCCCAGGCTACCTCTGTAGCTGCCCATACTTGGCGGATACCAATCGCGCCAAATTTCAAGGCAGCACTTAATTGGGAGGTTCCGTTAACCGCTGGAAAGTCGCGCTGTTCTTTGTATTCATAGATAGCGCTAGAGCAAAATTCTTCTAGTTTTGCTTGTGCTGCCGCTGTTCCTGGAGCAGTTACCAGTTCATTATCCCATATAAATCCTAACTCTTTAGCGGTGGGCAGTTCGATCGCGTAAGCTTGCGCGATCGATTGCTGCTCTAATTCTGTCAAAGGAAGTACATTTTGCAGCGTTTCTACTGGAGCCGCCTTGAGTTTGTTACTCCAGTTTTTCCAAAAAGGGGTGTAAACAGTATAAGGTTGATGGGAACCCGTGTAAATTTCCTCTGGTGAGTGTAGTAACTGGTCCCAAAAGTTTTGTACCTGAATGCCTTGTTGATTTAGGGCTTCAGTAACGGTGCGATCGCGTTTTTTCGAGTACGGCTCTACATCCCAATTCCAGAATACACCCTTAGCGTTGAGTGCTGCCGCCAGAGTTGGTATCGCTTTTATGGGTTCTTGATGAAGGATTAACAACTGGCTGCCAACTTCTGCGTAGCTCTGACGCAGAGCGTGCAAACAACCAATCATGTAAGTTACTCTTGCTGGAGCCACATCATCCTGCTGTAAAATATTGGGGTCGAGGCAGAAAACTCCGACTACTGTATGACTCTGCTGACGGGCGGCAGCGAGTCCAATATTATCAGAGATGCGTAAGTCACGGCGATGCCAAAATAGAATTAAATCAGACATTTATCAAGGTTAGTTAAAGGTTTGTAGTGAGGGCTTTAGCCCTTACTACGAACTATAAACGTTGGTAGTGAAGACAGCTATCCTGATTTAAGGGCTTTAGCCCTTACTACGAACTTATGAATGTTTGTAGTGAGGACTGCTACCCTGATTTAAGGGCTTTAGCCCTTACTACGAACTTATGAATGTTTGTAGTCTACTAAACTCATTAATTGCTTGTCTAGTTCCATAATATAATCTCTACCATAGTTGCCATTTTCTAAATTTGCAATCAGATGATCTGGAATATCTTGTGCAATTTCCACACTACAAGAACCAGCGGCAGACGCGATCGCTGCCACCGTATCCACATCCCCACCATAGGCAATGCAATCTTTTAGCAGTGTACTCATACTGCTATTTCGCATCAAAGCAGTAATTGCCGACCTTTGCGTTTAAATTAAAAACGGACGAGCCAAGAAAAAGCTAGAAATTGATTTAGCGTCTACGGGTTCCCCAGCCAGAATCGCTTGCTCTAATTCTTGGGGAGTCATCAAAACCGTTTGGATATCTTCGTCATCATCTTGGGCAGGAGCGTTATCCAAAAGTTCCAAATCCTGAGCTAAAAAAGCATATATGACTTCATCAGAGTAGCCAGGTGCCAGAAAAAATTCCCCTAACTTTTGCCAGCGATGGGCGCGATAGCCAGTTTCTTCCTCAATTTCGCGCTTGATGGTAGTAGCGGGATCTTCATCGGCTTCCACCGTACCCGCCGGAAACTCCAAAAGACGCCCCGCCACGGCAAAGCGATATTGCCGCACTAGCACCAGTTTACCTTCTGTAGTTACTGGTACGGCGAGGGAACCTCCAGGGTGACGGATACATTCCCAATCGCCCTCAACCCCGTTAGGCAAGCGCAGGCGGTTGACATCAAAGCCGAATTTACGACCTTGATAAGACAGACGGTGTTTTAGTAGTTGAGGTTGTTCGTTACCCAATGGCATAGGAAATTACAGTTGGCGGACTCCTGAACAGTCTACCGCTTTGAGCAGTTGTGCGATCGCTTTTCCTGAAACTGGTTCTACCCAATCTGGCGCAATCTCCGCTAGGGGCACGAGGACAAAGGCTCGTTCTGTCATGCGGGGGTGAGGTAGTTGTAGGGTGGGAGTATCCAAGATTACATTATCAAAAAATAGCAAATCTAGGTCGAGGGTTCTTGGTCCCCAGT
>CASBRB010000490.1 GCA_949127975.1 Oscillatoriales cyanobacterium PMM_0019 | reverse complement strand
TCTTTCCCCCCTTCTCCCTTTATGGGAGAAGGGGTTGGGGGATGAGGGTGAAAAAGCCCTGCTAGTGTTCTGTGGAAGCTAGGTTTCTCACTCTACACATGTCCAACTCCAGCATAGAAGATGTGGGTAAGGACAAGGGCAGAGCCTGGGAACGAGCAAAAATATAGGGGCTTGTACCCTTTTTTGGTTTTTCATTTTTCTTCGCCCTTTCCCAGTCCCTTTCCCTTTCCCTTTTCAGTCAACAGTCAAGCTTAAAGGTAGCCCAAATGTTCTAGTTTACTAATCACGTTTTCGACACTTGTTTCAACCGTTTCTTTTGTAGTATTACAGATAATTTCGGGATTCAGTGGTTCCTCATAAGGGTCATCAATTCCTGTAAACCCCTTAATTTCTCCGGCTCGCGCTTTAGCATACAATCCTTTAACATCTCGCCCCTCGCAAACTTCTAGGGGTGTTTGTACATAAACTTCGACAAAATTTGGCTCCATCTGGCGAACTTCATTGCGGGTTGCTCGGTAAGGGCTAATTGCTGCCACAATTACTACAACTCCATTTCGGCTCAACAGGTGCGCAACAAATCCGATCCGGCGAATATTAGTATCTCGGTCTTCTTTGGTGAAAGATAACCCTTTTGATAGGTGGGTTCGCACTAAGTCGCCATCTAATAATTCTACTTGGCACCCCCTCTCTTGCAATGCGGGCGCAAGAGCTTTGCTAATCGTTGTTTTGCCTGCGCCACTAAGTCCCGTCAGCCACAAAATGAAACCTTTATTTTTCATGCTAACTTTGTCCTTCGATCGTTCTTAAAAGCTTCATCAATCAAATCGACAAAAATTCCGGAAAATACTAGGTTGGATTGTCCTGATAATTTAATCAATCATACAATAGATCATTCAGCTTGATGTGGTCTAACTATACAGCGAAAGCCGATGTGACAGGTTGCGGTATCGACTGTTTCTGGATGGCGGGCAGCCGGACGATAACGGGCACAATAATTGGCAGCACAGAGAAATGAGCCGCCTTTAAGTACTTTGCGAGGAAACTCAGGGATATTAGGGTCATAGCTTTCTTCTAAGGTGCCACCTCTAGGATTAACGGAAATACAGCAGGATTGGGCAGCACCAACTGGATGATGGTCTTGATACCAGTCGATCGTCCATTGCCAGACATTCCCTGCCATATCATACAAACCATAGCCATTGGCAGGATAGGAACCGACAGGCTCAGCTCCGGGAGTATGGGATCTGAGGTTTTGCCAAGGAAACTTCCCCAGCCAGATGTTAGCCATATGCTGGCGATTGGGGGCAAATTCATCCCCCCAAACATAGGTAGCTCCCTCTAAACCGCCACGGGCAGCAAATTCCCACTCAGCTTCTGTGGGTAAACATTTCCCCGCCCATCGTGCAAAGGCTTCCGCGTCTTCGTAGGCAACTTGGACTACTGGATAATTCTCGCAGCCTTCAATAGAGCTACTCGGTCCTTCAGGATGACGCCAACTGGCTCCGGGTACATACTTCCACCAGCAGAAGGAGCGTAAGTCTACGGGATGGGAGGGTAGCCAGAAAACTGCTGAACCCGGTACCAAAAGTTCAGGCTGGGCACGGGGATAATCTTTAGCTAGTGGTTGACGCTCCGCAACTGTCACATAGTCGGTTGCTTCCACAAAGCGCTGGAATTGTTGGTTAGTGACGGTGTATTTATCCATCCAGAAGCCGCTTACATTTACCTTGTGGGTGGGACTTTCGTCGGGGTAATGAGAATTAGACCCCATTGTGAAGGTGCCGCTAGGAATCCACACCATATTTTTATCGGCAGGACTACCCGGTGGATTAAACTGGGCGGGAGCTTGGGATGAGTTAAGGGCAAAACCTTTTTTTGGGGTCTGTTTCATAAATTTTTAATTTCTCAAGTATTAACACGAATGGACTTTTTTGGTTGTTAATGGGTCAGCATATATCGGGGCAACCACAGGGGGATTGCCCCTACCAATCCCTATATGTAGAGGCAGTGCGTCAGCATATATCGGGGCAACCACAGGGGGATTGCCCCTACCAATCCCTATATGTAGTGGCAGTGCCTCTGCATATATCGGGGCAACCACAGGGGGTTTGCCCCTACCAATCCCTATATGTAGTGGCAGTGCCTCAGCATATATCGGGGCAACCACAGGGGGTTTGCCCCTACCAATCGCTATATGTACAGGCAGCTACACTCCTGGGTTATTCGTACCAGCCGGAACGATACCCTTTTCTTTGGCGTACTTATCATATAAAGCCACCATTTTCTTTAACTGCTCTGGATAAACCCCAGCCAGATCGTTTAATTCTCTGGGGTCCATCCGTAAATTATACAAATGCCACTTGTTATCCCCCCAGGGTGGAGCTAGGAGGAGAATCTTCCAGTCCCCTAGAACCAGAGCGTTATTGCCTGTGCCGAATACCTCTTGCCCAATTGCTTCATTTGCCTTATAGATGTGGTCGGTTTTCCCTTCTAAAAGAGGACGCATGGAATGCCCATCTAGAGGAATGAAGGGACGACCGTTGTAAGTATCTCCAGGAATATTAACCCCAGCGTAACCCAGTAAAGTGGGCACTATGTCGAGTTCGTGGGCAAAGGTTTCGGTTCTCATTCCCGGCATTACGCCACCACGAGGATAGGAAACGATCGCTGGTACGCGAGTCCCCCCTTCAGCTTCTCTCGCCTTACTCCATAGCAAGGGTGTTGTTGATACTTCAGCCCAATTTAGACCTAAGGAAATGTAAGAGTTAACTTTCCCTATGTTGTCATAGGTGTTGCTGATCCCTACATTCTTAAACCATGCGTCGTAAGAAGGTTTGTCATTCTCGTAGAAGTCTAGACCAGAAGCCCCATTGTCAGACATAAAGACGAAAACGGTATTATCATATTGGCCGATTTCTTTTAAGTGGTCAATCAGCCTGCCGATGTGATGATCTAGGTCGTCTAACATCGCCGAATAGACTGCCATTATCTTGGCGTTGTACTTCTGTTTTTCCGGAGTCAAACTATTCCAGGCGGGCACCATTGGCCATCTGGCTGGATATGGCAAATAGTCGGGAATGAGACCCAACTGCTTCTGGCGATTGAAGCGTTGCTGGCGCAATTTATCCCACCCTATGTCATACTTGCCGATATACTTATTGATGTATTCATCAGGAGCTTGCAAGGGTTCGTGAACCGCTTGGTAGGCGGCGTAAGCAAAGAATGGTTTGCCGTCGCCCTTATTTTTATCTATGTACTCAATGAGCTTGTCGGTATAAAACTGGGAAGAGTAATAGTTGGTCACCAGTGTCTTCGCCGGCCGATCGTTATCTAGGAATGTCAAGGTACTGTTTGGCAATTCACCAAGCAGATTAAAATGACTACCGCCACCTTGAAGCATTGCATACGATTGCTCAAAGCCTCGATCGGCCGGGTGATATCCTGGTTCTTTTCCTAAATGCCACTTACCTGCCATATAAGTGTGGTAGCCCGCATCTTTTAACATTTGGGGTAAGGGAACAATTTGTTTGTTGAGATACCCCTCATAACCAGGTTTGTTTTTCTGAGCCGGGGTTAGTAATTCTTCCATGTTACCTAACCCATCTCTGTGGTTGTCTACCCCGCTGAGTAACATAGCGCGGCTGGGGGAACAAGTTGGTGCGGTATGGAAGTTAGTGAACATCATCCCCGACTTAGCTAAAGAATCTATATTAGGGGTAGGAACTTCACCCCCATACATAGCTAGATCTGAATACCCCAGGTCATCGACAAGAATAATTACGATATTTGGGCGTTTGTTTGTATTAGAATCGTTTTGGGCTAAGGTAACTTTTTTACCAATGGAAATACCGATGAAACTTATTCCCGAAAAAGTTGCTATTATGAGTAGTCTTCTGATTTTACCGTTCACAGATGAAATCTCCTTAATTTGTGGGTAAGGTGAGTATTTACTACCAAGGTTAGCGAAAAAGCCCTTGGTGATAGGTTGGCTCTGCTAATTTTGCCTAGTGGACTTTCTACATTTTATGTCATCCTACTAAATGTATAGTATTTCACAGCCCCAATTTATTGTCAAGCATAACGCTAAACAAAATACTACTCAGGTAGCGATCGAGTTCTTGGTTCCTTCCCCTGAAGGGGAAACTCGCTCCTATGGGTTTTTCAGATAGTTATAGCTTCCTTGACATGGTTATGTCTATTTCTACATAGCTTAATTGCCAAGAAGAAATTTTATTGATTTGCCGGAAATTTTGGACTTAGGTATTCTCGACGTAAAATCAACGTTTGAGATTACAACGCTACCCTAACGCCATGAAGTAATAAGTGAAAGTCTTAATTATTCATCAATCTGCCATAAGTCTTTAGTCACGCCTTCGTCCAAAATTCTTTTCGGACGTAGCAGTAAAATTAGGCGTCCTAAAAGGGGGATATTCGGGGTTTCGGGGAACCACTGCAACTGGATTTGCCCTGCTTCCTCAACTACATAATAGCTTTTAACATCCCATTCCGGCTCAGCTTTATCGATAACCAGCAAAACTTCTTCAGGTTTGCCGCCCAGGTGGGAAGGCAGGTGTGCGCTGTTAATAAACATAACTACTGGCTCTATAGCATTCAAGATCACTTGCCAACCGGGTAAAGCTACCCAAGTGCCATTCCCAGAAGTGGTGACGAGTTGGAAAAGACCTGTCTCCCTAACTCTAGGGATGTTTTGCCATTGTACTATTGTCAGAGGCATCTTGCCCGCAACGGGTATAATTCGAGGCAGTTCTTCTTCTGCTTCCAACCGATACAGGGGTAAACCCGGAGGCGATAGCTGGGAAACGCCATCCAAATCAGTCAGCAGTTGCTCAATCTGTTGCCGTGCCGTTTGAGTGTGAGCAAACATTAAGCCTCGGACAATTAAACGCGATCGCTCTGGCAAATCTGTTTTTTGTCGGGCGTATCTCCAATACTGGTAAGCAACGGCATCACCGGGATGAGCAGAAAACCCTTGGGGTAATGCATGCAGCCTGGAAAACTCCTTTACCGCTTTTGCCACCTCACGGGCACATAAAGAGTCCAGGTTTCTGGCGAGTAAAAATTCAGCGCAGGCAGCACGCTCTGGCTGGGTAAGAATCCGCAATTCGTACAAGCTATCGCTGCCTGTGCTAGAGTAGTGCGATCGGACTTCATCAGACACTCCAGCTTTCACCAAAGTGCTGTACACTTGAGATGCCACGATGATTTGATTTTGCTGGATAGGCTCAAATCCCGTTTGCTCAAAAATCGCTTGGGGGTTGTACCCGGCTTTTTGCAGTTGGGCACACGCTTGTCCCCACTCAACCCAGGTGCCTTGTTTGCGGCGGAGCGATAGAAGCAAATCTTCAATATTCTCTGTCGTTTGGGCTGCTTCAGGACTATTCTCGGAAGAACTTGATGGTTTTTCAGTCATAATGGCATATAAGTGCAACAGTGCTATCAAGGTGCTTGCCTACATTTTTTAATGTACCGCGATCGGGGCATCTATGCTGGTAACTTTTCGGTTTTTATGGCTTTCAGGTTGGAATGAGGAGGATTATCCCGGTTTACTAACTTAGCTAGCGAAGTCTAAATAAGCGCCAGCCGAAAAAATTCTATGTATATAATTTAGTTTATTATACATTCAAGCGCTAGAAATGGAGAGGGTTACTCACCAGAATCCCCATCTAAATCTTTGATTTAGGTTGGGTTCTTCAAAGAAAAGCTTAGAATTTTAAATACAACCTGATTGATAATACCTGGTGTAACACACAGAGAATAGTTGCCGGAGTTAGAAGCTATGAGGAGTTTGTTGTCTTGTTATGTACGAAGCGAGCCCAGAAATTGAAACTATCAGCCGTCAATTCATGAGCCTAGAACGACCAAAAAAACCAAAAATGCTGGTGGTAGACGACGAGCCAGATAATCTGGATCTGCTTTACCGCACCTTCCGGCGAGATTTCAACGTTCTCAAAGCCGAAAGCGGCATCCATGCCCTGGAATTGCTGGCTAAAGAAGGAGAAGTCGCTGTAATTATCTCGGATCAAAGAATGCCAGAAATGAAGGGAACCGAATTTTTAAGTAAAACCCTTCCCCAGTTTCCCGACACAGTGCGAATTATCCTCACAGGTTTTACCGATGTCGAGGATTTGGTGGAAGCAATAAATTCTGGACAAGTATATAAGTATATCACAAAACCTTGGGACCCTAATGAACTGAAAGCTGTAGTCCAGCGGGCTGCAGATACTTACGACTTGCTCAAGCACCGGACAGAGGAACTTGAGCGGGCGCAGGCACAGACGGAGCTGTTAGCAACGATCGTGCAGGTGGCTCAGGAGTCTCCCAATATAGAGGCGAGTATCGAGCCGATGGCTACTGCCTTTGGTAAGAGTTTTGCAGCGAATGGCAGCATTTTGCAATTGGTGGAGGGAAATACATTATCAGCAAAAGCAGGAGTTTACAGCCCTGCTGGTGCAATTGCTACTGAGCTGGAAACAGATCCCATAGTCAAAGAGGCTCTCGCCACTCAAAAACTCCAAGCTTGGGTAAGTGGCACCCAACCTGGGTTCTCACAATACGAAGCAACCGAGCTGAAAGCGCATCTGGTTGTCCCGATTGTTTACCGGAGCCAACTGATAGCAGTTCTTTCACTACAGTGGAAGCAACCCTGCAAACTCAGAGAAGATGAACTGAAACTAATTCACCTCTCGGCACAGCAGGTGGCATTAGCACTCACCAGCACTCGCTCTCATCAATAAGTCAGTACTGTAGCATAAACCCTATTCTTCGGTTGGGCTTCCCCCACCATCCAGCAAGGACTAAAGTCCTTACTACAAACTAGGAGGAGATGAATTTTCATTCGTCGTCGGAAATTAAAACGCTGTTCGATCGCATTGCACCAGTCTATGACCAGTTGAACGATTGGTTAAGTCTAGGTCAACATCGGATATGGAAGCGCATGGCAGTGAAATGGAGTAATCCTCAGCAGGGAGATACTTGCTTGGATTTATGCTGTGGCAGTGGAGATTTAGCTCAACTGTTGGCGCGACAGGTGGGAGCCAGTGGCAAAGTGTTTGGAGTTGATTTTTCACCAGCTCAACTAGCGCAAGCTCGTCACCGATGCCAAAACCAATACCCACCTCTCGCCATCAACTGGGTAGAAGCAGATGCCCTCAATTTACCCTTTGATGACAACTACTTCGATGCTGCCACGATGGGCTACGGACTCCGGAACGTAACAGATATACCCTGCTGCCTAAAAGAGTTGCATCGCGTCCTCAAGCCAGGTGCCATAGCTGCCATTCTAGACTTCCATCGTCCCACCAACCCAGCAATGGGGGCTTTTCAGCAGTGGTATCTGGAAAACGTGGTAGTGCCATTGGCACAAAAATTTGGCTTGACAGAAGAATATGCCTATCTCGCTCCTAGCTTAGAAAAATTTCCCACAGGTTCACAACAGGTGGAGTTAGCCAGTCTCGCTGGGTTTACCCAAGCTACTCACTATACCATTTCCGGCGGCACTATGGGAGTTTTAGCGATCGCGAAATAGAATTGTAGTAGCAGATCTACCCGAATGAAACAGGTTAATAGAAATAGTTTTGGATATCAATACTCTCTGGATTTATATTACTCCTCCCTTAGTGGGTGCCGTGATTGGCTATTTCACCAATGATATAGCCATCAAAATGCTGTTTCGCCCCTACCGGGCAATTTACGTAGGTGGACGCCAGTTGCCCTTCACACCTGGGTTAATTCCTCGAAATCAGGAGCGCCTTGCCAATCGTATTTCTGATACCATCATGGGTTCGCTGCTGACACCAGAGGAATTGCAAAACCTGGCGCGGCGACTACTGCAACCTGAGCGGGTTCAGAGCGCAATTCTCTGGCTGCTGCGACTAGCACTCGATCAAGTTCAAGCGGATAAAGAGCAGAAAACTGCTAAAATTCTTGCGGGTATTCTGCGGGATTTACTAGGTCAGTCTTTAGTCCGCTTACTGAAGGTGTTAGCCCGCCGCGAGGATTTCCTCGAAACGCAGCTAAACCAGATTTTTGACCAAATTTTGCTGGAATTTCAGCTCAATGAAGAACAAGCGAGGAAACTTTCTGATTGGATACTAGAGGTAGTGTTGCCGCCAGACTTAATCCGGCAGGCTATAGTGGATTTGCTGACCGATCGCAATATTCAGCTAATTGATGAGAGCTTTCGGGAAAAAGCCAGTGGTACTTACTGGGTAGTTGCCAATTTGTTTGGTTTGCGTAACAGCCTGACGCGCTTGCGGACTTTTTGCCTAGATGAAAAAGAGGCAAGCAATGCCCAACTAGAAGAATTTATTACTTCCCTGCGAATGCGCGATCGCTTGCAGGAATGGCTACACAATCTATCTCTGCAAAATTTACCTGTGTCAACCGTGCGGCAGTTACGCAAGACGATGCGGGATACTGTACGTAATTATATTCAAGAGCGGGGTCCAGATTTATTGCAGGGTTTGAGCGAATCTTTGGACTGGAACAATATTGCTATAGTAATCCTTAATAGGCTGCGATCGTCTCCTGCTGTGACTATATCTCTGGAACTAATTAGTCAGGAACTAGCTTTAATTCTAGAACGCTATTTGGAGCAAGATTTAGAAAAAATTGTGACGCAGGTAATTCCGATTTTATCAATCGACCAGGTGATCATCGATCGGGTGAAAAAGACATCTGCTGAAGACCTGGAACTGGCGATTCAGGGGATTGTCAAGAGTGAGCTGCAAGCAATTGTCAATTTAGGCGGAATCTTGGGGTTTATTGTCGGTTTGTTGCAGACAGTAATATTGCTATTTAGTTGACTTCTCCAGATTGTTAGTAGGTTGGGTTGAGGAACGAAACCCAACATCACCCCTGTGGGTTTATGTTGGGTAACGCTTACGCTCAACCCAACCGAAAGCTGCTGTTAGCGCTTGTCAGTGCGATCTCTACCACCTAGAACTTTTAAGGATACCGTCTTTGGGCAATTAATACCTGGCGCTCTAATATGCGAGTTGGGGCATTGAGCATTAATAACCTTACTGTAGCCCGACCTATTGTAGAAATGCCAACTATTTGGGTATTATTTAAGCTGAAATGCTCGACCCATATTTGGCGACGTGGATGGTACAATGGCACTATCTCGCCGCTGTTAGGTTCAATGGTAGCCAAATCCGACCCTTTGTGGCGATTACAACGTAAGCAGTGAGTCGCTCTTGTAGGGTGCGTTAATGAAATGTAACGCACCATAATTATGCTAATTTTCGGTGCGTTACGCTGACGCTAACACACCCTACTCAATGCGACTAGCTTTCTTAAGGCTTCGGGAATCGTGGTAGAAGTCATTTATGAGGTCGCGGCTACAGCTCGTGCTTTGAGTAAAATCATGATTGTTTCTAGCTGTTCGTACACATCTAGTTCAGCTACTTCTGCTCCCGTGAGTGTGGCTTTCCGATTTTTGTCAAGCAGGAATCTAAGACGTGCTTGAGCCTGGGGTGACACTTGAAAAGCTGCGATTTCTTGGGGGGTGGGGCTTTTAATTAAGAAATCTAGAACTTCTGTGTAAACTGGGGGAAAATCTGTTGATTCAGCTTTATGCTCTGCTGTCGCGTCGCTTGTCGCAAGCAGTTGTTTTAGCAGTTCTGGCAGGCGACTCAGGAGTGGCTCTAGACGGATTGCCAGTTCATCGGGGACAGTAATAGTTAGTGAAGCCATTTTTTCTCTCTCCCAAACATCATCAAAAATCTGTTTCTTGATACAAATCCTGCAACTCCTGCTGCTGTGTACGACGGGAAGGGCGACGATATTTTTTAGTTTCCAACTTAGGCTCGTACTGACTTTTACCCGCCCTGCTTTTCAATTTCATGTTTGATTCTGGGTTAGCTTGTTGATTCAGGTAAGCTTGATGAGTTTCCGCTTCTTCCAGAAAATCCAGATAATGCTCATACCGCTCCCAATCTCCCCTAACCACACAGTTCGGCTCATCCCGATGCCAGCAGTCGCTAAATTGACATCTGCCAGTTGTTAAACGCTGTTGTGCTTCCGGAAAATAACCCGCCAACTCTTCCGGAGTACAGTATAAATCTGGTTGGTTGAAACCAGGAGTATCTGCCAATAGTCCACCGGATGGTAGCTCAAACAGCTCTACGTGTCGCGTGGTATGACGCCCCCGGTTGAGTTTACCGGAAACTTCCCCCACCCGGAGGTTGACACCAGGAACAATATAATTTATAATACTTGACTTGCCTACGCCAGAAAGACCAGCCAGAACGGTAATTTTTTGCTGGAGTTCGGCGTTGAGTGGTTCTAAACCAATGCCTCTGTAGACGCTAATAAAAATAGGTTGGTAACCCCACTGTTGCAAGCGCGTGAGCCATTGCTGCTGCTGCTCAATTGTTACCAGATCGCTTTTATTGAGACACAAACCAACCTCTAATCCAGTAGATTCCGCCTTGATGAGAAATCGACTGAGCTGGTAAGGGTCTAGTGGAGGATCGGCCAGGGCAAAAACCAGTAGAATTTGGTTAGCATTAGCGATCGGGGGACGGTCAAGTTCGGTTTGGCGAGGCAAGACATTAGCGATCGCCCCCCGGGCATCAGCCCAATCGGGTTCTACAATTTCCACCCGATCGCCCACCATCACTTGCTGACCAATTTTTTTCAGGCGGGTACGGCGCGTGCAAAGTAGAGATGTTCCAGGCAACGTCTCGAAAGCATCCAACCTTACCCGATAGTAATTTGCCTGCACAGCCACGACTGTTCCCAGTAGGGGAGAGGTGGCGGGTGAGGAATTTTCCTTTTCTAGAGCTATCACAATGCCGAATCAATTGGTCGCCGCACTTTTACAGCAAAAAAGCCAGCACGGTCTTCAATTTCTTCGACCTTGTAACCTTCCATGACTAAACTATCAGGTACTTGCTCTAGAGGTTCGCCGGGATCTAACCATACTTCTAACAAAGCCCCAGGTGCCATTTTTTCCAAATGCAGTTTGGTGCGCACAAAATTAAGTGGGCAAGGAGTACCCCGGAGATCCAGTTGTGCATCCGGGATGTGAGCAGCAGTTGAGGGAGATAGAGAAGTCATTTTGGGCCAAATAGTCCTCCTAGGAAATTTTCAAAGCCACCTTTGCCAGTGCGATCGCCCTTAATTTTAGCTAACTTTTCCAGCAGTTCCCGTTCTTCAGCCACGATCCGGGTAGGAATATCCACTAATATCGTCATCAGATGGTCTCCTCTACTGACAGAGTTGCCTAATTTTGGTACACCGTGGTTTTCCAGAGTCAGCACCGTATTCGGTTGCGTTCCTGGAGTAATTGTCACCTCCACAGGGCCATCCACTGAATTAACTTCCAAACGACAACCTAAAATCGCTTGTAAGTAGCTGATTTTAATTTGCGACAGTATATTAATGCCATCCCGCTGAAACTCGGCGTCTTCCTCGACAAACAAATATACGTACAAATCTCCAGGAGGACCACCCCGCATTCCGGCGTCTCCTTCTTTGGAAACCCGCAATCTTGTGCCATTATCAACTCCTGGCGGGATGGTGATTTTCAGCTTTTTGGTTTCTTGTTTGCGGCCGACGCCCCCACACACTTCGCACTTTTGCTCAATTACCTGCCCCTCGCCGTTACAGGTGGGACACACAGAAACTTGGGTAAAGCTGCCAAAGGGCGTTCTAGTAGCACGACGGATTTGACCGGTACCGCTACAGGTAGAGCAGGTTCGCAAACTGGTTCCTGGTTTGGCACCAGTGCCGCTACAGCTACTGCAATTTTCTAGATGGGGAATCCGGATTTCTTTTTCACCGCCAAATACGGCTTCACGAAATTCCAGTTTCAGATCCAGTCGTAGGTCATCGCCTCGGGCAGGACCGCCACGTCTTCTGGACGTTTGACCCATACCACCAGCAAAGCCTGAGAAAAAGCTTTCAAAGATATCCGCAAAGCCTCCCATATCGCCCATGTCTGGAAATCCGGCACCGGGTCCCGACACTCCAGCCTCACCAAAGCGGTCATATCGTGCTTTAGTTTCTGGTTCTGAAAGCACTTCGTATGCCCGATTAATTTCTTTAAAACGCTCTTCCGCCCCGGGCTCTTTGTTCACATCGGGGTGAAACTTGCGAGCCAGGCGGCGGTAGGCGCGTTTGATTTCTTCTTTGTCGGCGTTACGAGAGACACCGATGATTTCATAGTAGTCGCGGGCCATAAAGCGCTGCTTCTTTTTTTATGTGCTAGGTTTATTGGTATTAATCGACTGCTTCGTAATCGGCAGTTAAGGTTTCGTCGTCATCAAACTCCAAATTTATTGTCTCTTCCTCTACTTCTGGTGTCGGTGCCGATGGTAATGGAACTTCGACCTTGTGTTTTTTGGGGAAAGCGAACTTTTCCGATTCGGTGGTTTTTTTGGGTTGCTGGTATACAGCAGCACCAATAGACAAGACCGTTTGCTGGAAATCTTCCAAGCGGTTTTTGATCTCCTCGACACTAATTTTAGGGTCAATGAGCGCTTCGCGCAGTTTCTTGCCTTTTTGCTCTGCCTGGGCTTTAATATCATCACTAATCAAGCGACTATTGGCACTTAAGGTCGATTTATAGCTGTATATCAAGCTATCGGCTTGGTTCTTAAGTTCGATCACTTGCATCCGACGCTTGTCAACTTCTGCATATAATTCAGATTCTTGGCGCATCCGTTCCACTTCGCTAGCACTCAATCCTCCTGTGTTGCTGATCCGAACACTCTGCTCTCTACCCGTACCTTTGTCTTGAGCCGAGACTTTGAGAATGCCATTGACATCAATTTCAAAGGAGACTTCAATTTGGGGTACACCTCGCGGGGCTGGTGGCAAGCCGGTGAGGAGGAATTTTCCCAAACTCTTATTATCTTTTGCCATTGCCCGTTCACCCTGTAGCACATGAATTTCTACGGACGATTGGGCGTCTGTTGCTGTGGAAAAGGATTGGAATTTACTGGTGGGGATGGTCGTATTGCGTTCAATTACTTTTGTGAAGACTTCTCCTAAGGTTTCAATGCCCAAAGACAAAGGCGTTACATCTAACAGTAACACATCCTTAACTTCGCCGCCTAAAACGCCTGCTTGGATTGCGGCTCCTAGTGCCACTGCTTCATCTGGGTTTACAGAGCGATCCGGTTCCTTCCCGCCAAAAAAATCTTTAATCGCTTTCTGGACAGCGGGAATCCGAGTACAACCACCCACTAGGATAATCCGGTCAATATCAGTGGTTTGGATGTCGCTATCTTTGAGAGCCTGACTTACAGGTTCGATAGTTGCCTCTACTAGATGACTTGTCAGTTCTTCAAACTTGGAGCGTGTTAACTCCGTCTCCAGGTGTTTCGGCCCGTTTTCGTCGGCAGTGATGAACGGCAGGTTAATTGAGGTTGCCTGAGTGGTGGAGAGTTCAATCTTGGCTTTTTCTCCCGCTTCTCGTAGCCGCTGGAGAGCCATTTTATCCATTTCCAGGTCTATACCCTGTTCTTCGCGGAAGTTATCAATCATCCAGCGAACCAGAACATTATCAAAGTCATCACCACCCAGATGGTTGTTGCCCGATGTTGCTTTAACTTCAAACACACCATCTCCAAGTTGGAGAACAGAGACGTCAAAGGTGCCACCACCTAAGTCAAACACCAAAATACACTGATCTTCATGTTGTTTGTCCAGCCCGTATGCTAGGGCTGCGGCTGTCGGTTCATTGACGATGCGCAGAACTTCTAAGCCAGCGATCGTCCCAGCATCTTTTGTCGCTTGTCTTTGGGCGTCGGTGAAGTAAGCAGGCACTGTGATTACTGCTTGGGATACCGATGTTCCCAGGAAGTTTTCAGCATCCTGCTTCAACTTTTGCAGGATCATCGCTGATATTTCCTGAGGGGTGTATTTGTGTCCCCGAATCATCACATCGACGGTATCATCGCGACCTTTCAGGCATTTATAGGGCACTTGCGATCGTTCGTTGACGGTGTCATCCCACCTGCGTCCGATAAAGCGCTTAATGCTATTAACTGTATTTTCGGCATTAGTCACAGATTGTCGCTTTGCCAGCTGACCGACCAGGCGCTCGTCCCCCTTGCCAAATCCTACAATACTGGGGGTGGTGCGTCCACCTTCTGAACTAGAAATAACAATGGGTTGACCAGCTTCTAAAACGGCGACGCAACTATTAGTCGTACCCAGGTCGATGCCAATAACTTTTCCCATAACGATTTGGTAGTAAAATTATCCAAAAGAAAGCGATTTCCGTGGAACTTGTTACCAGACACAGCATTTGCCTGGGAACAAGATGCGGGTTTTTTCATTTTACACGCCCTCAGACTACAACCATAGCGCATGAACGTCGTTCGACGTTCATGGATATTTTTTAAGCTGGGTTGTTGACTAAGTCGGTGTAGCATCCGGCTCGGTTGCGGCTTCAGCCACAGGTTCTGGGGGGGCAGCAACTTTTACTAGGGCATGGCGCAAAATGCGATCGCCCAAAAAGTAGCCTCTTACCAGTTCTTCCATCACCGTCCCTTCTGGGTGTTCCTCTGTCGGTTGGCGCATTACAGCTTCGTGAAGATTAGGATCAAAATCTTTCCCTTCGGGACGCATGGGAGACACCCCAATCTTCTTGAGTGCATCTACCAACTGCTTGTACACACCCTGGTAGCTTTTATGAATGGTCATTTCCCCGTCATTTTGGGGCTTGATTTGCGATCGGGCTCGTTCAAAAGTATCCACCACTGAGAGTAACTCACTAATCGTGTCGCACTTCACCTTAACTTCCAAGTCTTGCTTTTCTTTTGTCGTGCGCTTGCGGAAGTTATCGAAGTCAGCCGCAATCCGCATGTACTGATTTTTGAAGGTGTCAGACTGATTTTTGCTTTCTGAGAGCTGTGATGAAAGTGCCTCCACTTCCTGCTTCAAGGCTTCCAGGCTAGCGGTAGCTCCGGTAGCCGCCTCAGAGGAAACTCTTGCTGCTGCTGGAAACTCTTGATTTTCCTCTGTTGCTGGAGCCGCCAACCCTGGGGATGTGATGGCATCTGCTTGACTGGTTGCAGAAACTTCTGGTTCATCAGATGGTGCTACACTTACGTCTACCTCATCCGTTGGTGGTACTCCGATGCCTGAGGAAGTCTCGGAGACATCATTTAGCTGCTGTGCATTCAAGTCTTGCTGATTTTCGTTCATCCTGAACCTATTCCAGTTAATAGTCTGCTAGCGATCGCGATATTGTTTATCCTTCTTTTCCTATAGTGCCATCATCCTGTAAAAGTCGCTTGCCAAGACATTACATTTACCATTTTTGGCGATGGACTCCGGGCAAGGGCGTAGGAAATTGCTACTTTACTTATAATGATAATGTTCCCAGGCTCAATCGCGGTAGTTTTTCCGATCGCCTTTCCGATCAGTGGTCCCATCCGGTTTCTGTTATTGTGGTGGTGACGTGGTTTGGCGCTCGTCCAGTCGGCTCTGGCAACTGCCACCAATCTCCATAATTGCGACGATCTTTTCAGGACTGCGGTTTTTTATGGCTTAAGTGTCAATTTTGCCCACAGCTTTTGGGAATAATGTTTAAGGAGATATTCTGACTAGCCATGACTCAATCACCATCATCCAGGCGTGCTCTCACAGTTATCAATGCCGGCAAGGTCTTTTCCCCCTTCGGCAACCAGCTAATTAAGTCTGGCTACATCCAAGAGGAACAGATGCGTCAGGCTTTGGAAGAAAGCCGCAAGTTACGCAAGCCCCTGACTGAGATACTAGAAAGCCTCACAGGAAATCCGCTGTCCCCAGATTTACTGCGCCAATACAAAAAAACTCATCTGTTTGAACTCAAGATTATTTACGGCGTTGAATCGCTGGATACAGAAATTAATCAAATTTCTACCGATGAGATAGTTAACCTGATCGACACGCTGATACCAATTGATACATGTCGCCGCTGTCGGCTGGTGCCTTTATCAAAAAATGATTTGAATGGGCTATCTTTATTAGTTGCGATGGTTGAGCCCGATAACTTGGATGCCCAAGATGATTTGAACCGTATTCTCCGTCCTCAGGGAATTACGTGGCAACGTCGAGTAATCACCCAGGAAGACTATCAGCAGCTAATTAACCTATACCTGGACGCTCAAGCTAAGAAAGAGGAGGAAAAAACTAAACTAGAAGAAGCTGCTAAATCTGAAAAAAATGTTGACATTAATGTAGACATTCAGAACCTTGACAGTAATCCCGAAGTTGCAGATGATAATGCTGATAAGGACGAAGCCATCGATGATATGGACCCTGATGCTCCCCCTGTCATCAACTTGGTAAATAAAATCCTGATTAAGGCATTAAAAGAAAAGGTTTCTGACATTCACATCGAACCCCAAGAAGAATGCTTGCGGATTCGCTTTCGCAGGGATGGGGTACTAGAGCAGGCTTTTGAGCCCTTACCTAAAAAAATTATTCCCGCAGTTACCTCCCGGTTCAAAATTATTGCCAATTTGGACATTGCCGAGCGCAGGGCGACCCAAGATGGTCGGATCCGCCGTATTTTTGAAGGACGCAAGGTTGACTTCCGGGTCAACGTCCTACCGAGTCGGTACGGAGAAAAAATATGTATGCGGCTGTTGGATAACTCTTCCACCCAGTTGGGCTTGGATAAGTTAATTTCCAATCAACAAACGCTACAGATGGTTCGAGACATGTCTAGCCGCCCATTTGGGCTGATTTTGGTGATAGGACCAACGGGATCTGGTAAATCAACAACATTGTACTCAATTCTGGCTGAACGCAACGAGCCTGGGGTGAATATCAGTACTGCCGAAGACCCGATTGAGTATACTTTGCCAGGAATTACTCAAGTACAGGTAATCCGCGAAAAGGGCATGGACTTTGCTAAGATTTTGCGGGCTTTTATGCGGCAAGACCCTGATGTGATTCTAGTGGGTGAGACGCGGGACTCAGAAACAGCAAAAACCGCTATTGAAGCCGCCTTAACGGGACACTTGGTAATGACAACCCTGCACGCCAACGATGCTGCGGGTTCCATTGCCCGTTTAGATGAAATGGGCGTAGAAACCTTCATGGTATCAGCAGCCTTAATAGGTGTATGCGCTCAGCGTTTGATGCGAAGGGTTTGTACTGAATGCCGAATTTCCTATAATCCTACTGTTGAGGAACTGGCGCGATTTGGTTTATCGGCTTCCCAGGAAGGTAGTGTTACCTTTTACAGGGCCAAAACCCTGCGAATTGAGGAAGTTCAGGAAGCCAAAGCCAACGGTACTCTCTGTCCCAAATGTAATGGCAACGGCTATAAAGGGCGGGTGGGAGTCTATGAAGTGATGAAAGTAACCGAGCGGCTGCAAACCTTAATCAACAAACGTGCTACTACTGACATGATTAAGGAGGCAGCCGTGGAGGAAGGGATGGTGACTTTGCTAGCCTACAGTTTAAACCTAGTTCGTGAAGGGCACACTACCTTAGAAGAGGTGGAACGGGTGACTTTTACTGATAAGGGTTTAGAATCGGAACTCAAAGCTAAACGCAAAACTTCCCTAACCTGCCGAGGTTGTCATGCAGAATTAAAGCAAGAATGGCTCGATTGTCCATACTGCTTGACATCTCGCTTTCAAGACTAAGACTCAATAATTTAGTCAACTGACAATTACCAAAGGAGACAGGATTATGGCTATGGAATTAATGATTGAAGACTTGATGGAGCAACTCATTGAAATGGGTGGCTCAGATATGCATATTCAGGCAGGTTCGCCGGTTTATTTCCGCATCAGTGGAAAATTGGCTCCTATTAATGACGAGCCGCTGTCACCTCAAGACTGCCAGAAATTGATCTTTAGCATGTTAAACAACACGCAGCGTAAGGACTTAGAACAAACCTGGGAGCTGGATTGCTCTTATGGAGTTAAGGGTTTAGCTCGCTTTCGGGTCAACGTTTACAAAGAACGTGGTTATTATGCGGCTTGTTTAAGGGCTTTAGCCTCTAAAATTCCTAACTTTGATATGTTAGGTCTCCCCGACATCGTTAAAGAAATGACTCATCGCCCTAGGGGCATGGTTTTGGTGACAGGACAAACGGGTTCTGGTAAAACTACCACAATGGCGGCGATGATTGACTTGATCAATCGGACGCGAGGAGAACATATTCTAACGGTGGAAGATCCGATCGAATATGTTTTCCCAAACGTCAAGAGCTTGATTCATCAACGGCAAAAGGGCGAAGATACTAAAAGTTTTGCCAATGCTCTGAGGGCAGCGTTACGGGAAGACCCGGACGTGATCCTGGTAGGGGAAATGCGTGACTTGGAAACGATTGGGCTGGCAATTTCTGCCGCCGAAACAGGGCACTTAGTAATGGGGACGTTGCATACTAACTCAGCAGCTCAGACAATAGACCGGATGCTAGATGTGTTCCCCCCAATCCAACAGCCGCAAATTCGAGCGCAGCTGTCAAACTCTTTGCTTGCTGTTTTCAGTCAATGCCTGGTGCCAAAGAAAAACCCTAAACCGGGTGAATATGGTCGGATTATGGCTCAGGAAATTATGGTGGTAACGCCAGCTATTTCCAACCTGATCCGAGAAGGAAAAACACCCCAAATTTACGGTGCTATTCAAACTGGGGCTAAATTGGGGATGCAGACTATGGAAATGACCTTAGGTGACTTAGTCAAAAAAGGCTTAATCTCTTTTGAAGCAGCGATGGGCAAGAGTGCTAAGCCTGACGAGCTACAGCGTCTTCTTGGTGGTGCGCCTTTGAATGCTAAAGCTGGTGCCCACTAGAAATGTCAAATCAAAAATTAAAAATTAAAAATGTTATTCTATTTTTAATTT
This sequence comes from Oscillatoriales cyanobacterium PMM_0019, assembly GCA_949127975.1. Lineage (GTDB taxonomy): Bacteria > Cyanobacteriota > Cyanobacteriia > Cyanobacteriales > CASBRB01 > CASBRB01. Next base: position 17,853 of record CASBRB010000490.1, on the reverse strand, counting down.
TTAATTTTTCACGTTTAATTTTTTACAGAAGGTGAGTCATGCCTACATACATTGCTGAAGTCCGAGACTCGGCAGGAAAACTTAAGAAAGAAAAGATAATTGCAGACTCTCTGCCTAAAGCTCGTGAAAACCTACGCCAGAAGTATCCTTTTGTCCAAAACCTTAAAGAAAGTAAAGGCTTTAAATTTGACATGCAAGCAATTGAGCTGGCAATGTCTTCAGTAAAAGTTAAAGATAAAGCCGTTTTTTCTCGTCAATTTGCTGCTATGGTTAACGCTGGTGTAGCCATGGTTAGATGTCTAGGTGTATTATCTGAGCAGTGTGCCAATCCTAAACTGAAAAAAGCTCTTTTGGAAATTAGCGCTGAGGTGCAACAGGGCACGAACCTTTCCGATGCCATGCGTAAACATCCTGAGTGCTTTGACAATCTATATGTCAGTATGGTGCAGGCTGGTGAAGTCGGTGGTGTGCTGGATGAGGTGCTCAATCGGTTAGCCAAAATTCTTGAGGATCTAGCACGGCTGCAAAACCAAGTTAAAGGAGCTATGGCATACCCAGTCGTCGTCGGGATTCTGGCTGTGGTTGTGTTTATTGCCATGACTGTGTTTTTAATCCCAATCTTTGCTAAGGTGTTTCAGGATATTGGTGGGGAATTGCCGGGGCTAACTGTATTCATGCTCACAGTTAGCGAGATTCTCAGAAGTTGGAAGGTAATTATTCCGATAGCGGTTGTCATAGTTGTCTCATTTCTGTACAAACAGTACTACAAGACGCCTATGGGTCGCGTGACGATGGATCGCTTTTTCTTGAAAATGCCAATTTTGGGTGACTTGAATGAGAAATCAGCAGTGGCGCGTTTTTGCCGCACTTTTGGAACGTTGGCTCGTTCCGGGGTGCCCATTCTCACTGCTTTAGAAATTGTCCGAGATACCTCAGGCAACCAGGTGATAGCAAATGCTATAGATGCAGCAAGGGCAGAAGTTCAACAAGGTGGGATGCTCAGCCTTGCCATACAAAAAGAAAATGTTTTTCCTATTATGGCACTACAGATGATTAGCATTGGTGAAGAAACAGGTGAATTAGATGCCATGCTGATGAAAGTTGCCGAATTCTATGAAGATGAGGTGGAACAAGCTGTAAAGGCACTCACCAGTATCCTGGAACCCCTGATGATGGTTGTCTTAGCGGGGATGGTTGCTTTGATTTTGCTCTCGATGTATCTCCCGATGTTTAAGATATTTGACAAACTTGGCTAGACCTATATATAGCGGTTTGTAGGGGCAATCCCCAAGTGGTTTGCCCCTATATATGCCTAGTGTGCGTAACTATCAATAGTTGTAGGTTGGGTTGAGGAACGAAACCCAACATTAAAGTTAGTAGTTGTAGTTGTAGTTGTAGGTTGGGTTGAGGAACGAAACCCAACATTAAGGTTTGAAAGCCTTGAGTTTCCCTTTGTTCAAGACCGCTCGATCGCTCTTCTGTCACTTTGAGCCCCAATTCGCCCATCGAATTGCCGCTTTAGCGCTATGTGTATAAGGAGGTACCTGCAATATATGAATGTATCCAGTGCTGGGACAGGTCTTTTTTAATAAATAAATTGGCTATGGACAAACTTTATACACTTTTACAAGAAATAAAAAAGAGACCAACACTGTACTTGGGTAGATACTCAATTTTTGATTTTCTATCGTTTTATCATGGATATACCCTTGCTCGACATGAACTTGGTTTACCGAAAACAGATGAGGAAAAAGAATTTGAAGAATTTCTGAACTGGATACGAGAATCCTATCCAGTTAAGACAAGACAATCATGGGCTCATATAATATTTTTTCACTCCGCAGACGAAAGAGATGCACTAGACAAGTTTTTTGAACTGTTGTCAGACTACAAAAATCGGAATAGAGGAAATTTAGAAATAGAGTGAAGAATATATACACGAGCGATCGCTTTAGAAATGCTACAGATTTTACTGCAGAGCCTCCTTTCCAGCATTCCCAGGCAGAGCCTGGGAACGAGAAAGAGCGGGAAGGGAGTAAGTATAACCCGCCTTAGGTTGGTAGCCTTCAAACCTCAAAGTCGCGGATCTACGGGTTCGCTCTCTAGTGCTAAAATACCAAAAACACATTCATGGACTTGGCGCAGGGGAGCATGGGCAACAAATCGCTCCAACGCCTCAATCCCTAGAGCAAACTCTCGTAAAGCTAGCGAACGCTTTACTGACAAACCGCGCTGACGCAAATTTTCCAGGTTTTCAGGTGTTGAATATTCAGGGCCATATATAATCCGAAGATATTCTCGTCCACGACACTTTACCCCTGGTTGCACCAGTTTCCAAGTGTTTTTGACGATAAATTGCATTGGCTTAACCACCATCCCCTCACCCCCGGCGGCAGTTAGTTCCTCCCACCAACGAACCCCTTCTGCCCAACTGCTTGGGTTGTTAAGGTCGATCGCTTTGTAGGTTGTTGCCAGAAGCAGGGTACGATCGAACTGACTTAGTTTCGCGGCTTGCTCCATGTGCCAAACATGGTCTTTATCAGTATGGACGGTTCCCTCAGTTGCTAGAATATGGAAGGGAGCTAGCTTCAGGTCGGAGATACCCTCAACTGACCAGCAGTAGCGACGGTAGGCGGTGACATATTGATGCGCCATTTCTGCCCTTTGTCGGTAGCGATCGATTTGATCGCTCATCTCAACTCCTCGCTGGCTTGCCTGCTCCAATAAACTGACAGCCTCAGTGAGGGCAAGGCGTGAGGAAATCCCAACGGCGGCATACTGTCGTCGCAGTAGCTCTAAAGCTTTGGCAGACCAAGGCATCAGTTCGCAGTCTAGACACACCCAATCAGTATGGAAGGTTTCCCAAAAACCACTGGCTGTGAGGGCGCTATTAACCCTCTCTAGCAGTTGGGCTTCTAGAACTGGATTGTCAAAAAAACGTCGCCCCGTGCGGGTGTAGCAGATGCCAATACCCTCATCCGTCACCCCAAAACGTCTTCTAGCAGCTTCGACATTTTGGCAAATAATTACCACTGCCCGCGAACCCATGTGCTTGGTTTCGCACACCACTTCAGTAATGCCTTGCTGCTGGTAGTAGGCAAAGGCTTCTTTAGGATGTTCTAGCAATCCCGGTTCTGTGGAAGTAGCTACAGGAGACATGGTGGGTGGCAGGTAGATTAACCACTTGGGATTAGCAGCAAAACGGCTCATCACCTCTAAGGCAGCGATCGCATTTTCTTGCCGAATCATCATCTGGCTTTGCAGCCTAGTGGTGATAAATCTCTTACCCAGCACATCGTCAATGTCGAGCAACTCATCTACTTTTTGCTGGGCAGTGAGAGCAAAATCCTGACTAGGTTGTGGGAACAAAGGTTTGATAGGATTGCAGTAAGTCTGGGCGGCAGGCACACTGACAAGCTCCTTTTCTGGATAGCGGAGAGCGGTTAGCTTGCCGCCAAAGACGCAGCCGGTATCAATATTAATGGTGTTATTGAGCCATTCTGGTTCTGGCACTGGGGTATGCCCGTAAACTACCATTGCTTCACCCCTGTACTCTGCTGCCCAGTTGTAGCGCACGGGTAAGCCAAACTCGTCAATTTCTCCGGTAGTTTCACCGTACAGAGCAAACTCCCGCACCTGAGCAGAACCCCGCCCTTGAAGCTCCTGTTTCATTCCCGCGTGTGCTACTACCAATCGCCCTGAGTCCAAGAGGTAGTGACTCACCAGAGAATCCAGAAACTCCCGAATCTCTTTGCTAAAAGGTTCGCGAGTCGTGTCTGGCAAAGTTGCTATTTCTGCTAGGGTTTGCTCTAACCCATGATTGATCTTTACATTCTTGCCTTTGAGTTTCCGCATTAGTTTGCTGTCGTGGTTCCCAGGTACGCAAAAAGCGTTACCTGTTAATACCATATTTCGCACTAGCTTAAGCGTGTCTAAAATGCGCGGTCCTCGGTCTACTAAATCTCCCAGAAAAACGGCTTTGCGCCCCTGAGTGTGGTGATAGACAGGGGTATTCCAAAAAGAGCCTTCATTGAGCGGATGATTAATAGCTTCGTAACCTAATTGTTGTAGTAATGCTTCTAGTTCGTCAGCGCAACCGTGGATGTCTCCGATGATGTCAAACGGACCTTTTTCGTGTTTGAGGTCGTTCCAGAGAGGTTGGCGTTCAATCTCAACTGCTGCAATTTCTTCCACGGAAGAAAGGACATAAACATGCCGAAATCCCTCACGCTCCAAACCTCTTAAAGAACGTCGCAAATTCTGTACGTGGCGACGTACTACATGGGTACCAAAGTTGCGATCGGGACGTTGTTGGTTGCGTTCGTGGCATATTTTTTCTGGCAAGTTGAAAGCGATCGCTACCGGAATGCAGTGATATTCCCGTGCCAATGCCACTAAGAATTTACGGTCTTCTGGTTGTACGTTAGTAGCATCGATCGCGGTGAGTTTACCTGCTGCTAATCGTTTGGCAGCAATAAAGCGCAATACCTCAAAAGCATCTTTGGAAGCAGACTGATTGTTTTCATCATCTGACACCAAGCCTCGACAAAAATCTGAGGATAGTACCTCTGTCGGGATAAAGTGCTTGCGGGCAAAGGTGGATTTGCCTGAACCAGAAGCTCCGATTAGCACAACTAGGGAGAGTTCGGGAATTGTTAGCTTCATTATAAATCAGTTGATGAGAATGGTGTCGATCGCTATTTTTCGTCTTGGTTCCCGTTACCGTTACGGTTCATCAAAATATTTAGCATCGCGTTGGTAGTGCGTCTGAATTCCCTAAATTCTTCCCCTATCCACTTCTACTATCTGCGCCAGCCTTAAATGAACAAGCTCCAGACGGTCTACTACTTCATTAAGGTGAGCCATCTGACGGCTGTTATCAGCAATCTGACGGCTGTTATCAGCAATTTGACGTCTGTTATCAGCAATTTGACGGTTGTTCTCTGCCCAATTATCAGAAAGAGCCTGTATCGACCTAGCATTGGACTGTATCGACCTAGTATTAGACTCTACCATTTGAGATAGACGATCTAGAAATTGAGATAGACGATCTATCAACCTAGTGTTAGATGCAGCTGCCTCGGAATTAGCCAGTATCGCCTTAGCATTTGACTCTACCAGCTTCTCTATCCGGTCTAAGCGATCGTTATCATTTGACATGATTTCTCTCCTAGTTTATTTTAATTAAATCATATTACTAGAGCAAACACACCCATCTGCGTTGGCGATCCCACCTCCGGGTCTTCTGGTCCCACAGGCAGAAATTGCACTTTATAGCCAAACCTTTCTGCTACCTGATTTGCCCAAGTCTGAAACTGTTGGCGAGTCCATTCAAAACGGTGGTCTTTGTGTCTTAATTTCCCAGCAGGTAAATTCTCAAACCGAATGTTGTACTCGATGTTCGGTGTTGTCATAATTACTGTTCTGGGTTGAGCTTCCTCGAACAAAACTCGCTCAAAGACAGCAAGGCGCGGTAAGTCTAGATGCTCAATTACCTCGATCGCTGTAGCACAATCGTATCCAGTTAGCCGTTTATCTTTGTAAGTCAGTGACCCCTGAATTAATTGCAGACGTTCCCGTTGTTTGGGAGCAAGGTTGGCGCGTTCTATTCGCTCTTGGGCAATCTCCAAGGCACGGTAAGACACATCCATTCCTGTAATCTTTTCAAACCAGCTATCTTTGACTAGAATTCTTAACAGCTTGCCCTCACCGCAGCCGAGATCGATCGTCCGTCTTGCCCCATTCTGCTTCAAAACAGCGACTACCGCATCCAACCGCTGTTGATTCAAGCTAATGGGTTGTTCTACCGCCTCTTCTTCCTGTGCATGGCGTTCTTCGGTACTGTCTGGATCGGGATTGTCTTCTTCTACCAGTTGTAGCAGGGCATTTCGGATCAAGCGGCCCTGTCTTTTCAAGTAGCGGCTGATAATTTGTTCTCGCGCTGGATGGGAAGTTAACCAACCCTCCCCATGCCGCAGCAGCTTTTCGACTTCATCATCTCCAATCCAGTAGTGCTTCTCATCATCCAGCACTGGTATGAGAACATAGAGATGACTTAGCAGGTCGCACAGACGGATATTGTGCTGGAGTTCAACTGTAAAATATTGGCTCTGTCCCCATTGGGGAAATTCTTCATCCAGAAGATGATGCTGGGCAGTCACCTGGTAGCCCAGTGGCTCAAACAATCGCCGCAGAAATCCTTCACCGCCTCTACAAGGCAAGACTGTCAGTTTTGCCAGTAGGGGAATAGCAGTCTGGGCTAGTTCCGGGCGGTCTTGACAGCGACCTGTCATTGCGGTACCAAACACTTGTGAGATGGCTACACTTAGGAAGGAACAAGCAACATAGGGGCGATCGTTTACGTATTGTTCTAGGGTACCTCCTTGGCTGGTAGCTCCCGGTTTCCCTCGCACTAATCTTACTGGATCAATATCTAGCAACAAGGCCGCAGTACATCGCTCTTCAGTGGCTTCTGGATAAAAAACGTGGGCAGTTCCAAACGAGAGAGGAAATTCCTGGCAACGCTGTGGGTGTTTATACAGCAGGTAGCCTAGTTCTGTTGCTGGTGGGTGCGTCGTTGTAATTGTGAGAAGCATTAAAAATCTATCTCAGAGCTAGCAGGACACTGAGTTGGGTTTTCTCACTTAACTCAACCTATTCGACTAATATGTTGGGTTTCGTTCCTCAACCCAACCTACAATGCTAGAGAGAAGCTGACCGGAGCAACTTCGCTCAGCGAACCAAGAATCCCCGTGTCGTTAAACCGGGGAGTGTTACCTGATACTGTTGTTTCTCTTCTAAGTTTTTCAATTTGGTGTAATCGTGCCAGTGAATACAATCAACTGGACAGGTATCGATCGCTTCTTGAATCAACTCTTCTGAGTCCCCATCTTGCCGAACTACACGCGATCGCCCGTAGTCTGGTTCAATGTAAAACGTATTTCGAGCCACATGGGCACAGTGCTTACAGCCAATACAGGTCATTTCATCAACATACACGCCTTTTTGCCGAAACACCCCGCCCAATTCCGGCTCCAAACCAGAACGCTCCGGGGTATCTCGCAAGAACCCACCTAACTCTGGCTCCAAACCAGAGCGTTTTGGAGTCGAATACTCTTCCATTACTAGCTGCTCCAGCGTTGTACAACTAAACGGATTGAACCATCCTGATTCTGTTGTTGTTCAGCAATTTGAAATCCCTGGTGGGAAGTTTCTCTCACCACTGTATGATAAGCATAACGCTGCGTCACTTTGTTGAGGAAGCGATCGACCGACCAAGCTTGTTGCCAAAACTGTAAGTCAGCAACCAGTTCGTATTCCTGCCCGTTCGAGCTAAAGCCAATATCATAACCATTGTCCTGCTCAATCACCACTTCGGCAGTGCGCGTCTGCCCGCGATAGCCCCGCACCTGTTGAGGTCCTGCTTTCCAGGTTACTTCTAGGTCAGTTAAAGCAGCTTCCAAGGAATCAAGGTTACGGATTTGAGTTTTGATGTTACTAAAGTGTGACATAGTGATTATCCCAATTTCATTAGACTGGACTAGACAAAAAAACGGTTAGGCGATAATGGATCTTGGATGCAAGGATTTACCAATCACTGAAAGTTGCTTGGGCTGTTGCCGCCGCAGTCTGGTGAACGGTTTGAGCAAAGTATTCAGATGTTTGCTCCCTCGTGACTACCTGCCCAAGTTGAGCCTCTAGGGCAGTAGTCACTTCTGTGCAGCTAGCACCGACGATCCCGGTAACTTTCTCCTGCACCCGACCATCAGGATAAATGACAAACTCTAATGTTTCCATGCTCATGGTTCACCTACACAAAGACTGGGACACAACTTTTGCTGTCGGTGCTGGTTAAACATCCGACTGACTCGCATCTTAATACATCAATCATGAAGAATTGAGTTATAGCGAGTCAAAACTTAACAAAAATTAGTAAACAGGAGAGTAGTAACATTGATTATTTGTTAGTGTCGCTTAACTTTCCATCTACGTCAAGGTCTAAAATCGCTGTTATAGCAGTTTTCACTCCGGTTGAGCAAATAGCGCGATAATAAAAAATTGTGCTATTTGAGGAAAGGCGATCGACATGAGTGCAGAACAATCTATAGTTGCAAGCAACTCCAAACCTTTACGTGTGGGCATCTTAGGCTTCGGGGGACTAGGACAGGCAGCCGCCAGAGTTATTGCCCCAAAACGCGAGACGATCTGGGTGGCGGCGGCTGACCAAAAAGGCTATGCCTATAATGGGGAACCATTAAATCCAGATGCCTGCATTGCCACTTATCGCTCTAGAGGTTCTCTAGGTTATTTAGATCCATCGGGCACCCTTAGTAGCCGTAGCATCCTAGATTTAATCCAACAAGCATCTGTAGATGGTTATTTTCTAGCTCTACCAAATCTGCCCAATAATTTCATGGCAACAGTAGCGCGACAATTTATTCAATCGGGTTGGCGAGGCATCTTGGTAGATGCCCTCAAGCGCACCAGTGCCGTAGAACAGTTGTTGGAACTAAAAGAGCACCTCCAACAGGCTGGGATTACCTACATGACAGGTTGCGGTGCTACACCTGGCTTGTTGACGGCGGCTGCCGCTCTTGCCGCCCAAAGCTATGCAGAAATTCATAGTGTCAAGATAACTTTTGGTGTCGGTATTGCCAACTGGGAAGCCTATCGGGCGACTATTCGGGAGGATATTGCCCATCTACCAGGCTACAATGTGGAAATGGCGACAGCGATGAGTGATGCCCAGGTGCAAGATCTGCTGGAAAAGACCGACGGCATCCTGACACTGGAAAATATGGAACATGCCGATGATATAATGCTGGAGCTAGCTGGGATTTGCCCACGGGAAAGAGTCACGGTTGGCGGCGTCGTTGATACGCGCCATTCCCAGAAGCCTCTCAGTACTAATGTGAAAGTTACGGGGCGCACTTTTGAGGGTAAAATTTCTACCCATACCTTTACCCTTGGTGATGAAACCAGTATGGCGGCAAATGTGTGTGGTCCCGCCTTCGGCTATCTTAAAGCTGGAGCGTCCTTACATCGACGCGGAATTTACGGTTTGTTTACCGCCGCAGAAATCATGCCCCAATTTGTCAATTAAAAATTGAAAGTTAAAAATTAAAAATTAAAAAGTTATTCATGTTTAATTTTTAACTTTTAATTTCCTTGGGAATTTCCTCCTCAACCAAACTTAGTGGTATCTTGACAACGTAGGGGAGATAAGCTCCTGTCAAGCCTCGCTTAATGCGTTCTGGTGTCTCTGAAAACACCACAAACAGGGGATGGATCTCTTCAGCCACTTCGCTAATAATGTGTTGATGGGGGTGTGGCATCAACCATTCATAATCTTTCTCCAGCAACACCTGCGTTTGCCGCCAGCGAGTGAGCAAATCGGAAAAGTCTTCCTGGGGTTGATGGATGAACACAAAAATTTCTACCCCCATTTTGACTTTCCATTCCGGGTCGCACATTAAAATTGCCACATCACAGGGCAGGCGAATGGCTACTGCGCCAGATGTTATCTTGGGGCTAACGGCTTCCTGGGATTGGTAATGGCGAATTCGCACCACTGGCAAGGGAATGGTAATCACGCTTTCTTCAGGGCGGCGCATGCTGGGAATCGCCTCCATGTAGGGACGATGCTGTTTTAGCAAGGCGATCGCTGCTGAGCGTGAGCTATACTCAGCTAGTAACTCCTCATAATCAGATTGCTTAATGGGCATTTTTTTTGGCGTTAGAGCGCGATTATTAAAAGTACCATTGAACCTCAACTGCTGCGCCTTCCCCCGCCACATCCCCTGATTTGGGGGAGGTTAGCGGCGGGCAGCGGCTCTGACTATAACTCAGGAACATCGCTGTATACCGATGCTATTATATAAACTATGTTAGTTTATTGTAGCGATCGGTATACAGCGAGTTACCCTGAGCGATCGCTCTATTGGAAGGATACAGGACTTACGAACTGCTACTACATATAGCGGTTTGTAGGGGCAAACCCCCTGTGGTTGCCCCCTATATATGCCAGTGTGCGTAAGTCCCGGTATAGACGATCGCAACCTCTGTTACACTATGAAATGGAAAGGTGTTAACACCAGGTGGCTAACATGATGAGGACACTAGAGGAAAATCTCGATCAAATCAAAGATATATTGGAAAAGTGCATTACGCTTCAGCCTGGGCAAGAGGAATTAGTTGAGTTTTACAACGAGAAAGCAGCTTTTGAAGGGAGAAGTATATCCGATATTTATGCTAAGGTCGGGGAGGTGGCTGCTGTAATTAGAGAGGGTGTAGCTCTGTTAAAGGCTTCTGTTTTAGATCGAGGCTTCCCAAAAAACGTTTCGGATTTTACAAAAGGTTTTGAGATACTGGCATCGTCCGTAGATAATTATTGGGACTACTTCCCGACTAAACTGAAAAATATTTTTATATGTGTGGACAATATTCTAGCACAGGAAGAATCTGAGCTATGGGGATGGCGCGGTTACATATTAAGGCTATGGCTTGTGCCAGCATCAATCCAAAAAAAAACCAAAATTTTTGTAGTGTATCAAAATGCAATTTTACGCTATAGAACAGCAATGCTTGGGGCACTTGCCTCAAAGTGCCATTCTGAAACAACTGAGCCTATCCCCATTACAAAACAAAATGAAGGTTTAAGAGCTATAGCTTACAGCATGGATCTTCTCATACCAGGTCTATATTTGTGGTTTGGTTCCATAGCGATTAGAATTGGTGGTTGTAAGCCGGACGATAGGCCTTATAGATACCCTGGTAACATACACAGCTTTGCAGGCTTTGGTCTAGTGCTGCCTGGGTACATAATATTTACAACCTATCAGCGTGGCTATGACCCTAGACGAACATCAAATTCAAGGACTGCCAAAACTTAAGTACAAAAGCCTGCCAGCATCCAGCTTTGAGCCATTAATGCAAAAAGCTGGATACTCAAAGATGGGAAGTGTCAAAGCTCAAGGAGATCGTATAAAAATTTGGTGGACTCATGAAAATTACCCTAGAGTTGAGTCGATATATAGCAAAAACTTACAGACAGTAATAACTGCTTATCATCCTAGCGATCCGGATTAATACATTTCGACTCCTGACTCCTGACTCCTGACTCCTGACTCCTGACTCCTGACTCCTGACTCCTGACTCCTGCTATAATATCCAAACGCTAAATTAAGGCTGAGGCTTGGCAGTTGCAAAATTTCCTACCTTCTGGGAAAACTCTGGTGAGTACAAGCGTAAGTAATTCCAGTAGTTTCCAAACACATTCTTCACATAACCCCTGGTTTCCTTAAAGGGAATGGTTTCGACAAATTCATCTGGATCGATCGCGCCCTTCTCCTTGAGCCATTTCGACACATTACCAGGACCAGCGTTGTAACTAGCTACAGCTAACATAGAATTATTATTGTACTGCCGATGGGTCTGGTCTAGAAACCAGGTGCCCAAATTCACGTTGTCGTTGGGGTTATCCAGAGAATATTGGTTCAAATTGATTTTTTTTGCCCCCCAATTAGCAGTACTAGGCAACACCTGCATTAAGCCAACGGCACCAGCGGTAGAACGGATTACTGGCTCAAAGCGAGATTCCTGTCGGATTAAACCAACCACTAGGAGGGGATTAATCTGGTATTGTTGTGACCACTTTTCAATAATATCCATATACGGAAAGGGATAGAGGGCTTGCCAGTAAGCTGTTTGTTGCTTGAGAGCCTGAAACTGGGCTTGCTCTGCTGGCGTTTCTCTATCCTCTAGCTTAGAAATCTGAGCAATTCCTTCCTGGGACTTGCCGATCGCCTGTAAAATCAAACCGTTGGTAAACTGCTCGGCTACGGTTGGCTGTATCCGGTTATGAAATTCAGTTTGCCAGACAGTCCAAGCATCCTGGTCTTGCCCCAGTTGGTACAATTCTTGAAAGGTTGCAGAACCTGCGGGTGGTAGATCGCGTTGACTTTGTCTCACAACTTGGGGAGTTAATCCCCGTACTGTGGTAAAATCTCCCACATTCCAGCCCAAAAACACTGCACTGCGCCAAGCATAGTAAGACTGTGGATACTGAGCCAGGGTATGCTCAAAAGCTGCTTTCGCCTCTTGCTCGTGTCCCAGCTTATTCGCCAATTTGCCCACCCAAAAAGCTGCTCTAGGAGCATACTTACTCTTGGGACTTTCAGAGCTGATTAGCTGAACCGCTTGCCAAGCGGCTGGTAAATCCTTAGCGGCTATCTTTTCCCATGCTAAGTTCCAACGGTACTCGGCTACCACTTCGGAATTGCCATACTGGGTTATCAGTAATTGACGGGCTTTCGCTGCTGCCTCAGGGTTATTCATCTTGTCAAAAATTTTAGCTTTCTCGTTGAGCGCCTCACCAGCTCTATCTGGAAACTGGCTAATTACTCGATCGAGATATTGCAAAGCTTCTTCTGGTTGTGATAAATTAGCTAAACCTAGCAAACTGCTGGCTGCTTCTGGCGCTTGGGGGAAGTGAACGAGCACATATTCATAAGCGTTTACAGCTACTGCTTTTTTCCCGCCCAGATCTAGCCCTTTAGCACCACGATAAGAATTGGATGGCGTTTCAGGAGCAGCAATATAAGCAGAACCAGCTTTGCTGTACTGTTGGTTTTGCCAGTAAGCCCATGCGATTGCTTCCCAATCGGCTGACTTGAGCTGTTCAGCATTTTGGTTAACCAAACTGTCTAAGATTGAAGTAATTCCAGACGGCTCCGAGCTATGCTTGACTAGCAGTAGCATCAATTGCGGCTGATTGGGTTTTTCTTGCAATCGCCGCCGGATAATTTCCTGAATGCGAGGATGGCTGGGAAATTCGGCGATTGCCCGATCCCATAATTTCGGATTACTGCTGCCTAGGACGAACAAAGCCTCACCTGCGGCCGCTGATTGAGGATACTTTTTCAGGATATCCTGTAAGGTGTTCTCAGCTTTGGTTTTATCTCCACTTACTTGATAAGCTTGGTAGCGTTTGAGGGCAATGTATGGTGCTATAACTGGATAAATCGATTCTAATCCTTCTAGTAATTCCAACGCCTTTTTAGGTTGCTTTTGTTCAATCAAATCTGTTGCCAACAGATAACGGGCTCGCCTGGCATCGCTAGTTTCTAGGCTATTGGTTTTTTCTTCTAGCAGCACATCCCGCTTCGTTGCTGGTAGCGACACCAGGCTTAAAACTGTCGATTCTGTCTGATTTCCTCGCTCTAATTTTTGCTGAAACGGCAGCCAGCTAGTCCATTTGGCTAACTCGGTGTTATATCTCGTTGCTAAGTAACCTGCTCCTATCAACAGAACTAAACCGACACCGACACCAACTACAACTTTGTTGAAACCTTGCCTTGATGCACTAGAGCTAAAGACCATTCGACGTGATTTTTTCATCTGTCTTCGCGGCAACTAACCCAACGTAAGTACACTGGGTAATGCCATACCTCCGTATAATTTTACCAGGAAAAAGCGCTAAAATGTCGATAAAATCACACCAATAAACGCCAAAATTAAAGTTTATTGTGTGCTTTCTACCAACGCTAGGAGAAACAAATAATCTGAAGTTGGTTTTAAAAAACACATTGTTAGCCATCTGTCAACAAAAGCGATTTTGACACAAACTGCGTTAGAAATAAAACTGGAGCCAAACACCTTGATAGTATATTATAATTAGAAATTGACTGTAGGGGATCATCGGATAGTTAAGAATTTTGAAGTGCCGAGTCCAAGTAAATGCCAGCTAAAGTTTTTTGGTGAAAATAATAGGTATAAATACCAAGTCAGGAGACAGGAGACAGGAGTCAGGAGTCAGGAGTCAGGAGTCAGGAGTTAATTGTTTGGCAAAAAGCACATTGCTTTGTTTTGTCCGCATATGAAGTTCCCCACCCGAAGAATAGGGTTTATTCGTAAGTCCTGTAATACTGGTACAGGTAGTTATATCCGTTGAACCAAGAATGGAATTTCGAGCGATCAATACAGTACCTTTAGAATGGGCTGGGGACGCCCTGGCAGTTGGGTTATTTGAGAATGCCCTTGAGTTAACCGGAGATTTGGCACAACTCGATTCTAGGTTGCAAGGCACTTTGAGCGAGCTAATTGCCGAAAAAAAATTTATTGGTGATGTTGGCAGCAGTGCTGTAACGCGCGTGGGCAGTGGTAGCCCTGTGCGCAAAATCATCATCGTGGGGCTGGGCAAGCAAGACAAGCTAAAATTAGACGTCTTGCGTCGCGCTGCTGCTATAGCCGCCCGGATAGCGAAAAAAGAAAAGTGCCAAACTCTGGCTCTTAGTCTGCCGATATGGAATAATTTACCCGAAAATACAGTTCAGGCTCTCGTCGAAGGTGTGGAACTCTCCTTACACCAGGATAATCGCTTTAAGTCCTCTCCTGAAGACCAAGAGGTGTCTTTACAACAAGTAGACTTACTGGGGCTAGTCGGGCAAGAGGAGGCGATTGCCCGCGCTAAAGTTATCTGTAGTGGTGTTATCCTAGCGCGGGAACTGGTAGCGGCACCTGCAAATTCTTGTACTCCCGTAACTATGGCCCAAACAGCACAGGAAATCGCTGCTGCACATGGGTTACTTTTAGAAATCCTGGAACGAGAAGATTGTGAAAAACTTGGTATGGGTGCCTTTCTAGGTGTAGCTCAAGCATCGGATATACCCCCTAAGTTCATCCACCTCACTTATCGGCCGGAAGGTACACCGCGTCGCAAGTTAGCGATCGTGGGCAAGGGTTTGACTTTCGACTCTGGCGGACTGAATATCAAAGTTGCTGGTAGCGGAGTTGAAACGATGAAAACGGATATGGGGGGTGCTGGTGCCACTTTGGGTGCTGCCAAAGCGATTGGGCAACTGAAGCCAGATGTGGAGGTTCACTTTATCAGCGCTGTTACAGAGAATATGATTAGTGGGCGAGCGATGCGCCCAGGTGATATCCTGACTGCGTCTAATGGTAAGACGATTGAAGTTAACAATACTGACGCTGAGGGACGACTCACCCTGGCAGATGCTTTGGTGTTTACAGAAAAGCTGGGAGTGGATGCGGTAGTAGATTTAGCTACCCTAACTGGTGCCTGCATTATTGCTTTAGGCGATGATATCGGTGGGATGTGGAGTACAGACGACGAGCTTGCTAACCAAATAACTCAAGCTGCTGAAGGAGCTGGTGAAAAATTCTGGCGAATGCCTTTGGAGGAAAAATACTTTGAAGGGCTTAAATCCCCAATTGCGGACATGAAAAACACTGGTCCTCGCGCTGGTGGCTCTATTACTGCTGCCCTGTTTTTAAAGCAGTTTGTCAAAGAAACCCCTTGGGCGCACTTAGACATTGCCGGTCCCGTTTCGACAGATAAGGAGAATGGCTACAACAATGTTGGTGCCACTGGTTATCCTGTGCGTACCTTGGTGAATTGGGTTCTAGGCTAAGTAGACAGGCAGAATAATGCTATAATCGAGTCCAACGTTTTAAGCAACCCTGCTGGGAACAGATTTCCTGAATTGAAGAACCCCACCGATGAGTACATGGGTGGGGTTCTTTGCTGGTTTGTGATAAATGTGCAACTCTAATAGTGGGTGCCTACCTGAAACACTAAGATGGCAAGCGAAGAACATCTCGCCCTACTAGAGCTTGGGGTAAAAGTATGGAATGAATGGAGGGAAAAAAATCCTGAGATCAAACCGGATCTCCGAGGAGCAAACCTCTATACCGCTTCTCTCAGAGAGGTGAACTTTAGCCAAGCAGATCTCCGTGAGACAAATCTTTACAAAGCCGATCTGTGCATTGCTTCCCTAGTGGGGGCAAACCTGCGAATGGCAGATCTGCGAGAAACAAGTTTCTACACCGCCAACCTCCGAGAGGCAGATTTGCGAGAGGCTAACTTATACAAAGCGGATTTGCGAGAGGCTAACTTGTACAAAGCAAACCTGCGAGAGGCTAACCTCAGCGGCACAGCAATCAGAGAGGCAATCCTAGAAGGGGCGGATTTAATTGGGGCAAACCTTTACAGCGCCAATCTATATAAGGCGAACCTATACAAGGCGAACTTATGTGTGGCGAACCTTAGCACTGCTAATCTTCACAAAGCTAATCTCCGAGAAGTAAACCTAATCGGTGCTAATCTCTATAAAGCTAACTTGATTCAAGTCAACTGTCAAATGGCAGATCTCCGAGAAGCGACTCTCTACATGGCTAATCTCATCGAGGCAAACCTCACGGAAGCAAATCTCAGTATGGCAAACCTCCGAGAAACTAGCCTCATCGGAGCCAAGCTGATAAAAGCAAACCTCTATAAGGCTACCCTTTACAAGGCGAACCTGCGAGAGGCGGATTTGCGAGAGGCAAATTTGGAAGGAGCCACCCTAGAAGCAGCCAACTTGTACATGGCAAATCTTAGTACCGCGATTATCTACAAGACTGAGCTAAGAGATGCGATGCTTATAGGAGCTACCATGCCCAGTGGTAATGTTTATCACTGACCTGTCAAAATAGCTACTTACGCTCTGGATGTTCTACTGTCGGTGAGGGGGTTCCCAGTTGATTAATCGCCGCAATCATCTGATACAAGCGCCCAAAGTCCCGTTGGTTGAAATACAAAACTAGGCGGGGTAGGGCTTCGGTTTCATCTCCTACCTCTTCGGGTAATGCCTGTGTTTTTTCAATCCGTCCTTTAACTAATATGTCGCTGAAATCAGCATTCAGTTGCTCAACATCTGCATCGGATAACTCCTGCTTGAGACGGATGACAAATTTGTCGGAGACATAGCGTGTGGAATGATAAACCTGGTAGAAGCGATCGATTGTCTCGTAAGCTACATCTAAATTATCGGTAATTCTGTATAGACAAGGATCTTCCGGACTAACTAAACCGGGTTCGACTAAATGCTGGCGAATATAAGCATCCCAATCTTGCCAGTAACTGCCTCCGGGGCGATCGATTAATATCATCGGTACTGGGCCGTACCTACCCGTCTGACATAGTGTCAGGCATTCCAAGGCTTCGTCTTGGGTACCAAAGCCACCGGGGAACAGAGCTATAGCGTCACTTTCCCGAAGCATAAATAGCTTGCGAGTAAAAAAATATTTAAAATCGATCAGCTTGGGATCTCCAGCGATAAAGGGGTTTGCTCCCTGCTCATAAGGGAGCGCAATATTGAGCCCAAAAGATTTTTCTGCCCCAGCTCCTTCGTTACCTGCTTGCATGATACCACCACCCGCACCAGTCATCACCATGAAGCCGTGCTGCGTTACATAACGAGCAAAGTCAACAGCCATGCGGTACTCCAGGGTATCTGGAGAAATGCGAGCTGAACCAAAAATTGTTACTTTACGGACGTGTCGGTAGGGATAAAAGATTTTAAATCCACGCTCCATATCTTGGAGAGCGGCACTCAAGATTTTCCAGTCTAGTCGATCGATCTCCTCCCCCGCCAGTCGCACCAGCACTGCCAGTGCCCGTTGAATCCATTTGCCATGCTTGAGGTTTGGTAATTGGTTAATTAATTCAACTAAGTCAGCTTGCAGCGATTCTAAGGCGATTGCATTATCAGATGGAAGCATGATTTTATTTAACAGTTCCCCTTGTAGCCGAGGATTGTCCAGCCAGATAGCTAAGAGGAGAGGGAGAGGTATAGTTAGGAATAAGGATAAAGAGAAGAGAAAACTAATCTCATGGTTCTTCACTCCTTCTCCCTTTCCCTCTTATGCCTTTGCCTAATGGCTGAAGGCGCTGGCTCCACCAGGTGCCATAAAATAGCCTATAAGCTGCTGTGCAACAATGTTTGCTTATTTATTTAACTCGTTTTTTGTTTACGGTTGACCTGGAGGAGGTGGGAGTCAACTGTCAACAGT
>CASBRB010000489.1 GCA_949127975.1 Oscillatoriales cyanobacterium PMM_0019 | reverse complement strand
CTCCCAGGAGGGGAGTTAACACCCCCAGCCCCTCCCAGGAGGGGAGTAGCAAAAAATATGGCAAATGATAATACTCAACAAGTAAAAGCGATCGCCCGCTACATCCGGATGTCCCCACACAAGGTACGACGGGTTCTCGATCAGATTCGGGGGCGGCGTTACAGCGATGCTCTGATAATTTTGGAGTTTATGCCTTATCGAGCTTGCGACCCAGTGTTGAAAGTGCTAAGGTCTGCCGTTGCCAATGCTGAGCATAACGCCAATCTAGACCCAGCAAAACTAACAGTTTCTCAGGCTTATGCAGACCAAGGACCAGTGCTAAAACGCTTCCGGCCACGGGCGCAAGGACGAGCTTATCAAATTCGCAAGCCAACGTGTCACATCACCGTAGCCGTTGCCGAAATAGACGGTGAAGAGTAACCAGTTAACTATTAGCAATTAGTTAATAAATAACTAAGCGCTATTTTATTCACGAGGAAGCAAGAGTGGGACAGAAAATTCATCCGATTGGTTTTAGACTGGGGGTAACACAAGAACACCGAGCCCGGTGGTTTGCCGATCCGAGAAACTACCCAGCTATCTTGGCAGAAGACTACAAAATTCGGCAGTATATAGAAAAAACTCCTCCCTACAAAGACGCCGGGATATCTCTGGTGCGAATTGACCGGAAAGCCGACCAAGTAGAGTTAGAAGTTCATACAGCCCGTCCAGGAGTTGTTGTCGGTAAGGGTGGAGCCGGAATTGATAATTTGCGCACTGGGCTGCAAAAAGCCCTGGGTGGTAATCGTCAGATCCGGATCAACGTTATTGAAGTGACGCGAGTCGATGCTGAAGCATCCCTAATTGCTGAATACATTGCCCAACAATTAGAGCGACGGGTTTCTTTTCGTAGGGTGGTACGCCAAGCAATTCAACGCGCCCAACGGGCTGAAGTTCAAGGAATTAAAATCCAAGTCAGTGGCAGGTTAAACGGCGCAGAAATTGCTCGGACAGAGTGGACTCGTGAAGGCAGAGTGCCTTTGCATACCCTTCGGGCTAACATCGACTACGCTTACCGCACGGCTAAAACTGTCTACGGAATTCTGGGCGTCAAAGTTTGGATTTTTAAAGGAG
Organism: Oscillatoriales cyanobacterium PMM_0019; assembly: GCA_949127975.1. GTDB lineage: Bacteria > Cyanobacteriota > Cyanobacteriia > Cyanobacteriales > CASBRB01 > CASBRB01. The sequence goes on along the minus strand of CASBRB010000489.1, from coordinate 38,048 downwards.
AAATCATTCCTGGGCAAGAAGACCCTCGGGTACAACCCCAGGATCAACCGCGCCGCCGTCAGCAGCGCCGACGCCAACAATTTGAAGACCGTTCTAATGAAGGGTAGTGAGTAATAGGTCATAGGTGATAGGTAAAGAAAAACCCATTGCCAATTACCAATTACAAATTATCAATTAGCAATCACCAATTACCAAATCATGCTAAGTCCTAAAAGAACAAAATTCCGAAAACAACAGCGTGGGCGGATGGAGGGTATTGCCACCCGGGGCAGCGCCCTAAATTTTGGCGAATTTGGTTTGCAAGCCATAGAACCTGCTTGGATTACATCCCGTCAAATTGAAGCCAGCCGTCGTGCTATGAATCGCTATATCCGCCGGGGTGGCAAAATCTGGATTCGCATCTTTCCTGATAAACCAGTAACGATGCGTCCAGCAGAAACCCGGATGGGTTCTGGTAAAGGCTCACCTGAATTTTGGGTTGCTGTAATCAAGCCGGGGCGGGTTCTGTTTGAAATCTCCGGTGTTACCGAAGAAATAGCCCGTGAAGCTATGCGCTTGGCTTCTAACAAGTTGCCGATTAAGACAAAATTTATCTCGCGTGAAGAAGAGAATGTGTGAGTTATGGCTCTGCCTAAGATAAAAGACGCTAGAAACTTAGACGATCGAGAACTGGTCGATCAAATTATAGCTGTGAAAAAGGAGTTGTTTGAGTTGCGACTGCAACAAGCAACTCGCAGATTAGAAAAGCCACACCAGTTCAAACATGCGCGGCATCGGCTAGCGCAGTTAATGACAGTAGAACATGAACGCAAACGGGCATCTGCCCAAGATGCTACCCCCCAAAACCCGCCACCTGAAGCAGAGGAGTAGTTGAGAATGGCAGTAAAAGAACGAGTAGGACTGGTAGTCAGTGACAAAATGGATAAAACCGTTGTCGTCGCTGTAGAAAACAGAGCATCCCATCCCAAGTACGGAAAAATTGTAGTACGTACCAAACGCTACAAAGCGCATGATGAGGAAAATAAGTGCAAAGAAGGCGATCGCGTCCGCATTCAAGAAACTCGTCCCCTTAGTCGCACCAAACGTTGGATTGTTACGGAAATTTTCGGTAGCTAATGGGTAATGGGTAATGGGTAATCTGACAAACCATTACCAATTAACTTTTCTCAATTAGCAATTACAGAGGAACGCTAATCATGATTCAACAAGAAAGTTATCTCAACGTCGCTGACAATAGTGGTGCCCGTAAATTGATGTGCATCCGCGTTTTGGCAGGTGGTAACGGAAGCTATGGCGGCGTAGGCGATGTCATCATTGCTGTTGTCAAGGATGCCATTCCTAATATGGCAGTTAAAAAATCAGACGTAGTTAGGGCTGTGATTGTCCGCACCAAAAAAGGGCTACGCCGGGACAGTGGCATGAGTATTCGCTTTGACGACAATGCTGCTGTGATCATCAACGCAGACGGCAACCCTAAAGGAACCCGCGTATTTGGTCCCGTCGCCCGCGAACTGCGAGACAAAAATTTCACTAAAATTGTTTCCCTGGCTCCGGAGGTAATCTAATGGCTACAACGGGTAGCGGTGGTTTAAAAACTGCTAGTAGAAAGAGTGGGACTACTCCCATTCGCTACAAAATGCACGTTAAAAAAGGCGACACAGTTCAGGTAATTTCTGGTCGCGATAAAGGTAAAGTGGGTGAAATTCTCCGGACTTTACCCAAACTAAGCAAGGTGCTTGTCAAAGGTGTAAACATCAGAACTAAGCACGTCAAACCTCAGCAGGAAGGAGAAACTGGTCAAATCGTCAGCTCTGAAGCTCCCATCCACAGCTCGAATGTGATGCTTTATTCGACAAAGCAGAAAGTTGCCAGCCGCATCGGTTATACCTATACCGACGATGGACGCAAGGTGCGGATGCTTAAAAAAACTGGCGAGATCGTAGATTAGATGTAGCACTTGTTAAATTTAACTGTTGACCGTTGACGGTTAACAGTGAACAGTCAAGTGTCTGCATAACTTTTTAGTTCCTGACCAAGCCCAGGAAATATAAGGATACAACAAACATGCCACAACGACTAAAAAAACAATACCAAGAAACCATAGTCCCTAAACTGATGACTCAGTTTAGCTACACCAATGTCCATCAAGTGCCCAAACTGAAAAAAATAACTGTTAACCGAGGGCTGGGGGAAGCATCATCTAACGCTAAGGCACTGGAAGCGTCTGTAAATGAAATTGCTTTAGTAACTGGTCAAAAACCAGTAGTAACGCGAGCTAAAAAAGCGATCGCTGGTTTCAAAATCCGCCAAGGAATGCCCATTGGGGTCATGGTTACTCTGCGATCGGACCGGATGTATGCCTTTTTTGACCGATTAATTAACCTGTCACTGCCCCGAATTCGGGACTTTCGCGGCATTAGTCCAAAAAGCTTTGATGGTCATGGAAATTATAGCTTAGGCATCAGAGAACAGCTAATCTTTCCAGAAGTAGAATACGACAGAATAGACCAAATCCGTGGTATGGACATTACCATCGTTACAACGGCAAAGACGGACGAAGAAGCCCGTGCCTTACTCAAAGAAATGGGCATGCCCTTCCGGGAACAGTGATGCAGTTACAAGAAAGAGGAAACAATGGCGTCTAACGACACAATCGCAGATATGCTGACTCGCATTCGGAATGCCAACATGGCGCGTCATCAAACCACAGACATACCTTCTACAAAAATGACCCGCAACCTTGCCAAAGTCTTGAAGGAAGAAGGCTTCATTATTGACTTTGAAGAACAAGAAGAAGGTATCAAGCAAAAACTGGTGCTTTCCCTGAAGTACAAAGGCAAAAACCGCCAACCGATTATCACCGCATTAAAGCGAATCAGCAAGCCTGGTTTGCGCGTTTACTCAAATCGCAAAGAACTTCCTAGAGTGTTGGGTGGCATTGGCATTGCGATTATTTCTACATCCAGTGGCATTATGACCGATCGAGAAGCTCGGCGTCAGGGACTAGGTGGGGAAGTGTTGTGTTATGTATGGTAGTCATGGGTCATTAGTCATGGGTCATTAGTCATTGGTCCTTGGTCATTAGTTTAATTTCGGATAAATGACCGAAGAAGAACGGATACAAGCCCCTGTCGAGAGCGCTTGCGCCGAGATTTAATCAATAATCTTTATTTTCAAGCACCCTTCGCCTCTCACTCTCCCTCTTTGACAATTGACTAATGACTAATGACTAATGACAATTAATTTTTGACAACTGACTAAGGAGAATTTATGTCTCGGATTGGCAAACGTCCTATTAATATTCCTGCTAAAGTAACCGTGACCATTGACGGTCAAAGCGTTACTGTTAAAGGTCCAAAAGGCGAACTGTCTAGAGTTCTGCCGGATGTAGTATCAGTAGAGCAGGAAGGAGACACTTTAGTGGTTAAGCGAAGGAATGAGTCTAGAGCCGCCCTAGAGCGCCACGGCTTGGCTCGTACCTTGGTTGCCAACATGGTAGATGGGGTTTTTCAAGGATTTCAGCGGCGTTTAGAAATCCAAGGGGTTGGTTATCGGGCTCAGGTTCAAGGTGGTAATCTGCTCTTAAATGTGGGTTATAGTAAGCCAGTGCAAATGGAACCCCCAACTGGTATACAGGTAGCCGTAGAAAATAACACCAACGTGGTTGTCAGTGGAATTGATAAAGAATTGGTGGGGGATATGGCAGCCCGGATTCGTGATGTCCGCCGACCAGAACCCTATAAAGGCAAAGGCATTCGCTATGCCGGTGAAGCAGTGAGACGTAAAGTAGGAAAGCAGGGAAAAACAGGTAAGAAGTAAGTAAAAATGAAGCTAACACGTAAAGAATCATTACGACGCCGCCATTATCGGGTGCGTCGCTCTGTTAACGGCTCTTCAGAGCGTCCCCGGTTATCGGTTTTTCGCTCTAATCAACACATTTATGCTCAGGTGATTGACGATACTAAGCAACATACCTTAGCTGCTGCTTCAACTTTAGATCCAGACTTGAAATCCCGATTAGGATCAGGGGCTAATACCCAGGCGGCGTCTGAAGTAGGCAAGTTGATTGCCGAGCGATCGCTTGTTTTAGGTGTCAAAAAGGTAGTTTTTGACAGAGGCGGCAACCTTTACCACGGTAGAGTGAAAGCTTTGGCAGATGCAGCTCGTGAAGCCGGGTTAGACTTCTAATTATTAGTCATGGGTCAAATGTCATTTTCTGACAAATGACTTTTGACAAAGGACAAAGAATAAATTACACAAGGAAAAAAACTATGGCAAAAGAACGTCGAAAAGGCCAGCGTACTCGTGAAAAAGAAATTACATTTCAAGAACGGGTAATCCAAATTCGTCGCGTGAGTAAGGTGGTTAAGGGAGGTAAAAAACTTAGCTTCCGCGCCATTGTAGTTATTGGCAACGAACGCGGTCAAGTAGGCGTCGGGGTAGGCAAAGCCAGCGACGTTATTGGCGCAGTCCGCAAAGGTGTGGCAGACGGCAAAAAGCACTTGATTGATATTCCATTAACCAAATCGAATTCTATTCCCCATCCCATTAATGGGGTGGGTGGTGGTGCTAAGGTGATGATGCGACCAGCAGCACCTGGTACGGGGGTAATTGCTGGTGGTGCTGTGCGTACTGTGCTGGAATTAGCTGGTGTCCGTAACATTTTGGCAAAGCAGCTTGGTTCTAATAATCCGTTGAACAACGCCAGAGCTGCCATTAACGCCCTTACCACCCTGCGCACATTTTCAGATGTAGCCCAAGAACGGGGTATTCCCATTGAAAACCTCTACGCTTAAGTGTAATTAGTCAATTGCCCTTTGTCATTAGTTTTTAGTAAGTTACTAATGACTAATGACCAATGACTAATGACTAATGACTAATGACCAATGACAAAGGACAAATTATGAGAATACCAGATGCAGTTCCTAAGAAAGGTTCACAAAAGCGTCCTCGCCGTATAGGTCGTGGTATTGCCGCTGGGCAAGGTGCTAGCGGCGGTTTTGGGATGCGTGGTCAAAAGTCTAGATCGGGTAGCGGTACGCGACCGGGTTTTGAAGGTGGACAACTACCGCTGTACCGTCGTCTGCCCAAGTTAAAGCACTTTACCGTCATTAATCCTAAAAATTACACTACGATTAATGTATGTAAGCTGGCATCACTTCCTGCCAATACAGAAGTAACCCTGACCTCGTTGTTGGAGTCTGGAATTGTCACCACTAACGATGGACCACTGAAACTTCTGGGTGATGGGGATCTGAACGTAGCGCTCAATGTCAAAGCAGCTGCTTTTACCGCCGGAGCCCGAAGCAAAATTGAGGCCGCTGGTGGAACCTGTGAAGTAGTTTGAGATACTTAGAATTTGAGCTTTCGCTGTGTGCCAGCACCCGTATTGCGTAGAGGTACCCCTTAATGGTAGTTAGTCGAGACAAAAATCCCACCGCTCAAGAAACCTTTATGCAGATGGCTCAAGCGGCTGGTCTGAGAGGCCGGCTGCTAGTTACCATCGGCTTGCTAATTTTAGTTCGCTTAGGCATTTATATACCTATCCCAGGTATTGACCGACACGCCTTCTCTGCCAGTATTCAAAACAGTCCGATTATCGGATTTTTGGATATTTTCTCCGGAGGCGGGATTTCTGCTGTAGGAATTTTTGCTTTGGGGATTTTACCCTATATTAATGCCTCAATCATTCTACAGCTAATGACAGCAGCCATTCCTTACCTGGAAAATTTACAGAAAAATGAAGGGGAAGCAGGGCGGCGGAAGATTTCTCAAATTACCCGCTATGTAGCTGTGGGTTGGGCTGTAATTCAAAGTGTCGGGATTGCTCTTTGGGTACAGCGGTTTGCACTCCCTGGCTTCGGTGGCCCTCTGTTCGTTGTTGAGATTGCTCTGGCTCTGACAGCAGGCTCGATGTTTGTAATGTGGGTGTCGGAGTTGATTACTGAGCGGGGGGTTGGTAACGGAGCCTCGCTGTTGATTTTTATCAATATTGTTTCTGTGTTGCCTCGCTCCTTGGGTAGCACTTTACAACTGGCTCAGAGTGGAGACCAGACTATTGTGGGTAAGGTAGTTATCCTGTTACTGGTTTTCCTGGTGATGATTGTGGGGATCGTCTTTGTGCAGGAGGGCACTCGTAGAATCCCGATTATTTCCGCACGGCGTCAAGTAGGTCGTCGCCTTTACCGAGAGCGGACGAGTTACCTGCCACTGCGCCTCAATCAAGGTGGTGTCATGCCGATCATCTTTGCTTCGGCAGTTCTGGTTCTACCTGTTTCTCTAGCTCAGTTCACACAAAACGGTACTGGCATCGTTGCTCAAATACATCCCTATCTGGAAACGATCGCTAGTTATCTCAGCCCAACAGCAGATCCACCCTGGCTGTATGTGATATTTTATGTGCTGATGATTGTGTTCTTCAGTTATTTTTACGCATCCCTGATTGTCAACCCAGTGGATATGTCACAAAACCTGAAGAAAATGGGATCTAGTATTCCCGGAATTCGTCCCGGTCGTGCAACCACCGAATACATCGAAAACGTGTTGAATCGCTTGACGTTCTTAGGCGCAATCTTTCTGGGTTTGGTGGCAATCATCCCCACAACTGTCGAAAGCACCATCGGAGTAGCGACATTTAGAGGCTTGGGAGCAACGTCTTTGCTGATTCTCGTAGGTGTGGCGATCGATACAGCTAAGCAAGTTCAAACTTACGTCATCTCCCAAAGATATGAAGGAATGGTGAAACAGTAGTTATTTTTTCTCTGTCATTGGTCAATTGTCAGAAATATAGCAACAGTCAAGATGGTTAGGACATTCTCTCAATATCACCCTCATCCCCCAACCCCTTCTCCCATCAAGGGAGAAGGGGGGTCATAGCAGAAAATCCGACTCTTACTCCCTCTCCCAGTTTGGGAGAGTGCAATTGTCGAGATGCAATTGTTGATGTGCTTCCCAGAGCGGACTAACCGCCAAAGCGGTTGCTATAAAACCAATGACATTTGACCAATGACCAACCAATGACCAAGGACTAAAAATAAGTGACAAGGTTAATATTCTTGGGACCTCCAGGAGCGGGTAAAGGAACTCAAGCTAAAATTCTGGCTGAAAGTTGTGAAATACCTCATATTTCCACAGGTGATATTTTACGCGAAGCGACAGATCAGGGAACTCCTCTTGGGCAAAAGGCTCAGGGGTATATGGCTCGTGGCGAGCTAGTTCCCGACGATCTGATTTTGGATCTGATCCGGGAACGCCTCAGTCAACCAGACGCTCAAAAGGGTTGGGTTCTTGATGGCTTTCCACGCAACGTTACCCAAGCCGAGTTTTTGGATCGGTTGTTGCAGAAATTGAACCAGGGTTGCGATCGCGTTGTCAACTTGGACGTACCCGACGAAGAATTAGTGACTCGGATGTTGAAACGGGGACGCCAAGATGATAATGAAACAACCATTCGCCGGAGATTAGAAGTCTATCGTTCTCAAACTGCGCCCTTAATTGATTTCTACGGCGAGCGAAATTCTCTAGTTTACGTGGATGGCAATCTTCCCCTCGAAGAAGTCACTTCCTCCCTGAAACAACTGGCTCAGCCGTGAAATATCAGGATATCGATCTCAGGCGTCGGGGGATGATGTTTCCCGATCTTCCCTTCATTTTTGTTACCTACTGTAGCAAATATCATCAGAAAAGTAGCCACACAGTTAGGGATAACTCTGACCAAGGTGGGTAGCGGGAGCTTGACAATCCCGAACCGATAAGATCTATTCAGTGACAGCCGTAGATCTTATCGTAAGCAATGCTTAGAATCCCCCGTGTTTTAATCGTGGGGAGATGTCAAATTTTGGTAAATTTTTGATAAAATATGTAAATGAACCCGTGGCTGCGGGGTTTAACAACATGGTTATCGCAAGCATCACTATCAGCAGCTAGCACAGTTGAGGTTCATACAAGTTGGCTAAACAAGATTTAATCGAAATGGAAGGCACGGTGACAGAATCCCTGCCAAACGCCATGTTTCGCGTCGATCTGGACAATGGGTTTAATGTTTTAGCCCATATCTCTGGAAAAATTCGCCGCAACTACATCAAAATTTTGCCGGGCGATCGCGTCAAGGTGGAACTCACCCCCTATGACTTAACCAAAGGCAGAATCACTTACCGCCTGCGGAACAAAAAGTAGGCTTAGAAAAAGAAATATGAAGCAAATTGTTGACAACGCAAAAAAAAAAATGATATAATATAAAGCTTGTAGTGTTGCCGAAAAAGGCGTCAACACCCCGCACTAAAGTGAAAGGGCATCAAGCCCAGGAACTTTAGAAGTGTTGAGCAGCTAATAGTTCAGGTTAAGCCGAAGGTACCACCTCGGAGTCGGGCAAGCTCCCAGCTCTGTAACTTCTCAAGTAAAGGTTAATGAAAGTTCGAGCATCAGTCAAAAAGATTTGTGAAAAGTGCCGCGTCATTCGCCGACGTGGTCGAGTCATGGTGATTTGTTCTAATCCAAAACACAAACAACGCCAGGGTTAATTTGCCTAAAGTGAAAAAGAAGCCAAAGCACACAGAACAAATGCATAACTAGGGAGAAAAAAAGCGTGGCACGGATTGCTGGGGTAGACCTTCCTCGTGACAAACGAGTCGAGATTGGTCTGACATATATATATGGTATCGGGCTATCGCGCTCTCAGGAAATATTGGCATCAACGGGAATTAGTCCCGACATCCGGGTAAAAGACTTATCTGATGCCCAAATTGCTGCTCTGCGAGAGTCCGTAGAAACAAACTATCAGGTAGAAGGCGATCTCAGGCGTTGGGAGGGAATGAACATCAAGCGCCTGATCGACATTGGTACCTACAGGGGACGTCGTCATCGCCTGGGGTTACCAGTGCGGGGTCAGAGAACCCGTACAAATGCTCGCACCCGTCGCGGACGGCGTTCTACCGTCGCCGGGAAGAAAAAAGCACCAGCTAAGAAGTAATTGTTCACTTCGGTTGGTACTTTCCCGCTCATTGCTACACTATCCTCAAATAAATTGACATGGCGAGACAACCTACAAAGAAAACAGGTGCAAAGAAACAAAAGCGCAACGTACCTAATGGTATAGCATACATCCAGTCAACCTTTAACAACACCATCGTCACCATCTCCGACAGCGGCGGTGACGTAATTTCCTGGGCATCATCTGGTTCAAGTGGCTTCAAGGGGGCTAAAAAAGGAACACCGTTTGCCGCCCAAACCGCTGCTGAAGGTGCCGCTCGTCGCGCGATCGATCAGGGAATGCGTCAGATTGAAGTTCTAGTGAGTGGTCCAGGTGCAGGTCGAGAAACGGCAATCCGATCGCTTCAAGGGGCAGGGCTGGAAATAACTTTAATCCGCGATGTGACGCCGATTCCTCACAACGGCTGTCGCCCTCCCAAGCGACGTCGAGTATAGCCAAGAGTTCCTTTCACGCCGACACTCGATCGAGTGTCAGCTTTTCTTGGCTATTGACTATAGGACCTTTTCCGATAACTACCTACTGCCCGTGGGTGTATCGGAGTGGGCAAGGTAAAAAACAATCATGGCTCGCAGCAACGCCTCTGATCAGGCGTAATAGTGCTTTCGGTGGGGTTTTATGAATAATGGAGGTCACTCCGTGGCGCAGTTTCAAATCGATTGTGTAGAGTCCAAAACGGAGAAAAATCAAAGTCAATATAGCAAATTTGTCCTGGAGCCTCTAGAACGCGGTCAAGGCACAACCGTTGGTAACGCGCTGAGACGGGTACTAATGTCCAACCTGGAAGGAGCAGCAGTGACAGCTATCCGGATCGCCGGTGTTAATCACGAGTTTGCTACAGTTCCTGGCGTCAGGGAGGATGTCCTGGAAATTATGCTCAACATGAAGGAAATAGTCATTAAGAGCTATACTTCTCAACCTCAGATTGGTCGGCTAACAGTTAAAGGACCATCAAGGGTAACAGCCACTCAGTTTGATTTACCTTCCGAAGTTGACATTGTCGATCCTAGCCAGTACGTTGCCACCCTGGCTGAAGGGGCAAGTCTGGAAATGGAGTTTCGCATTGAAAAAGGGAAAGGATATCGCACTGTAGACCGCACTCGTGACGAGGCAAACATTATCGACTTTCTCCAGATTGACGCTGTGTTTATGCCAGTGAGAAAGGTAAACTACAGTGTGGAAAATACCCGGATTGACGGCTCCCTCGATAAAGATCGGCTACTGCTGGAAATTTGGACAAACGGCAGTAAAAGCCCCCAAGAGGCACTAAGTGAGGCTGCCAGTATGCTGGTAGAGCTGTTCAGCCCGCTCAAAGAAATCAGTCTGGAGTCGATTAAAGACGACTATGGAGATAGTCAAGACCCCACCAGCCAAATCCCCATAGAAGAATTGCAATTGTCGGTGCGGGCATACAATTGTCTGAAGCGGGCGCAAATTAACTCGGTGGCAGACTTACTAGATTACAGCCAGGAAGACCTTTTGGAAATAAAAAACTTTGGTCAAAAATCAGCCGAAGAAGTCATCGAAGCCTTGCAGCGACGTCTGGGAATTACCCTGCCCCACGAAAAAGCAAAGCAAAGCAGCAGTTGATGCCATTGAGTAGTTTTTATTGTGTATAGGGAGTAAAAAGAGAAATGCGTCACGGACGTCGTATAAAACAACTAGGGCTACCAGCAGATCAGCGAAAAGCTCTGCTGAGGGCGCTAGCAACTGAAGTCCTCCGTCATGGCAGGATCACCACCACCAAAGCGCGGGCAAAAGCAGTCCGCTCAGAGGTGGAAAGAATGATTACCCTAGCTAAAAACGGATCTCTATCGTCACGGCGGATGGCGCTAGGTTATATCTACGACAAACAGCTAGTTAAAGCTTTGTTTGAAAATGTTGAGAGTCGTTACGGCGATCGCGAAGGTGGATACACCCGCATTGCCCGCACGATCCACCGCCGGGGAGATAACGCCGAAATGGCGATTATCGAGCTAGTCTGAGGAATGGGTGGATTTTAGATTTTAGATTCATGACATATAATCCAAAATCCGAAATCAAAAATCCCCACTCACAACGGCGAGTTGCCCTGGTAATCCAATATCTGGGCACTCATTTTCATGGCTGGCAGCGACAAGCTTCATGTCGTACCGTGCAGGAAGAAATAGAAACAGCTATTTCTCAAGTGCTGTCTAAACCAGTAACAATACACGGTGCTGGGCGCACAGATACAGGTGTCCATGCTGCCGCCCAAGTAGCCCACTTTGATGCCCAAGGTCCCATCCCACCCCATCGGTGGGCAGGGGTTCTCAACAGCCGCTTGCCCGAAGATATATTAATTCTAGCTTCGGCTGTTGTGGCTCCTACCTGGCACGCTCGTTTCTGTGCCAGTTGGCGACGGTATCGATACACCATCTATACCGAGAGCCAGCCTAACTTGTTTGTGCGACCCTTATCTTGGCATTATTATTATGCACCACTAGATGAATCGCTCATTCAAGAAGCTTTAGACCCCCTGATTGGAAACCACCACCTGGCGGCTTTTCATCGGTCTAATTCAGCACGATCGCATTCCTGGGTAGATGTCCAAGCGGCAGAATGCTACAGGTTAGGACCATTTATACATATTGAAATTCAAGCCAACGGATTTTTGTATGGTATGGTACGGCTGCTGGTGGGAATGCTAGTGCAAGTGGGCGCACTAGAACTCACACCAGAAAATTTCACCCAACTTTGGGTCAACGAACAGCGGGATAAAGTAAAATACTCTGCACCAGCAAAGGGTTTGTGCTTGTTGCGCGTGGGCTATCCAGAATCGCCCTTTCCCCCAGAAATTTGGTTTGATACCCAGCCAAAGTTCCTCCTGCCCAACCTGGGCCAATAATAGATATTCTTCTGGTTCGACAGGATTTCAAATAAATCTCTAACCCAGGAAAAATCCACTAAAAATTTAATGTTGAAATTGGTAAAAAAGCCATGAACAAAACCTTTCTCCCTACTCAGGCTTCTCTAGAACAAACCTGGTACGTTGTTGATGCCGCCGAGCAACGCTTGGGGCGTTTAGCGACTGAAATTGCCATGATTTTGAGAGGTAAAAATAAACCCATTTTTACTCCTCACATGGACACTGGCGACTTCGTTATTGTCGTTAATGCTGAAAAAGTAGTCGTCACGGGCAAAAAACGCACCCAGAAAGTTTACTTACGTCATTCAGGACGTCCAGGGGGCATGAAAACCGAAACCTTCGCTAAGTTACAAGCTCGTCTACCAGAACGAATAATTGAACACGCGGTAAAGGGAATGTTGCCGAAAAATTCTCTGGGGCGGCAACTGTTCACCAAGTTGAAAGTTTATGCTGGTGCCAGTCATCCCCACGAAGCCCAAAAACCCCAAGAACTGAAAATTAATACTATTCCAGGAGTAGAAAGCTAATGCAAGCAATTGATCAAAAAGATCGAGTTATGTATTGGGGCACCGGTCGTCGCAAGACTTCTGTCGCACGGGTGCGCCTAGTTCCAGGTAACGGTCAACTGATTGTTAACGATCGGCCTGGAGACCTATACTTCCAATTTAATGCCCATCATCTCGCAGTAGCAAAGGCTCCTTTGGAAACTCTGGGGTTGGAAAATGAGTATGACATTCTAGTTAATGCTCATGGAGGCGGTTTAACTGGGCAAGCTGACTCAGTTCGTTTAGGTGTAGCTAGAGCCCTCTGCCAACTAGATCCAGATAACCGCAAGCCTTTAAAAACTGAAGGCTATTTAACTCGCGATCCCCGAGCTAAAGAGCGCAAAAAATACGGCTTGCACAAAGCCCGTAAGGCTCCTCAATACTCTAAACGGTAATTTTGGTAGTTTTTCGTTCCTAGCTCTGCCTGGGAACATGATATTTCTCGTTCCCAGGCTCTGCCTCTATATATAGCGGGTTCGTAGGGGCAAACCCCCTGTGGTTGCCCCTATATATGCCAGTGTGCTACAGTACTGAATATAAAAACGTGAAAATAAAAGCAATTATATATCCCGCAGAAGAAGGAGGATATTGGGCAGAAGTTCCCGCATTACCGGGATGTATTACTGAGGGGGATACCTATGAAGAAGTTATTTTTAATTTAAAAGATGCAATTCAAGGTTGGTTAGAGGTTGCCAATGATATTGAGGTGAATAATAACATCGCATCCTTTGGCATCTGAATATAATATTTTTAACGCAAAGGACGCAGAGGTTTACGCAGAGGGGCGCAAAGGAAGCTATGAGTTGAGCGATCGCGCCGAAGTCTGCAATAATTCTTTCGAGTATCTTCTGAAGCTAACGGCAGTTGGATGGGTGACTAATTCGATCGCACCATTGCTGAGACTAGCCTGCTATGATATAATAGATAAACACAAGATTGTCAAAGACGAAGAAAACCTATGGCTAAAGCTGATATCCATCCTAAGTGGTATCCAGAAGCAAAAGTCTACTGCAACGGCGAAGTAGTTATGACTGTTGGCTCCACTAAACCAGAACTACACGTTGATGTTTGGTCTGGCAACCACCCCTTCTTTACTGGTACCCAAAAGATTATTGACACCGAAGGACGGGTAGAACGCTTCCTGCGGAAATACGGGATGTTGGAAGGCGATCAAGCTCAAGCAACCCCCCCAAGATCAAAGAAAAGGTAGCTGGCGTCAGGATTTAGCTGTACAAACGCCGCGAAGGCGTCAAGGAATGTCCGGACGCTGTAGTTCATGGCTGGCGGACTAGACTAAATACTGACCAAATCTACTATTTTCATGGAGCTCAAGCACTCATCATGGCTGAAACATACCTGCTAGAAAAACTAAAATCCGTTGAGCAAACCTACACTGAATTAAACCGACGCCTTGCCGATCCCGATGTTGCCAGAGATCCCAATGAAATGCAACGGGTAGCAAAGGCGCGGGCTTCATTGGAAGATGTTGTCAACACTTATGACACCTGGAAGACAACCCAGCAAGACTTGACAGGTGCTAGACAGGTACTAAAAGAAGCGGCTGGAGATCCTGAGTGGCACGAACTCGCCGCCCTGGAAGTGCAAGAACTGGAAGCTAAGTTAGAGCAACTGGAAACCCACCTGAAAGTTTTGCTCTTGCCCCGCGATCCCAATGATGACAAAAACATCATGTTGGAAATTAGGGCTGGCACTGGTGGCGATGAAGCGAGTATCTGGGCAGGTGATTTAATCCGGATGTACTCGCGCTATGCTGACACTCAAAAATGGAAAGTCAAGCTGGTTAGTGAGTCTCTAGCAGAGATGGGAGGCTTTAAAGAAGCGGTTCTGGAAATCCAGGGCAACCAAGTTTACAGTCAGCTAAAATTTGAAGCTGGTGTGCATCGCGTGCAGCGAGTACCAGTGACGGAAGCAGGCGGACGGGTTCATACTTCAACGGCAACAGTGGCTGTGATGCCGGAAGTGGATGAAGTAGAAGTTCACATCGATCCCAAGGATATTGAAATGTCCACTGCTCGTTCTGGTGGTGCTGGTGGGCAAAATGTTAACAAAGTAGAAACAGCCGCTGACCTTTTCCACAAGCCTACGGGGATACGCATTTTCTGTACAGAAGAGCGCAGCCAATTGCAGAACAAAGAGCGGGCGATGCAGATTCTCCGCGCCAAGCTTTACGAGATGAAGCTACGGGAACAGCACGAAGCAGTTACATCCATGAGGCGAGCGCAAGTTGGCACTGGTTCCCGATCGGAAAAAATCCGCACCTACAATTATAAGGATAACCGGGCTACCGATCACCGTCTGGGGCAAAACTATCCGCTGAACACGGTTTTAGAAGGTGATTTAGAACCAATCATTCAAGCTGCCATCTCTCAAGATCAGCAGGAACGCTTGGCAGAGTTGGCAGTTTCAACTTCTTCCGCTACTTCGGTGTACTAATAGATGGTCTTCTTGAGAATAGCAGACCATTTTTATTTTGTCAACTATCTGTCAAACAATTACTTCGTGCGGGTTTGACAGATAGCTGTCGCCCCCCTCAGGAGCGATTAAATGATGGTGGGCTATAATTATGACAGAAAAGACATTTTTATACCGTTATTTGATAGGCGAACACAAAAGTGTTTGGAAGGAACTTCAAGCACTAGGTGAAATTGTTGAGCAGCCTTTAAGGACTGATGCTCTAGCTGTTGCTCGCGAGACTATCAGGCGTGTCAAGCTCAATTTAGAGATGATAGTAGAGCGGCTCAAGAAATTAGGTTTTGAATTTTCAGAGCCTGAGCAGGTACTTGTTCCAGTTCAATCCCATACCTTACAACTGTTAGATGATTTTGAACAACGCTGGGGAACACTACCATTTTCTGTTCGTGCTTGGTATGAATGCGTTCATTCAGTCAATCTGTTTGCATCAATACCTGTATCAAAAGATTTGATTCAGTCGCTTGACCCATCTCTAGTAGATCTAAGCTTTTCCAGTTACTCAAATATGCATGATTGCTTAGATGAAAATGATGAACTACGTTGGGATATGCAAGGAATTACCTTTTTGAGTTTAGAAGAAAGCTTGACAGAGGTTTTGGAGTCAAAGAAAAAGTTTCAGCGAGATTGGGAAGAGGGAAAGGTTGATGACTGGACTCGCAACTATTACCTTGAAAACAAAATAGACCCAAAAGTTTTGACAGTAGACTTCTTACCAGTAGGCATGGCTATGAGTACTTGTGAGCCAATGGGGTTTGAGGTTTGTATGGTTAAGGCAGACTGTATTTTATCTGATGACGGAGATGAATTAGGATTTGTTGATTTCCTCAGGGAACGCTTACTAGGAGGAGAATTGCTATATGGGCACTGTGCCAAGAATCAACAGTGCGACTACCTGTATATTGGAAAAATGCCCAATCATTTTCAGATAGCTTCTAAAGTTTTGTCAGGATTATTTTTATTTTAGTTGTAGCGACCCATACACAAGACTGGTTAAAATTGCACAGCTTTACCTTTCCACTGGTTTAAATATTGTGATTTAGTCCAGTAAGATAGAGATGCCTAAAAAGTCTCGTAGAAGTCACCTAGCCTTATTTCACCAATTTGAAACCTTTCATCCCCATCGCTTTAACGGTTTGTTTCGGCTTGAATTTCTTGAATAATGGTTGATATTACTTCTTCCGATTGAATGTGCCGCGCTAGAACTTCAGCAGTTGCTTCTAGCACGCGGCTAGAAAATAATTTGGATAAATCTTGGCGTAAACCTTGCCCAATATAGAATTTTAACAGAGCTTGTAGAGACATATCTTGACGATCCGCTACTTTTTTTAGTGAATCCAAAGTATCTTTTGGGATTTCAACAGATACTGTTTCTTTTTCACGGGGGTGCAGTTGCAATTGGAGTTCTTCGTCAGGATTCTTCATATAATTTCCTTTCAGTGCGAGTAGCCGGGCGAGCTGAAATTATGCGGTTTCGATTGCTTCGTTCTACATAAACTACTAACAAGAGGCGTTGCTCAATGGAATAGCCGATAATAAAATAGCGTTGCTCACCGTTAGCAGTTGGGTTAGGGTTAGCGTCCCCCGATTGGTAGAAGGGGTCAAAGAAAACTTCAGCAGCTTCTTCAAAGGTTACTCTATGTTTTTCCAGGTTACTTAGCGCTTTGTTTTCGTCCCATTCAAACTCAACGCCTTGTAGCAGATACACAAAATTCATGTATCAGAAGCCTCATCTGCGGCTTTAACTTATATTCCTACTTCTGCCCGATCAACTTTTTTTGACCATTACAGACTGCAAAGACGTTTTCATCTCTCCAAAGAGAGAGATTCTGTTTTTTGTAGTCTGCGAGCGTCGTTTGCAAGAAAAAGTATTCCTCTTTGAGCAACTCTAGCTCAAATTCCGATGGAGGTTTGGATTGAGAGTTGGCTGGTAGTCTTGGATTAGACATTTGACACTGCTGAGGTGGCTTAGATTAAAATAGATTGGAAAGGCTGAAGCATCATGCGAAATTTCAACGAGTAAGGCTCAAAATGGTCAACTGGAGTCCGTATCTAGAATCGCTACGCACAACTTACGCCGAATGGTTAGAATGCTACACGATTACGGATGCGCGAGAACGCCACAAGCTTAAATCAAAGCTGTTGCCCTTTTCTTAAGAGTACAGAACGTGTCGCCTACCAAGGAAGAGAAAAGTGAAGGGCAAGAAAAAATTGAGCAATTGGGCGTACTGGAAGGACTGCGGAAGTATGCTCAGGATCATGTGCTGCTGGTAGGAAAACCTGGTTCGGGGAAATCTACGGCTCTGAAGCGGTTATTGTTAGAGGAAGCAGAAAATGCACTAAGCGACGATAGAGTTAAAATTCCGGTACTGGTAGAACTTCGATATTATCAAACTTCGATGTTGGATGCGATCGGCAGTTTCCTGAGGCGGCATGGGTTGTGGATGGAAAAAGCAGAGATTGAAAAGCAACTGTTTGAGGGGCGCTGGTTGCTACTGGTGGATGGTTTGAATGAATTGCCCGACGATGCCGCCCGACAGGAGGTAAAAGTCTTTCGGCAGAACAACCTACACACGCCCATGATTTTCACCACGCGGGTTCTCGGCATGGGGGGCAACTTAGATATTAGCAAGCAGCTAGAAATGCTACCCCTGACTGAATCGCAAACGCAGGATTTTGTCAAGGATTATTTGCCTGATGGGGCAGAGCAGATGCTCGGGCAGTTGGGCGAGAGGTTGCAGGAGTTTAGGCAAACGCCGCTGCTGTTATGGATGCTGTGTTCCGTGTTCGACGAGACAGGCAAAGTGCCGCCTAATCTAGGTTTGGTGTTTCGCCAGTTCACCCAGAAATTCCAGCAGGAACTAAAAGAGAGTGTTCCGGAAAACTCGCGGAACTTATGGCAGTTGCTGTTAAAGTATTTAGCTTTCAGGATGACTCAGGGGCGCGAGGCAACCGAATTTCAGGTTGCCATTCCTCGGCAACAAGCAGAAGAGATTCTGACTGAACTGTTGCGGAATCAGAATAACGATCAACCTCACGCGAGTGCCATTTCTGGGCTGCAAGATTTACTCAAGCATCATCTGATTCAACTGGGCTCGGACGATCAAATCGAATTTCGGCATCAATTAATTCAAGAATACTATACGGCAGAATATCTGTTGGAGCAATTAAAGACACTTAGCGATAACCTTAGGTAAAATCGGCACAGAGTCGGTAATTCCTGCACTGCTCACAGCTCTGAAAGATGAAGACTATTATGTTCGCGGTAGAGCCGCTAATGCTTTAGGTGAA
This sequence comes from Oscillatoriales cyanobacterium PMM_0019, assembly GCA_949127975.1. Taxonomy (GTDB): domain Bacteria; phylum Cyanobacteriota; class Cyanobacteriia; order Cyanobacteriales; family CASBRB01; genus CASBRB01. The sequence continues at coordinate 19,849 of CASBRB010000489.1, read as the reverse complement.
ATCGGCACAGAGTCGGTAATTCCTGCACTGCTCACAGCTCTAGAAGATGAATCTGATTCTGTTCGCCGTAATGCCGCTGATGCCCCTACAGGTGTTCTTAGCTTGATGCCTAAAATAGCTTATTTGACTTGATTTAGCAAAGATAATAAAGCCCCTTCCTGATTAATTACATAAGCTACTGGCTTTTTAGTTTTTCTCACCTTACCTTCTTCAACCGCTCTTTTTAACCAAGCCCTCATCTGTCCAAGTTGTACATCTAGACGTTCAGCAAGAGATTTCTCATCTAATGGTTGCTCTAAATAACTGAGTATAAATGGTAAAACAGCTTCGTAAATATCTTTTGGGCTAAATTGAAAGACTTGCGGAGGAGTATCTTTAACTGGGTTATCTAATGGTTGATTCGTCACAACATCCGCCACCTCAGACTGTCTCGCTTCCACTTCTGTTGTTGTTGGTACTACTTTTGATATAGCAGCCTCCAAAAGTTCCCTCAACGAATTATTCCAGGGTGCTTCTGGAAAAGGTTTTGCTCCCTTTTGAACCAATTGTCGATTACCTTCTGGTACAGTTCCCTGTAGCCGCACAAAAACTGGGACATCCTTTATCCGTTCCAATGCTTCCACTGCACCTGCCCAAGTACCACCCTTTTCATATGAGCAACTAACCGCCAAGGCATTGTCAGCAAGGGCGTAAATATACTTATTTCGACCCATCGCATTGCCAACATTGAAGCCAGAGTCAGGATCGTAAGCAGAAACCAAGGTAAGTCTACCTTCTTTAATGCCAGCGCGATACTTTCCCGCCACAGCCGCCTTAGTTAAACTGTCAGCCAACACACCTACAGCCGTTCCACCAGCATCAATTGCCGCCAGCATCGCCGAAGAATCTACCCCACGAGCCCCACCGGAAACCACCTGCATTCCTTGTTGAGCGCAAGTCTGTGCAATTCTCTGGGTATAGTCAAGTCCTTCTTCATCAACATCACGGGAACCTACAATAGCAAGCCCTCCCTGAGATAGCAGTTCTACGTTACCAACCCCATAGAGAATCGCTGGTGCTAAATGTTTGAGTGTATGCTTGAGACGTTGAGGATATTGGGTGTCACTTCGTGCCAATACCCATAGCCCTTGATTCGTCCACTTCTCGACTGCCAAACTCAGCATGACACCCCGTTCTAGCAAAGCTTGCACTCTGTGAAGTTCGAGCAAACCCGCAGGAATTTTTTGTAACTGATTTTTTCCTGTTGAATCCAGCAAACCCGCTGGTCGTATGTGATTTTCCTTCAGCCAACCAGCTAAGACGTTATACTCACTAAGTGTCAGGGGCTGCGGTTGAGAAGGCCGATTTTGACCAAAGCTGGCACACAACAGCAGAATTGCTTGAGTATCTGGCATTAATACGTGATTTAACATAATTCCTATTCTGCTCAATCTAAATAATTCAGTGCCAATGCCAGAGGGAAAACCAACCCGCTGCCAGCCTGACGCAAAAGCGCGGCAATTACAGTGAAAGTCCAACGTGAATCTACCATATCATCAACTAATAATACTGAACCTTTGATTCCCTGCCAAGAGTCAACCGCAAACGCACCATTCAGATTATGAGCTTGCTGATAACTGTTGTTCATGGTTTTCTGTGGCTGAGCTTGGCGAACTTTACGAACAACTGGCATAAAGGGTAAATTTAATTTATCAGCTAGCCGTTTAGCAAAATTCGGTACAATATCTGGACGACTTAAGGAGGGAACACAAGTCACCCAAGTAGGGAAAGGCTGAGGTTGCCAACGTTGAATCATTTCAAAAGTACCCTGCGCTAGCTCATCATCAAAATAACCATCTCGATATTTACCCCGCTTCACTAATTCTCCCCACCCTGCATCACCCCACAAAGACAACGCCCGTCCTAGTTCAGCTCTTAAATTGTCTCGAATATTCCCAGAGAAGCCATAACTTGGAAGGGCTTTTGATGGCCATTTTTTGCGAGTTTCTATGATTTGCTCGCTGCGGCGTAAGTACTGGATTGCTTGATTTACCAGTTCCATTGAGTAGGTTTCTGGCAATAAAGGTCTACCTAAGCACACTGCACATTTACCACAAATTGTTGGGTTGGGATCGTCTAATTCTCTCGCTAGAAAAGTCATTAGGCATTGTTGACTTTTCATATATTCCCGCATCTGAGCTTGTTCCTGGTGACGAATTTGCGTCAACTGCTCGATTTTGGCAGTATTGGGTTGATAGGAAACTGCCGTAGCATACCACTTTGAGTCTTGCTGAGTAACGGGTGCGGGAGACTCCAGCAATAACAGTTTCAAAACTTTATCGATTTGCCCTCTAGAAAGATTAAGTTCTTGCTCCAAGGCAGTAACAGAAAAACCGTCGTCTGCCCGCTCTAAAACATTTAAGACCTGCTGAATATGAGCTTCTGGAGGAAAAGCTGTTCTAATGAAATAATCGGTAATGTCATCGTCTTCATTACCGCTCATAAGAATTCCATACGCTTGTTCTACGGCTCTACCTGCTCGTCCTACTTGCTGATAATAATGAACAACAGAGCCTGGACGTTGGTAATGAATAACAAATCCTAAGTCGGGTTTATCAAAACCCATTCCTAAAGCTGTAGTTGCTACTAAAGCTTTGATTTCATTATTGATAAGTCTGTTTTCTAATGCCTCACGCTCTTGATTATCCAGTTCGCTGTGATAAGCTTCTGCATCAAGCCTATGATTCCTTAACCAATCAGCAACACGTTCAGCATCTCTGACAGTTAGTGTGTAAATAATACCACTTCCAGGTAGGTTAGGAAGGTGTTGGGCTAACCATGCCATTCGTGTTGCTGGGCTGGGAAGATTAATATTTTGCAGTTGCAAGCTTTTTCGTGTCAGTGAGCCTCTGGATATGTGCAGATTTGACCCCAGTTGAGCAATGATATCGTTAACGACTCGGTTGTTAGCTGTGGCGGTTGTAGCAAGGGCTGGGATGTTGGGAGGGAGTGCTTGCAAAATCCGAACAATCCGCCGATAGTCAGGGCGAAAATCATGTCCCCAATCAGAAATACAGTGGGCTTCATCAACGACAAATAACCCAATGCGCTGAGATATTGGTAACAGGATGGTTTCCCTAAATTTTTCATTTGCCAATCGTTCTGGAGAAATCAGCAATATATCGACTTTTCCCGCTAGCAATTGCGTTTGTACGAGTTGCCATTCATCTATATTAGCGGAGTTAATCGTTGCGGCTCTAACGCCAATTCGTTCGGCTGCGGCAATTTGGTTTCGCATAAGAGCCAGTAGGGGTGAAATGAGGAGAGTAGAACCAGCACCTTGTTCTCGTAGCAAGCGAGTTGCTAAAAAATAGACTAAACTTTTTCCCCAGCCAGTGCGTTGCACGACAAGTAGACGAGAGCGATCGAAGATTAAGGCAACGATCGCTTCCCATTGTTCATCTCGAAATTCAGCTATTGGGTCATTGAGAGCTTGACGGAGAAGTGATAACGCTTTATTTTTAAGTTCTGTTGTCATATCCTGAAAAGTGAAATTTGACCTTGTTTGAACTCTTTATGCCATTTTAGTTCAGATTTGGTCAGGGTTGGTCTACGATCGCTTAATGTAGTGCGAGAGGCTCCGCTGACCAGGGTAAGCGCGTCTCAAACCCTATTGACAAGAGGAGCATAGTATGGAGTTCGAGTTTGAGATAGCCGCAGCCAAGACAGAAAGCATATACTGAAAGTGAGTAGCGGCTCGCCGTATCTTTTGGCGAATACTACGGCGAAAAGAAGTTTCTCGTTCTAAGGCATTGAGAGCAATGCGACGTAGTAAAGCAAAATTTTGTGCGCTGTGTAGAGAACGAATCCGGGACTGATCTTCGTGGAATGTGACATCTAATGTCCAATGCACAGAATTAGGACTTACGCATTGACAAATCAGTCAAAATGTGCATAAGCTTCTGCCATCACAAACAAAGGAATCAGATTGGTCCTTGTACGATCGCACGACTGGAAAATGACCGGGGTCGATGACATAAGGGTTCCAGCCTGCAATGGGTTCAGAAGATCGCCGAACTGTTAGCCGACAAACGATAGAGTACATCCGACTCTAGATAGATGCCAAATCAATGAACACTGATATAATCATCGGCTTCATTTATTTATTGATTTATGAGAAAAGGAATAGAGATACTTGACAGTCATGGCTATGTCAAATATAATGATGTGTCTTTTAGGAAAGGGGCATTGATTGGGGGCAAAGGAGGCAGGGGTAAAAGTGGCATAGAGGCATTGATTGGGGGCAAAGGAGGCAGGGGTGAAAGTGGCATAGAGGCAGTGATTGTGGGGGAAGTAGGCAGTAGAGAAGGGCTCCGAAGAGATAAAGGGGGCATTGATTGAGGGAGGAATTGGGAAGGGAGATAAATTCGATGAGGAATTTCGTATACGAAAAAAGATCGTAGAAATCTAATGAGGGCTTTGGGAGTGGTGGTGAAAGTGGCATAGAGGCATTGATTGGGGGCTTTGGGGGTGGTGGTGAAAGTGTCATAGAGGCGGTTGTAGGAATAAAGTCGGCAGTGAAGAAATGGTATAGAGGCGGTGGTAGGGATAAAGTCGGCGGTAGAAAATGGAAGTAAACTCATAGCGATTAAACAAGGAGAAAGTGATGAACGTGTCGAAGGGAATAGATGGGGAAGATTTCGATGATAATTGGTCTGATTCTGAGTCAGGCAATTATGGAGCTTCGTCAGATTGGTATGATTTAGAATCAGTAAATTCAGATAACTTGAGGATTGAAGAAGCAGCAGCAGTAGTAGTAACAGCAGCAGATGTCAATGAATCAGGAGAATCAATCATGAAAGAGAAAGTAGTTAATAATGATGAACTAATATATCCAAAGGAAGTGGCACTAGAGGATGTATAACTGAATGAAATAGTGGATAATTGGCATGAGCCAATTAATGGGAATCAATTAGATCCAGAGATACATTACATGCTGGTAAGCGAACTGAATGCGAAGTATGATATTGCGACTAGAACGAGGAGGGATAGATTTAGTTATTTAGAGATTAACCCATATCGATTACTCCCTTCCCGCTAGAAGATTATGTACTACAGGCTGACGACGGCGCGGGCGAAGCAATCGTGCCGTCGTCAGCCGGCAGGCGCAACCATCGATAACCGGATTTAAACAAAAATCTTTTTCTATTAGTTAAAATCCAGTATCAGAAAAAGTTTAATGCCGTTTTATGCTTGGGATGGATTCATAGGAAAAAATTGCTAATTATTGCAGGTTAAATTTACTGCTGTAGTGGATTTTTTTAGGACTTAGGCCTCCTTTAGCATATCTAGGTGCTACCACGAAAGAGAACCTTATATTTCCCTCTGTTCAAGGCTTTCAGACAAGTGATTAGTAAAATTTATCAGCCTAGGTACGGGAGAGCCGTCCTGTTTTTTAACAACTGCTATGTAATAAAATTACTTAGCTAGAGCTAAAATATGATTAATAATATTTTTAATTTGCTGTGGAGTTTGAAGCTGGTTAGCTTGTAAATATTGCTCAATCCTATAGCGGACTTCTTCAATAGTTGTATTTACAGGTTGATGGTGTAGCAGTTGTAATCTAAGCTGATGTATTAAATACTCAACTAAGTTATAATTAGTCGAATAAGGTGGTGTATAAATAAACTCTACCTGAAAAGACTGGATTTTCATTTTGACTAATTCTAGTTGTAAAAGGCGTTGCATTTTTTGTTTATGAGTACTGTTATTATCTAGAAATACGGTTAATTTCTGAAACCCTTGCTGGCTTACATCACTACATAGTTCAGCAAAATAACTAACAATATTTTCAGTTTTAGCCCGATCGCTTAATTTAAGATACTCTTCACCCGTTAACGCATCTACACAGAAAAAGCCGTTGACTTTATTTCTTCGCCTTTCATTACTGGCAATCTCTGGTCTACTATTCTTTTCTGCCCAAGTATAAAATAAACTAGGACGGTCGTAAACTGCAAATTCATCAAAAAAGATAATTTTTTCACCTATCTGCTGGCATGAGATTTTTTTTTTAAGAATATCTACAAACTGTTTTTGACGATATGAGTCAGCATTAGCATAGTCCCGATGAGCTTTTTGGTGAGATAAGTTAAGCTCATCCAGAATTTCATAAATCCTAGTATCTTTAAGTGATACATCCCATTTTTCTTTAAGAACTGTAATAATTATTTTTGCTGTCCAAATGTATTTATCTATACCATAATCTTTAGGGGAGTCTTCTAGAAGCATTCTCTTCAATTCTATTTGTTGTTCTTGATTGAGCCGAGATGGGACTAGGTGTGTGATTGGTTGGGTTAATTTTGACAAACCACCCGATAAAAAATCATCTAGCCACTGGGTTAAAGTGAGATAGCTACATGACACCATCTGGGTAACTTGTTGACGACTATAACCCAACCACAAATATTTAATTGCTAATAATTTTTGACGAATATAACTCTGTTGATATTGATAGTATAAGTTTGGCCACGATTCCCAATCTGGAGGAATTTGTTTTAATCTGTCAGTCCGGTTGTTCATTATTTGTAAGCCATTGATTTATCTGCTCAAATTATCCCTTAAAAAGATCTAAAAAGTCAAGTAATAATTACTAGAGCGCCGGTCCAGTAAGAGTGGTTGACAAAAACACAATTATGTGTATCAGACGAAAACGCCATTTTTGGCTGAATTTTCAGGTCTGGTTAAGAGCGATCGCATTCAAGCGAAGTGCCAAAAAGTTCGATTTACACAAAATACACATCTTGTATATTTTGTTAAATAGTTCTACTGGACCGGCGCTCTAGCAGATGACCGACCGGGAGCGTCGAACGTTGTAAGTAATAATACTTAAGGGGTTCCCTTGCCGGCGGACGACGGCGCGATTACTTCGCCCGCGCCGTCGTCCGCCTGTAGTACATAATCTTCTGGCGGGAAGGGAGTAGGACAAAAGTTCTATGTGAGCAAATCTCAGTTAGCTACGTTGGATGCTTTCGACGAGCATTTGACGAAGTATAAAAAAGCGTCAGGTTTTAAAGTACCAGGGAAAACCACTGCTATGAGAGATGAGGATAATGAATCAATTGTTGAACAAACTTCATCAACTTCATCTACTTCATCTACTTCATCTACTTCATATTCATCAACTGCATCGTTGGTTGCTACTGCTAATACTGATAAGGGGATAGTTGAGCAAGACTCAGATTCAATTGAGATTGATCGACAAGCAACGCCTATTTCGGACATAGAATTGAAGGTGGCGGGATATGAAGAAGTTGACATGAATAGAGCAGCAGATATTGCGGCAGTAAAGGCAGCCGAAGAACTGCTGAGTGATGACATGGCACAAATGCTAAAGAAGAATCCACATTTACTGCCGCCTCAGTTACAGCGTCAGATATCTTCATTTAAGGCTAGTTTGGGTACAAAGTTCCCAAAGCCAAAACCACTAACTTCAGAGGAGGAGGTGAATCTAGTGCTGAAAAGGTGGGGAATGAATTAGATTGGATGAAGAAATTAGATTGGGAATTGACTACTCCAAATCAACGTAATAAGAGTAATCCAACAAGTCATGTCGTCAATAGAAGACATCGAAACAATCGTCAAATCCCTAGTCAATTGTATTTCGATAAGTTAATGTGGTTTGTGGTGGGAATTATCGCCACATTAACTTTCCTTAATCCTCAGTTTTATGTAGCGGTAGGGGATTACAATTGAGTAGCTTTCATTGATGTCAATATCTGAAATTATAAGGAATTCAGCTAATTGTCAACCCTTTAACCTGATTAATCTCTACAACAGTTCAAGCAATCCATCATTAATCGTGATGCAGTTCAAATCACCCAAGTAAACTATACCGTTCAGTTCATTACAAGATATTCTTTCCACCCATCAAAGCCCCACCACAGATCTGAGATAGTTCGGCATCACTCAATAATTCAGTTTTCGCTGCCGACACTTCTGAATCACTCAATAATTCAGATTTCCCTGACGATACTTGCTGATGGTGAATAGCGATCGGTTTCTTCTTGCTCATCTTTACTCCTATAGAATTCACAGTTCAGTTCATTAACAGATATTTTTTCCACCTATCGAAGCCCCACCACAGATCTGAGATAGTTCAGCATCACTCAATAATTCTGATTCACTGACGACGATCGCTGACTTATTGAGATGAGGACGTTTCTTATCCTTCTGCTGCTTGGTTTTACTCATTCTGCTCGCTCGATAAACTCCACTGCTACTATTCTACCGGAAACTCAAGCGTCAAATCATCAAATCTGTACTACAATGTAGGGATGATGGCAGACATAGCTATGTTATCAGCATTGATTTATGGCATTTAACTCTCGTAGTATGATGTAGTGTACAACCGCATCTGGTAACCGTTACCAGATAGAGCGAAAGAGATCGATGCTCCGCCGCTAACGCTAACGCACGTCATCTAAAAACCTGTGATTTTTACCATAAGTTGGCGAATTACACCAATTCCATCAGAAACTATAGTCACTAAAGTCACTAAATCTAGAACAAAATCTAAGTCTAATACTAAATTTAATGACTCAACTGATTTACCAGAAAACCACCAACTTTCATTGGATTTATTTGGTTGTTGAACTTATAGTGAGTACTGCATCTATTTCATTGTGTCTGTCATTTCAGCACTTGATAAATCTGAGGTAGCTTAATTCGGGTAAACTACGTAGTAAACTTAAAGCACTACCAAAACCTAAACTACTTAAAGTTCATTAATCGTTACTCAATCGTTCAATCATTAATAATTTAAATAAGAAAAATCAAATAATAAATCTCTCGATCAACGCTTATTATCAAAGGGCTTCCAAGTATAGATAAGATTTTTTTATCACCCTAAGTACGGGAGAGCCCACCCTACTCAATGCTATATGTAGAGGCAGTGCTACAGTACTGTCGGCTCTGCCTCACCAACAGCGTTCCCAGGCCAAGGCTTGGAACGAGAAAACCGCCTGACTCCTGTCTCCTGACTCCTGTTCATTTATGCGTTGCTGGGGGCGTGAAGCAATACTTCCCCTTTCATCATCCGTTGAGCCGCATCGAGTAGTGCTTCTTCCAGATAAGGTTTGGTAAAGTAACCACTAGCCCCTAGTTCAGCAGCCATTTGCTGGTGTCGGACAGCACCGCGAGAGGTAAGCATCGCTACTGGGAGATGGTTGAGGGTATCGTCTTTTTGAATTCGAGACAGTAGCTCTAGACCATCCATTCTGGGCATTTCAATATCACAGAAGACGATATCGCAAGGTAAACCAGACCGGAGTTTATCCCAGGCTTCTTGTCCATCACGGGCTTGTTCTACTCGGTAACCTGCCTTATTAAAGGTCATAGAGAGAAGTTCCCGCACCGTAATCGAGTCATCGACAATCAGCACCATCGGTTCAGTCTTAACTGGGACTTCAGGTACTGAATGATCTCTCAGCCAGAGATCGGTATGTTGTTTGCTCGTCACCCCTCTAGAGAGATCAATCAGCTCTAAAACGTCGGCGATCGGCATAATTCGGCCATCCCCAAGCACGGTAGCACCAGCGATCCCCACTGGTTTAGGCACGGGACCGTGCAGTTGCTTGATCACGATTTCCTGTTCGCCTACCACTTTATCCACCTGGACTGCCAAAAAGTTTCCGGCACTGCGCAGCACGACTATGGATATCATGTTGTCTTCCCGCTTGCCACCGTAAACGCTGCCCCGACTAAGTTGACGATTATACGTCAACAGTTCTGATAGAGATTGGAATGGTAGGAGCGTGTCCCGCCAGGCAATACACCGCTGCTCGTCGGTATCGGTTTTAATGGCATCAACGGGCACATCGAACATATCTTCCACCCCATCCATAGGAAAGGCAATACTAGCCCTGTCGCTGAGGCAGCATAGTGCTTTACCAATACTCAGGGTTAGAGGCAACCGAATCGTAAACGTGGTTCCCTTGCCCAAAGTGGATTCGGTACTGATTATCCCCCGAATTTCATTCAAACTGGTGATCACCACGTTCATGCCTACACCACGACCAGCGAAATCATTGGCTTGGTCTTGGGTGCTGAAGCCAGCATCGAAGAGAAACTCGTATACCTCCTGTTTAGACAAGCTTTTAGCGTCTTGTGACGATATGAGCCTTTTTTCAATTGCCTTTGCTTTGACTCGCTCGATATCAATACCAGCCCCATCATCGGATACGGAAATCACCGTCTGGTTGCCTTGGTGGAATGCCTGGATAGTAATGCGACCTACAGGTGACTTACCTGCGGCGATGCGTTTTTGTGGCTCCTCAATGCCGTGAGTCATGGCGTTGTTAATCAAGTGGGTCATCGGGTCGTAGAGTTTTTCCAGGATGACATTGTCAATTAAGGTGTCCTTGCCATCTACGATTAGCTCCGCCTGCTTGTTTAACTTCATTGAAATATCTCGCACGGCACGAGGTAATCTTTCGGCGGTCTGCTTAAACGGTGCCATGCGCGATCGCGTTAGCCCTTCTTGTAGCTGAGTTGTGATTAGTCGCAGCATCCGGGCGACTTGGTCTGTTTCTTCCACTAAAAACTCGATATCCGAAGCTGACTCCCGTACCCGAACAATCAACTCGATCATTTCTTGGGACAGCAAGTGTATCGGGCTGAACTGATCCATTTCTAGCGGGTCATATTTACTAGGGTTTTGAAGCTGCAGCGATGAACTATCCAACTTAGATAAATTTCGGTGATGCTGGCGGCTAGCAATGATCGAGGTTTCCAGGAGCGATCGCTCATATAAATCCTGCATTCTGGCACCCACATCCGAAAGTTGCTGCACTTGGCTCAGTAAGTTATCCAGAAATTGGCGCATCCGTTCCTGATCCTGCTCCAGGCTGTTGCGGCTTACCACCAGTTCCCCTACTAAATTGCTTAAGTTGTCCAAGTGCTTGACAGGCACCTTAGTAGTCTGATCGCCAAATGCTTTTGACAGCCGGCTACGTATTGGCTGTAAGGGAGCTTTCCCCAAGCTTGGGGGGCTTATCTTACTGTCACTATCCTGCATCATTTTTTCCAGTTCGTCGAATTCATCCTCAACAGCATTTGCGGTTGCTGAACTCTCATAAGACGAACCCTTAGGGGGGAGTTGTTTTTCGGCTTTTATCGGTGGGGTTTGTGTTAGTAAATTTTCCAGTTCATCAAAATCATTACTGTTGGTTAATTCCCCAACGGCATTATCATTTAGCCAGGCATCCAGATCGTCAAATTCATCCGTTGACTTGTCATCATTTACACTGAAAGTTACATCCTCATCCAACAATGCATCCAACTCGTCAAACTCTTCGGATGACTTGTCATCATTTCCACTGGCAGTTACATCCTCATCCAACAATGCATCCAATTCGTCAAATTCCTCGGATGACTTGTCATCATTTCCACTGAGAGTTACATCCTCATCCAACAATGCATCCCATTCGTCAAACTCTTCCGTGTCAGCAGCATGCAGCTCGGATGTATCCAGAGTTTCTGATTCATTCAAGTTAGCTTCTAACTCCTCAAACTCATCTAAGGAGATATCGAACTGGGGAGTTTTGTCAGCAGATTCCTCCCCATCCGTCTCTAAAAACAATTCATCTTTTGTCAAAAATTCACTTAAATCATCCCATTCTTCTTCAACTTTTGACGGGTACTGCGATGTCTCTAGGGCCTCAGCGGGTGATAATTTTCCAGATGCTTCTAAGTCATCTGTATCCAACTCCAGCGCTGACGCTATATCCCACTCTTCATCAGACTCTAGGGCATCCGCAATTAAGGTGTCTTCAGCATCAAACAAAGCATCCAGCTTCTCTGCGGCTTCGTCAGTTTGGGCAGGTGCCAATTCCAGCGCTGAATCTATATCCCACTCTTCATCCAAATCCAAGGCACTTGCGAGCTCGTCGCTGCCTTCAGCATCAAACAGCGCTTCCAGCTTTGCTGCCGCCTCTGGTAGCACCGTTTTTGACGAGGGTTCTAAGAATTCATCAACTTCACCAAACAGATTGTCTTTTGTCTCGTCAAGAGTCGCTGCTTCATCAGATTCCTCATCCTCAAATAAGTCATCTAGGGACTGATCCTCTAAAAATGTTTCAATTCCCAAATCCTCTGATAACTCAGAACTCTCGCTTGACTCTTGATAGTTTTCATCTAGTTGCGTTTCTCCAAATAAAACATCCAGAGCCTTATCTTTTGATAATTCCTTATTTTCGCTATTCTTACTTAATACTTCTTCTTCTCCCGATATTATTCTTTCTGAATCTTTATCAGTTATTTCATCCAGTTCGTCTAACTCCTCTTCTGCCATTGTTTGTTCTAACGAACTGGAAAAATCCCAATTATTGCCCTCTTCTTCTAGAAAATCTAAACTTAAGTCATTTACTGGCGTTTTTGCTGCTGATTCTTCAGTAACATCCTGGGTTTGAACTTCTAATAAATTATTGCTATTTGACCGATCCTCGTCTATTAACACTAGCTCTGGATCGAAATCTGCTGGTGTGAATACAAATTCATTTTCTGATAATTCATTCAACCAGTTATCCAAACTTGAATCGTCATTTAATGCATTTAGAGCATTTGGACTGTTAGCTGCCGTCGATAACGCCTCATTTACGTCCTCGGCTGTGAGAATATTTAATAGTTCCTCGTCGTCCTGCTGTTTTGGTACACTATCTGGTAGACTGGGGTTTGACGATTCATCTGCAAACCAGATTTCTTCACCAAACAAACTGCTTAAATCATCTGATTCTTTTGCGGATTTAGCCTGTAATTCTGGTTGTTCTGTTTCCCATAAAAAATCTGAAAAATCTTCATCACTTAAGCCTTCTGCTTTTGCTACTCTGACTTCAGCTTCTGACTGTATTTCTTCACCAAACAGATTCATGAAGTCGTCTAACTCAGATATTTCTGGCGCTGTAGATTTTTGGTTATCTGACTCAATCAGTAGATCTGCAAAGTCGCTATCCAAGTCTAAATTTAATTCTTCGATAGAATCCATCATTTCTTTAGCGTCAATATTACTGATGGTTGTTTCTGATTGCCAATTTTCATCCAGTTCAGGCGTTTCTCCTGAGAACAGTTCTGCCAAACTGTCTAGTTCTAGAATTCCCACCTCTGGTTCGTTAACATTTCGTGCTGCTGCTCCTTTTTTCATTGCTTTGTCATAATTTTTTTGTATCCGTGTTGCCGGGAAGGGGATAGCTGGTTGCGACAGGTTTTTAGGTTCAGATTTTAGAGGATTAAATTCTTCTTTAGACTCAACCACCTTTGCTCTCTCACCAGGACTCGATGTCAATGACTCTTCAGCGGGTGCCTTCCTTGACTCTGGGGGCACGAGGGCTTTCAGTTGGCGGCTGGGTAGAATTTCGGTTTCGCGATCGGCTAATACCAGTTCTTGGGCTTGTTTGATTTCCTTGATGACGATGCTTGCCAGAGTACGAAATGAGTTAGACGGATTAGCGCAAGCTGAAGAAGCTGTTTCTAATAAATTATTCCATTTCGGTAAATTAAACTGTTGGCCAAGAGCTATCAGGCTGCGACATATTTTTTGCAGCTCTTGCCGATTCACGGGTTGTTCGGGTTGCCTAAAAATCTGCAACAATTCACGTAGCTGCGCCAGAACTGTTTTTTCAAATGTCTGTTCTAACGCTTTTCTATTGTTTTTATCATCAGTTGGTTTTATTTCTAATGCTGCACTTAGTTCGCTGGTGCTTGAACCTGGGTTTTGAACCAGCTGGTTTACGTGATTGTTCAGTTCTGCAAAAATCGGCTCTACGTCCACCATTATTTTCTTAGCAATTTCCTCCGTTAAACCAAACGGTTTAGGGAGTTCTGCCACCAGGGCACTAAGAGTATCAAACACCTTGAGAAATAAAGTTTCCAGTTTGTTGTCTACCTTTACTGGACACTCTTTAAGGAGTTTAAAACAGTCTTCTAATCGGTGGGCGGTTTTTTGAATGCTGCTGATTCCCAACATGGCCGCCCCCCCTTTAATAGAGTGGGCGGCGCGAAAGACTTCATTCACCATTTCTCGATCGGTAATGGTGTTTTGCAGATTCAGCAAACCTTGCTCAATAGTATTGAGGTGTTCTTTTGCTTCATCAATGAAGTAGCCCATGATTCGCTGTTGTTGTTCTGTCTGCATAGCAGTATCCCGTAAGTAAGTTTTTAGTAGGGGCTTCCACCGAGGAGAACCCTGAGGTTATCAGAAGTATCTTCCCTAGTATAATTATATCTAACCTTCCCCTCCAGATGGGAGGGGAGGTGTGAATCTACTTACCATCAATAGCTTCCACTTTGAAGCGCTCAACCGAGTTCAGTAAGTCTCGTGCCACACCTACCAGGTTTGCTAGGGCACCTGATACGCGCTGGGCTTCTTGGGAAGTTTCTTGGGCAGTCATTTCTACAGATTGCATCACTTGGGCAACAGCCTGTGAGGTTTCAGTTTGCTCTACGGTGTCAGCGGTGATAGTACGTACTAGGGCATCGATCCGATTAGCGACTTGAATGATATCGTCGAGCGATCGCTTGGCTTGTTCTGCCAATCGTGTCCCTTGAATCACCTGCTGGAGTCCATCTTCCATCGCCGTCATCACCGAGCCAGTTTCGCTCTGAATTTGCAGCACGATTTGTTCAATTTCCTTCAGGGCTTTAGCCGCCCGATCGGCCAGTTGCCGCACCTCATCCGCTACAATGGCAAAGCCACGACCAGCCTCACCTGCACGGGCAGCTTCAATACTAGCGTTGAGAGCCAACAGATTAGTCCTAGAAGCAATTGTAGAAATTAGCGCTACAATCTTAGAAATTTCCTGAGATGATTCAGCCAGCCGCTTTACTTTGCGGGTGGTTTCTGCCACTTTCTCGCGAATTTCTAAAATTCCGGCAACGGTTCGTTCCACCGCCTCACCCCCTCTCAGGGCTGTTGCCGAAGCTGCTCTGGCTACTTCTTCAGCTTCTCGGGCGCTTTCAGCCACTCGCTTAATCGAGTCCGTCATCACCTGTACTGAATTGAGGGTGACAGCCAATTCTTCTGCTTGTCGCAAAGCATCGGCAGATAAGCCGCGAGCAAACGCCTCACTGTCAGTAGCATTTTTATTCACATGTCGCGCCGCAATTTTAACCTGTTGCACAATTTCACGTAAGTTTTGAATTGTCAGGTTAAACGAGTCGGCAACTGCGCCCAAAACGTCTGCTGTGACTTCTGCTTGTACGGTTAGATCGCCTCTTGCGGCTCCCTCGACATCATCAAGTAGTCGAATCACCTGGCGCTGGAGGTCTTCCTTGGCTTGCTCTAGTTCTACCGCCTTGTGTTGCAATTCGCTGATAGTCATCCGGGTAACACGCGCCATTTGGTTAAATGCCGTCGCGACGCGACCTAATTCGTCTTCCGAGTAAACGGTAGCGGTGGCGTCGAGATTGCCCTGAGCCATCTCTTCAAACTGAGCTTGCAAATCTGATGTGGCGATCGTTATCTGCTTGCTGGTAGCCCTTCCAAAAAACCAAGTCGTGCCAGCACTAACGACACCTGCCACTAGACTCACTGCCCAGCCGGTATTGCGAAGATGTGAGGCTACATAGGGTTTGTTAGCTTGTGGAACCGTGTTAGCCATCAACCAGCTTACTGCTCCTGCACACACCGCAGAGGTAACTCCAACGATCGCAGCAGTATAAAACTGTTTGGTTTTCAGCGAGGCATTTTCAAACCAAGCTAACCAGCTTTGCTCAACCGTAACTAATGGTTCTATTTTGAGTTGAGAGGGTTGTGTGAAGCTGGGTATTTGTTCCGGTCTGACCCCATCCTTCAGTCCCGATGTGCTGGTGATACTAAATATTTCATCCTCGTCACCTCCATCACTACTCAGTCGAGCCGTCACTCCTCCAGATGTCAAGGGTGCAGACACAGGTCCACTGTTACCAGACATCCCAAATTCAGCGCCAGTATGGCCTGGGGAGCTGTTTCCTGGTGACAAGTCAAAATCCGGGATACTGCCCAAGTCATCAAATTCATCAAATGCGTCCAAAAAGCCTTTTGGGCTCGATTGATAATTAGGGACTTCTGACCCCTCTGTGTAAGCCTCTACGGCTTCTGACCTTGGCTCCGGCATACTGCCAAAGGCTTCCTCAAAGGCATCAAAGTCAAAGCGGTCTTGGGAGTTACTCCCATTTTGGTTGGGTGAATAATGTTGTGTTCCATTATTGCCATTCTCCTCAGGCATAAACAGATTAGTGTCTTCATAGGAACTTTGTCCGTATTGGAAGTTTTCTGCAACCGGATTAGTGAGTTCTCCTGACCTCATTAACAGCGTTTCATCCTCAGAAGGTGGGTGTTCGGAGGGGAAATTATTTAATTTTTGTTCATGGGAGTAGTAAGCGTCGTAGCTAGTGCTTTCATCAGGCACCTCCTCTTCTGGGCTATGGGGCAAATGCATTGTCGATGCTGTGTGATCGCTGTCGTCAAATGTATTGAAGACTAATGTTTGATCTGCGGCATCTGCATTATCTTCCAAGTTGAAGGCATCGATGGGAAATAAGTCATTTCCTGAAAATCTTGTTTCCGGTGTATCCGAGATTTCTAGAGAGTATTCTTCGGGCTGGTACTGACCAAAGGCAAAAGGATCTGCGTCTGAACCTATCCCAATTGTTTCCAGAAATTCATCATCCAGATTTTTAAAAGGAAAGGTATTTGATTCTTCGTCTAGAGCCTCAAAATTATGTTCCCCTAGGGTGTTTACAACATCCTGGTTGCCTATATCCATGTCATTCAAGTAGCCTCTAGACTGCTCTTGCCCTACTTTGGGCATGGGTTCTTCATCAAATTGCCCTTGATACTCAGCGACGTGCTTACTGTTATCTCCCATTTCCTCTTCAGCATTGTTGGCTGAAGTACTGCACGCGCGTGCGTATTCCAAGCCATTGTGAGCATATTCTATAAAATCTTGCTCGGATGTCAGTTGCGGTACCAACTCATACTGTTCACAAGCTACATCGTACTGCTGCAGCCCATAGCAGTATATATGACCCCGCAGTAAACGAGTGCTGGGATCGTTGGGCATTTCTTCAATTAATCGGTCAATAATGTGAGCTGCCTTTTCATAGCTACCCTGTAAGTATGCTTTTTCCGCCTGTTGATATTCCTGCGCGTAATCACTACTAGATGCCATTTGCCTACCCCCAATGATTAAATTTTAAAAATTAATGAGCGATAACAATTTTCTTTTTTTTAATGATTTCATGCTCCCCACCGCGCTGAACGAAGAATTGCTACCTGGTTTAGCAGTCTAAGATAGCGATTCTGTGAGTGGTCGATCGACCACTCACCTCGCAAAAATGGTACCATACTATCTGCAACATTCGTAGGCATTTGCACCTGTTCTATATCTAGCCAGTCCATGTCCACAATTCTCTCAACCGCCAACCCGATCATTGTGTCCTGATCTTCAATAACGATAACGGGAATTTCCGGCCGATCTGTATTCAACGCCACCGCATCTCCCAGAAATTGACCTAAATCTGCCACCCAAATCACCTGTCCTCGCCAGTTTAGCGTTCCCAACAGTAAGTGAGAAGCATTGGGAATGGCTGTAATCCGATCTGGCGGCGTTGATAACACTTCTCGGACGCCGATGGCAGGAAGAGCAAATTCATTTTCCGAAGGAACGTAAAACCGCAGGTGTAGCTCACCTTCAGGGCTTTCTAGTTCCTGAATTCCTGGTGAGTTATCGTGACCTGAGTTGGTTAAAAAGTCGTAATTGCCTACCATAGTTATTTATACCTACCCTCGTAGCAATTGTTTAACAGTACCAATCAGCTCTGTTGGTTGAAAGGGTTTGGCAATGTAGGCGTCTGCACCCTGCTTCATGCCCCAGTAGCGGTCAAATTCTTCTCCTTTGGACGAACACATTACCACGGGAACGTTTTGGGTTTTGGGATCGGATTTCAGACGCCGACATACTTCGTAACCATTCATCCTGGGCATGACAATATCCAAAACCACCACGTCTGGACAATCCTTGACGATTTTTTCTAACGCTTCGACACCATCAATAGCCTCGGTAACCTTTAACCCACTCCCTTTGAGAAGGTCTTTGATCATTGCCCGTTGGGCGGGACTGTCTTCTACCACTAGAACTGTACTCATACCTTTTTACCTGATTTGCCGGCTTTTTGCTTAAATTTAAATTAATTCTAGGCTGGTTGAGAGTTTACTTGTCCCTGTCCTTAGTATCACTGTTTATCCTTAAATAGTCCAAAGCAGGCAAATGTCTGCTTTAGCCCACCCGGATATTGGTTTGAGTAATCTCCTCCGGAAAACTGATGTCGGATTTTAGTTTTAAGAAGTCGTGTGAGCCTATATATTTTTCTATAAGCATCAATAATTCACTTTCTCCAAAGGGCTTAGTTAGGTAGTCGGTTGCCCCTACCATACGTGCCCTAAGTCGGTCGATAAAACCCTCTCTGCCAGTTAGCATGACGATCGGTACCTGGCGAAAGGCAGTCGATTGACGCAGCATGGCACAAATTTCGTATCCATCCAGTTGCGGCATAGCGATGTCACAGAGGATGAGATCTGGTTTGATTTCAAAAACGAGGCTGAGGGCCTTTAGCGGATTTTTAACCGTTGTCACTTGATAACCCTGTTGTTTGAGGATATATTCGACTGCCTTGCCGATGGCAACGTCATCCTCAATACAAACAACGTGAGGAACCTTGACAATTTGCCTGATGACAAATTCACGTTTGGAGACTGGTATTTCTCGATCGGTTCTCATTAGTAGTTGCACCCACCCCTGTTGTACATAAGGATAAATCGCTCCCGCTACTGTTAAAATGTCGCGATTGAAATAACGAGCTAGCTGGCGCAGGGACGTCTTGCCGTCGGCAAAAGCTTTCAGGGTATTAAAAGCTTTTTTGGGCAATGCGGCACTCAAGTTATCAAAGTCAGCAATCACCGGACATTGGTTGGGTGACTGGATATGAGGGTGAAACTGCTTCCACGCCTGCACCTGCTTCATAATATCGATCGCCTTGGGAGCAATTTCTAAGCTAGTTAGTTGCGGTGCCAATGCTGGACCTATTTCAAATATAAAAGACCCCTGGTGTAAACTCAGCAGGTCAAATAGGGTTTCATGCACCATGCTTTCGATAATGCTGCGTCCTTGCGCCGTTGTCAGTACATGGTTTTCCAGCAGTGCCCACAGGTAGCCGTACTCAAGCGCATTGGTAGAGGCCATTGATGGTACTTGCAGAGTGTCCAGAGCCGCTTCAGCGCGATAGCGACGCAGGTAGTCGCGCAGACGCAACAAACTCCCTTCGCTGTCAGCCGCGTATGCTATTTGCCCGTTGATGAAGAAGACAAACCAAAAGCACCTTGGTGGCGGTAAAACTTCCTGGTACGATTCAGGTTCTGTTTCCGAGGAAAACCCATACCCTTCTCTGGTACTGATAGCAGGGGAGCTATACGCCTCTACCAATAATTCTCCCGTTCGCTGACCCAACTCGATCAGTTGCAGGATGCTGCGAATATCAATCTCATTTAACGTTCCCTGCATGGTTACGAAAACTCGCTCCTGAATAAGGTTTGAAAAACGAGCCGCCAGTAATCCAAGTCTTGAATAATTGTGCCCATCGTTGTAATCAGATATAGCGGGGGTCTTCCCGGCGGATAGATAAAAGGTGACTTGTTGCTTGACCAAGCCGGAAATGGTACAATTTTGACATCCTCCCCCGTTAACAAAAGCGGTATAACGGGGGACTCCAAGTTTCACAACTTGGGCTTTCTGTCTCGATCGAGTCGGCTTACTTGGTGGAATTGCTCCCACCAAGCAGAGGT